>NZ_CP056199.1:2138813-2444358 GCF_013782625.1 Enterobacter sp. RHBSTW-00994 | reverse complement strand
TCTGTATCGCATAAATACGCAGTTGTGCTCTCGACGTAGCGCCGACCGATGCCTATTATGCTTAGGTTTCGCAACATCTATGGGTATGGGGGAAAAAGAATGCGTTCAGCGTTTTGGGTAGGATGTGCCGCGTTATTGTTGTCGGCATGCAGCAGTGAACCTGTCCAGCAGGCGACGGCAGCTCATGTTGCGCCGGGTATGAGAGCGGCGATGTCCAGCTCGGGACAAGCTAATTGCGCGATGATTGGCGGAGCACTGTCTGTTGCCCGTCAGCTTGACGGTTCTGCTATTGGCATGTGCGCGCTACCCAATGGCAAACGTTGCAGTGAACAGTCGCTTGCCGTGGGGACATGCGGTAACTACTGATTATTCCGCGCGCTTAAACGTCAACGTTTTTTCTGCTGTTGCCAGTGTGAGCTGATCTTCCGTCAGATCGACCTGCACGCCTGCGCGCAAAATATCGCTGATGGTGTGATCCAGTTCATTAAGCTGTGGATCAGTACATAATTTTCGGGTCATCGCCAGCGTTTTGACCTTGAGTTCTCCCTCGGCCAATTTCCCCTGGCCGCTAAAGCGATTACACATCACGCCAGACACCGTTATATTTTTAATCAGGCTGAGATCCTGCAACTCCCCAAAACTGATTTCAGGTTGCGTCGCGCTGGTTTTCACCGCTTTGCCATTCACACTTTCCAGAACAAACCGATGACTCTGAAGTTGTTCTGGCTGAACAGAGGCTTTACCGGGATTCACGCAGCCCGTGAGCACCAGACTGAATAAACTTAACGCAACGAATTTTTTCATATTTCTTCTCAAACTATAAATACCGTGAATCTACTTTCAGAGTGTCACGATACTCCGTTGCGCGTTAATGGGGTTTATCTGAAAGTGCGAGGGGGAGCGGGCAGCGTACGGACTGCCCGATAAGGTAGATTAGTGTGTTTTAAATCCTGCGGCTGCCATCAGCACACGAAAGAGCATACTGACCGATGCCAGTGCCAGGACACTTCCGCCCCAGATGATAGCCAGCCACATCAGACGTTTCCAGACAGGTTGTTGCATCAGTGGTAACCCTCCCCATGCTGAACTTTTCCACGAAATACGTAATAGCTCCAGAAGGTGTAGACCAAAATAATGGGAATAATCAGCAGCGCACCTACCAGCATAAAGCCCTGGCTTTGTGCTGGCGCAGCAGCCTGCCATAGCGTGATGGACGGCGGGATAATATGCGGCCAGATGCTGATCCCAAGCCCGCTGAAGCCAAGGAAAACAAGCCCTAACGTCAGAGCAAACGGCAGATTATGGCTGTCATTATTATTCAGGCAACGCCACTGGATCAGGCTGAGAAGAACAACCAGGACCGGCACAGGCAATAAGAAATAGAGATTAGGTAATGTAAACCAACGCGCGGCAATGACCGGATGCGCCAGCGGTGTCCAGATACTGATTACCGCAATAACAGCGAGTAAGGCGAGAAGCAGGCGTTTCGATACCTGGCGCATACGGTGCTGAAGTGGATTTTCGCTTTTCATCACCAGCCAGGTTGCCCCGAGCAGGGCATAGGCGACAACCAGCCCTACACCGCAAAACAGGTTAAACAGGGTAAACCAGTCAAATGGCCCGCCGCTGTAGGTGCGACCGGTTACGGCAAAACCGTTAATGACCGCGCCAACCACAACGCCCTGGGTAAATGTGGCCAGAATGGACCCTCCCACAAAGGCTTTATCCCAGAAAGGACGGTGTGCGGGCGTTGCTTTAAAACGGAACTCAAAGGCAACACCGCGAAATATCAGCCCGATCAGCATTAAGGTCAATGGAATGGTGAGGGCATCAATGATTACGGCATAAGCCAGGGGAAATGCGCCGAACAGTGCAGCGCCTCCCAGGACCAGCCAGGTTTCATTCCCGTCCCAGACAGGGGCGACGCTGTTGACCATCACGTCGCGGTCATCGGCATTTTGCGTCGCCGGGAACAGGATACCTATCCCCAAATCAAAGCCATCCATCACGATATACATCAGCGTGGCGAAGACGATAATGACGAACCAGATAATGGAAAGATCGATGCCCATTATGGTTTCTCCTTAGTTGCAAATTCAGTGCTGGCGGCAGAAAGTGGGCGCGCCGGACGTCCATCGGACTCTGTCGGGAAGGTTTCGTGTTCCTGCGGTCCTTTTTTGATGAGCCGCACCATATAGCTATATCCCACACCAAACACCGAGGTGTAGACCACAAAAAAGGCCAGCAAACTGATGCTCATATGCAGGTCGCCATGCGCAGATACGGCATCCTTCGTGCGTTGTAACCCGTAAACCACCCACGGTTGTCGACCCACTTCTGTGGTAACCCAGCCCGCCAGAATAGCGATCAGGCCGGTAGGTCCCATCAACAGAGCAAACCAAAGGAAGGGACGGGAGGTATACACTTTTTGCTTGTAACGTAACCAGACGGCGACAACGCCCAGCAGCAGCATCAACATGCCTAAGCCTGCCATAATGCGGAACGACCAGAAGACAATGGTGGCATTAGGACGATCTTCCTTCGGAAAATCCTTCAGAGCGGGAACTTGTTTGTCCAGACTGTGGGTCAGAATTAAGCTGCCAAGCGCCGGGATCTCCAGCCCATAGCGTGTTCGCTCTTGTTCCATATCCGGCCAGCCAAAAAGCAGCAGTGGAGTCGGTTCTCCGGGCGGATTTTCCCAATGACCTTCAATGGCGGCAATTTTAGCAGGCTGATGTTTTAGCGTATTCAGCCCGTGCATATCACCAATCATGGCCTGAATGGGCGCCACAATCAGGGTCATCCACAGCGCCATTGAGAACATCGCCCGAATGGCAGGCGTATTGTTTCCCCGCAGTAAATGCCATGCCGCAGAAGCACCGACAAACAGCGCGCTGCTCAGGAAGGCGGCAATTGACATATGCAGCAGACGGTAGGGGAAGGAGGGGTTGAACACCACGGCAAACCAGTCGACGGGGACGACCTGACCGTTAACGATTTCATAGCCTTGTGGGGTTTGCATCCAGCTGTTAGACGCCAGGATCCAGAAGGTGGAGATGATTGTACCCAGCGCAACCATGCAGGTTGCGAAGAAGTGCAGCCCTGGTCCAACCTTATTCCAGCCAAACAGCATTACCCCGAGGAATCCTGCCTCGAGGAAGAACGCTGTCAGCACTTCATAGGTGAGAAGTGGGCCAGTAATACTTCCCGCAAACTGGGAAAAACCGCTCCAGTTCGTACCAAACTGATACGCCATGACCAGACCTGAAACGACGCCCATACCAAAGTTAACGGCGAAGATCTTCGACCAAAAATGGTACAACGAACGCCAGGTTGGGTTTTTCGTTTTTAGCCACAGACCTTCCAGCACCGCGAGATAACTCGCAAGGCCGATGGTTATTGCCGGGAAAATAATGTGAAAGGATACGGTAAACGCGAATTGTATCCTCGCAAGATGAAAAGCATCTAAACCAAACATGCACAGCCTCAATGTCAAACGGTGTGCGGTTATGGTATAGGGTCTGTCAGATGACTATCAGAGGCAGAAAAGTGAAATTTATGTATAACAGTTCCATGAAATGGTGATTTTTTACAATCTGATATACAGCGTTACGCTAAGATGTGTACACGACTATCGGCATAGCTAAAAGTTCAGAATATAAAAATTTTTTTCTTATCACTTTTATGCATTAAAAGCCTTGCATCCTTTTCTCGGACATGCGTTAATGATTCTTCGGTTTGACATCCAAAAAAATATCTGACGTCGTTTCTTAAAGCATTCCTCATCACGTTGTGCCTCTCCGCAGCCTCTCTTGGGTCTTTTCTTTACACTCTGATTAGTTTTGTCTCAGACCACTGTTGCCATAAAGGCCCATTAGTGATTTACGTTTTAACGTTTACAGGAGAATCTTATGATTTCTTATATCCATTTTCGATGCCCATGCTGTCATGGCTCGCAATACCGCACATCCGCTTTTGATGTGTCAGAAAAAAATCCACATGGCGCGAAATGCATTTTCTGCAAATCGTCCATGGTGACTCTCGATCATCTGGCGGCGGCCGTGCATGCAGAAAAAGCGCCACTTGATTATCGTAAGTAACAACACGCTAGCCGCTTAAGCTTCGTACCTGGTGGTAAAAAGCGCCACGAATAACCATAACAGTTCGCTAAAACTTCTCTTTTTCTCCTGCTGATATACACTGTCGCGAAGTGAGGAGAATCTGATGAAAAAATACCAGCGTCTGGCGCAGCAACTTATCTCGCAAATTGAGCTTGGGGTATGGTTACCCGGCGACAAATTGCCGTCACTGCGAGAGCAGGTTGCCAGCAGTGGCATGAGTTTTATGACCGTGGGTCATGCGTATCAGATGCTGGAAAGCCAGGGGCGAATCGTTGCTCGCCCGCAGTCGGGCTACTACGTTGCCTCCCGCCCGACATCCCAGCAGCCTGCTCCGCCTGCCCAGGTGATGCGGAGTGAAGTGGTGGACATCAACACCTATATCTTTGATGTACTCCAGGCCAGCCGTGATCCCTCCGTTGTGCCTTTTGCGTCCGCGTTTCCTGACCCCAGACTTTTCCCGCTTCAGCAACTCAATCGCTCACTGGCTAACGTCAGTAAAACGGCCACGGCGATGAGCGTCATTGAAAATCTGCCGCCGGGCAATGTCGATCTCCGTCATGCCATTGCCCGGCGTTATGCGCAGCAAGGGATGAACATTTCACCCGACGAAATTGTGATCACCGCCGGGGCGCTGGAAGCGCTTAACCTCAGTCTCCAGGCCGTGACCGAGCCGGGCGACTGGGTGATTGTCGAGAATCCCTGTTTTTACGGTGCGCTTCAGGCGCTGGAGCGTTTGAAACTAAAAGCGCTTTCGATTGCGGCAGATGTCCGTGAGGGGATCGACCTGAACGCGCTTGAGCAGGCGCTAAACGATTACCCGGTGAAAGCCTGCTGGCTAATGACCAACAGCCAAAATCCGCTGGGATTTACGCTGAGTGCGGAGAAAAAAGCGCATTTAATTGCGTTATTGACCAAGCACAACGTCATGTTGATAGAAGATGATGTCTACAGTGAACTCTATTTTGGCCGTGAAAAACCGTTGCCCGCCAAAGCCTGGGACAGCCAGGATATGACGTTGCACTGCTCTTCATTCTCGAAATGCCTGGTGGCGGGTTTTCGCATCGGCTGGGTGGCTGCGGGGAAACATGCGCGGCGGATCCAGCATCTGCAGTTAATGAGCACCTTATCAACCAGTTCGCCTATGCAGCTGGCGCTGGTGGATTATCTGGCGACAAAACGCTATGACGCGCACCTTCGACGTCTGCGTCGCACCCTTGCTGAGCGCAAACAGCAGGCCTGGCAAGCCCTGTTACGCCATATGCCATCTGGTGTCAAAATCCACCATAATGACAGCGGATACTTTTTATGGCTGGAGCTGCCTGCACCGCTGGATGCCGGGCTTTTGAGCGAGAAAGCCTTAACCCACCATATCAGCATTGCGCCGGGGAAAATGTTTTCGACATCGGATGCCTGGACGCCTTTCTTTCGGTTCAATACGTCGTGGGCATGGGGAGAGCGAGAGGAACACGCTGTGCGCCAGTTGGGTCAATTAATTAGTGAAATGCTGGAATAAATACACTGCCTGTTTTAATCGACGTATTATATTGCTCTGGAAATAACCCTTCCTTATTTTTAAAAGGCGCTGCGAATATCTCGCGGCGCTTTTTCGTTTGCATCATAGGAAATCTGCATACTGCCTCTCATCGCTAACCCCTTGTCTATAATCCAGTTAACGGGGAATGCGCCCTCGGTCACAACCTGGTGAAATTTCCCCGACGCGTCGGGTGCGGCGCATTTACGCGGTCTACGTTTAGTTAGGGAGATATTTTTACGGCACGGCTGCCGCTAAATTTCATTGCGACAGGAGTAAATCTAATGAGCAAAAAATTTGCCCGCAGCAGCCTGTGTGCGCTCGGTATGACCATCATGACCGTGCAAGCCGCTGAGCCACCAAAGGCTATCGGCGATGGGGAAGGACGACTGGATATTATTGCCTGGCCGGGATACATCGAACGCGGTCAGACGGATAAAAATTATGACTGGGTGACCCCGTTTGAAAAAGAGACGGGTTGTGCGGTGAATGTTAAAACCGCTGCGACCTCCGATGAGATGGTCAGCCTGATGGCGAAAGGCGGATATGACCTGGTAACGGCATCCGGTGATGCCTCTCTTCGCCTTGTAATGGGTAAACGCGTCCAGCCGATTAATCCCGACCTCATTCCAAACTGGAAAACCATCGACCCGCGCATCGTCAAAGGTGAGTGGTTCAACGTGGGGGGCAAGGTGTACGGTACGCCGTATCAGTGGGGGCCAAACCTGCTGATGTATAACACCAAAACCTTCCCGACACCACCAGACAGCTGGAGCGTGGTATTCGTCAAACAGGATCTGCCGGACGGCAAAACCAACCAGGGCCGCGTCCAGGCCTATGATGGCCCGATTTACATCGCCGATGCCGCGTTGTTTGTGAAAGCCACACAGCCAGCGCTGGGGATCACCGATCCGTACCAGCTCACGGAAAAACAGTATGCCGCCGTTCTGAAAGTGCTTCGCGATCAGCATGCGTTGATTCACCGCTACTGGCATGACACCACGGTACAAATGAGTGACTTCAAAAATGAAGGTGTGGTGGCATCCAGCGCCTGGCCCTATCAGGCGAACGCCCTGAAAGGTGAAAACCAGCCTATAGCAACCGTGTTCCCGAAAGAGGGGGTCACCGGCTGGGCTGATACCACCATGCTGCATGCCGAAGCGAAACATCCGATGTGTGCCTATAAGTGGATGAACTGGTCGTTGACGCCAAAAGTGCAGGGCGATCTGGCGGCATGGTTTGGCTCGTTGCCGGTGGTGGCTGAAGGATGTAAAGCCAGCACGCTATTGGGCGACAAAGGGTGTGAAACCAACGGATATAACTACTTCGACAAAATTATGTTCTGGAAAACGCCGATTGCGGAAGGTGGGAAATTTGTCCCTTACAGCCGCTGGACGCAGGATTACATCGCCATCATGGGCGGCCGTTAATCGCCCGGGAGCAGAGCATGACGTACGCGGTAGAGTTTAATGATGTTTCCCGCCTGTACGGTGACGTTCGGGCTGTGGATGGTGTCACCATTGCTATTCGTGACGGGGAGTTTTTCTCCATGCTGGGGCCTTCGGGCTCCGGCAAAACCACCTGCCTGCGTCTGATTGCGGGCTTTGAGCAGTTGAGTGGCGGTACGATCACGATTTTCGGTAAAGAAGCCAGCGCGCTCCCGCCCTGGGAGCGCGATGTGAACACTGTGTTTCAGGATTACGCGCTGTTCCCGCATATGTCGATCCTCGAGAATGTGGCTTACGGCCTGATGGTGAAAGGCATCGACAAGAAAAAACGGCAATCGCAGGCGCGCGATGCGCTGGAAAAGGTCGGTCTGGGTTTTGCCGATAAACGTAAACCGTCGCAGCTTTCCGGCGGGCAACGTCAGCGTGTTGCCATTGCGCGCGCCCTGGTCAATGAGCCTCGGGTGTTGCTGCTTGATGAGCCTTTAGGGGCACTCGATCTTAAGCTCCGGGAACAGATGCAGTTTGAACTGAAGAAACTTCAGCAGGAACTGGGTATTACCTTTATTTTCGTCACCCACGATCAGGGCGAAGCGCTCTCGATGTCTGACCGGGTGGCGGTGTTCAACAACGGGCGAATTGAGCAGGTCGATACTCCTCGCGAACTGTACATGCGCCCGCGAACGCCATTCGTAGCTGGTTTTGTTGGCACGTCTAACGTGTTCGATGCGGGCATTGCCCAGCGTGTGTGCGGCATGGACGGTATGTATGCATTGCGACCGGAGCATATTCGTCTGAATGAAGGCGGGGAGGTTCAGGTTCAGGGCGTGGTGCAGGCCGTACAATACCAGGGGGCGGCAACACGCTTTGAGTTGCGACTTGCCGATGGTGCAAAACTGCTTGTGAGCCAGGCCAACCTTAGTGGCCACCCCGTGCCTGCGAATACGGAACCGGGTCAGCAGGTGATGGCATCGTGGTCACGCGAGGCCATGGTTCTGCTGCACGAGGAGAGGTGAAATGGATATGAGCGTTTCGCATACTCCCACATCCCATGGGCGGTTAAGCCGAATGACCGCGTTGTTCTGGCGTAAACCGTCGCTGGGATTATTCCTGCTTCTGCTCGCCCCGTTGATGTGGTTCGGTATTGTCTACTTAGGATCGCTGCTGACCTTGCTGTGGCAAGGGTTCTATACCTTTGACGATTTCACCATGTCGGTCACGCCGGACCTGACTTTTGCAAACATCCGGGCACTCTTTAATCCGGCAAACTACGACATCATTGTGCGCACGCTGGTGATGGCGATTGCTGTCACAGTAGCCAGCGCCATCCTGGCTTTTCCGATGGCCTGGTACATGGCACGTTATACCCGTGGTAAGTGGAAGGCGTTTTTCTATATCGCGGTCATGTTGCCGATGTGGGCAAGCTATATTGTTAAGGCCTACGCCTGGACACTATTGCTGGCAAAAGACGGTGTCGCACAGTGGTTTCTCGGGCATATGGGGCTGGAGCCGGTTCTGACCTCGATTCTTACGATCCCGGCCATCGGCGGGAATACGTTGTCGACGTCAGGTCTGGGGCGATTCCTGGTCTTCGTCTACATCTGGCTGCCATTTATGATCCTGCCGGTTCAGGCTGCGCTAGAACGTCTTCCTCCGTCGCTCTTGCAGGCGTCAGCCGACCTGGGCGCGCGTCCTCGTCAGACGCTCCGCTACGTGGTGTTGCCGCTGGCGATCCCCGGTATCGCCGCAGGGTCCATTTTTACCTTCTCACTGACGCTGGGCGATTTTATTGTCCCGCAACTGGTTGGGCCGCCGGGCTATTTTATTGGCAACATGGTCTACTCCCAGCAGGGGGCCATCGGGAATATGCCAATGGCGGCCGCGTTCACGCTGGTTCCCATTATTCTTATCTCTCTCTATCTGGCGTTCGTGAAACGTCTGGGAGCATTCGATGCACTCTGAACGCGCACCGTTGTTCCTGAAAGTGGCAGCCTGGGGCGGGGTGATTTTCCTGCACTTTCCGCTGCTGATTATCGCCACCTATGCCTTTAATACGGAAGATGCCGCTTTCAGTTTTCCGCCACAGGGGCTGACGCTCAAGTGGTTCAGCGTGGCGGCATCGCGTGGGGACATTATTGATTCCGTGACGTTGTCACTTCAAATTGCCGCCTTATCGACGGCCATAGCGCTGGTGCTTGGCACGCTTGCTGCAGCAGCGCTCTGGCGTAGTGAGTTTTTTGGTAAAAATGCCATCTCACTATTGCTGTTATTACCTATCGCCCTTCCGGGGATCATCACCGGTCTGGCACTGTTGACGGCTTTCAAGGCCATCAATCTGGAACCGGGTTTTTTCACCATTGTGGTCGGGCACGCCACGTTCTGTGTGGTGGTGGTCTTTAACAACGTGATCGCCCGGTTCAGACGCACCTCCTGGAGCCTGGTCGAAGCGTCGATGGATTTAGGGGCCGATGGCTGGCAAACCTTCCGTTATGTCGTGATGCCTAATCTTGGGTCAGCACTACTGGCGGGCGGCATGCTGGCGTTTGCGCTGTCGTTTGATGAGATTATTGTCACCACATTTACGGCGGGACACGAGCGCACGTTACCGCTGTGGTTGCTTAATCAGTTGGGGCGTCCCCGCGATGTCCCGGTGACCAACGTGGTCGCTCTGCTGGTGATGCTGGTGACAACCTTTCCTATTCTGGGGGCCTGGTGGCTAACCCGTGAAGGCGACACTCTCGCCGGTAGCGGGAAATAACGTCGATTTAAACGGGACTATGCTATGCAAAATCAACTGCTGATTAATGGTGAACTGACGACCGGCGAAGGCGAAAAGCAGCCGGTATATAACCCCGCTACGGGAGAGGTACTGCTGGAGGTCGCGGAGGCATCCGTTGGGCAAGTCGATGCCGCTGTTCTGGCCGCAGACCGCGCGTTTGGGGCATGGGGGCAGACCACTCCAAAAGTGCGTTCTGAGTGTCTGCTGAAACTGGCTGACGCGATTGAAGCGCATGCTGAAGCGTTCGCTCAACTGGAATCACTGAATTGCGGCAAGCCGCTGCATTGCGTGCTGGGGGATGAAATCCCGGCCGTCGTGGATGTATTCCGCTTCTTTGCCGGGGCGGCGCGAACCCTGAATGGTCTGGCTGCCGGGGAATATCTGGATGCTCATACCTCCATGATCCGCCGTGATCCGGTCGGGGTCGTCGCATCCATTGCACCCTGGAACTATCCACTGATGATGGCGGCCTGGAAGCTCGCACCGGCGCTGGCAGCCGGTAACTGTGTGGTGATTAAGCCTTCAGAGATCACACCGCTGACGGCGCTGAAGCTGGCTGAACTGGCGAAAGATATCTTCCCGGCAGGCGTTCTGAACGTCCTGTTCGGGCGAGGAAAAACGGTCGGCGACCCGTTGACCGGACATGAAAAAGTGCGCATGGTTTCGCTCACGGGGTCGATTGCGACCGGGGAACACATTATCGCTCACACGGCATCATCCATTAAGCGCACCCACATGGAGCTGGGGGGCAAAGCACCGGTGATTGTTTTTAATGATGCAGACCTGGATGCCGTTGTTGAGGGCGTGCGAACCTTTGGTTTTTACAACGCCGGACAAGACTGCACCGCAGCGTGTCGTATCTATGCCCAAAAGGGCATTTACGCCGCACTGGTGGAGAAACTTGGTGCAGCAGTTTCCACCCTGAAAATGGGCGCGCCAGAGGATGAATCAACCGAGCTGGGGCCGCTCAGTTCGGCTGCTCATCTGTCGCGCGTGTGCAAAGCGGTGGATGATGCAAAGGCACTCAGCCACATCCGCGTGGTGACGGGCGGCAGTAAAAGAGAGGGGGCGGGATACTATTTCCAGCCAACACTGCTGGCTGGTGCAAAACACGAAGACGCGATTGTTCAGCGTGAGGTCTTTGGCCCTGTGGTCAGCGTCACGGCCTTCGATGATGAAGCGCAAGTCCTCGCCTGGGCCAATGACTCGCAATATGGCCTGGCCTCGTCGGTCTGGACAAATGATGTGGGTCGCGCGCATCGCCTTAGCGCACGTTTGCAGTATGGTTGTACCTGGGTGAATACCCACTTTATGCTGGTCAGCGAAATGCCTCACGGTGGGATGAAGCTGTCAGGCTACGGCAAAGATATGTCGGTGTACGGGCTTGAGGATTATACGGTTGTTCGCCACGTAATGATCAAACATTAAGCACTTACGCCCGGCAGTCTGTACTGCCGGGCTCGCTTTCTACCAGCCGCAAACCTCGTGTTCATTTTCCGTATCGTAAGCGCGTACGGTGTTCACAAGCTCTTTTACCACTTCAGCGGCAACATCCGGAATCAATAGCTCCATCGGGGCTTGTGTCTCGTAGTCCACCGACACACCGTTGCTATTATTGGTGACGGTCACGGTGTACGTTGCTTTGCCCATGATGTTACTCCTTATGCGTGTTGACCACTCTACCGATGCCAGCACCGCTGAGTGTGACTGCCGGGTCGGCAAAAAAGTCGATGTTAAAATAGGTATCGTCGGTCAATAGCTCAATGCGATGCCATTTTTGCGGCGGTGAAATACCGAATGAGCCCGCTTCGATAACCTGTTCAAGATCGGGTTCGGTTGCGTCGCCATCGGCAAAGCCAAAGTAACGCACAGCCCCTTGCATCACGGATAATCGGCCATAAACGCCTGCTTTTGTATTGTGATGAGTGAAGAGGGCTTTTGGCGCGGTTTCTTTATTCCAGAATGGGGTCGCGCGGGTGTGAACAAAATTCTCAGGAATACGCAGCATACAATTTTCCTTTTTAATATCAGTCAGTCAAAGAGATCTCAGCACGTCCGGCTCAACAAAAAAATCGATATTGAACACCGTGTCTTTGGTCATTACTTCAATGTGATGCCATTTCTCCGGTGGGAACACACCGAAATGACCTGCTTTGATGATGAGCTCGTGTTCTGGCTCTGGCGTGGATTCATCGGCGTAACCTAAATAGCGAACTGCCCCCTGCGCCACGCTCAGACGAGGGTAAACGCCAGGGCGTGTTCCCTTGTCGAGATGGCGCTGGAAAATACCAGCAGGGGCGGTCTCTTTGTTCCAGAACGGTGTGGAACGGGTATGAATACAACTCTGCGGAATGCGTAGCATAATGCCTCCCTTAAAAACCCTGTCTTATTAAACTGCTTTCCAGGAGCGAGGATTTGTCAAAAAGTGCATTTATAATGCATGTTATCAGGAAAGATAATCTCGGCTTATCCGGAGTTGTAACAATAGATACCTACTTGTTATTATCCTTGTTATTTAAGTGGTTATTATGTAATGAAAAAACTTGATCTGTATCAACATATGTCGCATATTGCGCGCGGTTATTTTTTACAGATTGGGTGAGCAAGGTGACGCTGTATCAAAAAATGTTGGTTTTCTACGTAATCATGGCGTCAATCTGCGCGTTAATTACCTGGTTCCTGTCTAAAGATCGTAAACGTATTCGCCTCCTGAGCGCTTTCCTGGTAGGGTCCACCTGGCCCATGAGTTTCCCGGTCGCATTGTTGATATCGCTTTTCTGAAGCCCGATTCCGCTTTTACAAGAGAGTCGTAGCATTTCATTACTGATAACTGTATAAATAAACAGTGCATCACAAATGGAGTGCCTATGAACAGTTTTTACTCGCAACATGCGGACTGCGTGGTTCGCTGGCAAGATCTTCCCGGACATGGCGATCCCATCGTGTTTATTCACGGCCTTGGGTGTGCCTCTTCCTATGAATATCCTCGTGTTGTCTGCGACCCGAATTTTGGTACGCGCAGAGCCCTTCTCATTGATTTGCCTGGCAGCGGCTACAGCGACAAACCTGAGCATTACCGCTATCGCACAAGCGATCAGGCGCGGGTTGTTGTTGAATGGCTTAATCACCTGGGCATCGAGACTTTCTGGCTGTATGGACACAGTATGGGCGGCAGCATTGCGATAGAGACTGCGGTATTAATGCAGGATCGCATCAAGGGATTAATGGTTTCAGAGCCTAATTTCCACGCAGGCGGGGGAATGTTTAGTCGATCTATTGCCAAACAAACTGAACATCAGTTCGTTGAACACGGGTATCACGCTTTGCTCTCAGCGGAAAAAACACCCTGGGCAGGGTGTCTGCAAAACTCAGCCCCCTATGCGGTATGGCGAGGTTCGACCAGCCTGGTTGCGGGTGTCAGCCCCGACTGGTCAGCTCAATTTTTATCACTATCCTGCCCGGTGACGCTCATTTTTGGTGAACTTTCATTACCCGATGCGGATGTTGATGCCCTTCAGGCTCAGGGTGTTGACGTTAAGATCCTGCCCAATGCCGGACATTCCATGTCGTGGGAAACACCGTCGGCACTGGCGAAAGCCATAGCCACCAGTGTAAGTATGACGGAAGAATAACAGCCCGCACTCAGGCGGGCTGCTACGGTGTATTACCGCAATATTGCCTGTAAAGCTTGCCGGGCGGCAGGCTGTACATCGTGAGGGTGCTGGTAATCAATGTTCTCAATTGCCCGGCTGTAGAGGGCAACCAGCCAGTCGTAAACATAAGCCGTGGCGGCATGAACCGGTTGTTCGCCAAGGCGTACCAGGCGTGGCGTCGTGCTGTTTACTACCGGAGTGACGAAAATAGCCTGGCCTTTACGAACACGGCTTGCCGGACGTTGCGCAGCAGGCGTCTGTTCGTATCCCAGCCAACCAACGAAATTCCCCATCACGGCATGTAACTGTGCAGCACTGCTCTTGTCCGTCTCGACAATACCCTGGAGTTGCTGAGGCAGATTCAGGCGATAGCTGCTTATGACCAGAACGTCAGCTATCTGCTGCAATACCCCAGGCTCAAGACCTAAGCGGGCAGCTGCGGCCTCGTTGCGACTCCACTGCCGCAGGTGATTGATCCAGACTTTGTGCGCCAGTCGCGCTTTGTCCTTCGTCTGGAACTGACCGCTGTTGTCCTGAGTCTGTTCGGCGAAGAGGTCAATGACATCCGTGAACAGGCCATTAACCTGTTCTTCCCGGGGTTGCTGTACCGCTAACAGTGTTTCAAATGCGCTTAACGGTGGCAAAATCCCATCGAGCAACTCACCGTGACGTGCCGCACTGCTTTGCAGCATACGCACCATGCTTTCAGCCTGAGCACGGCGGATACCAGGTTCCAGCGTCACCGGCGCAAGATAACTGTGCATTAGTGCCGACAGTTCATGCTGCAACAGTGTTTTTAGGGTATGCAGCCGGGTCTGACGTTGGGAACTGAGCGTTGCCTGAGACAACCATTCCACTACACGCTGCATGCTGTGGCTATCCAGCGCCTGTAATGTGCCCCAGCGCTGGCCTGGTTTACCCAGCAGGTGCTGGACCGCCTCATCAAGGTTTTGTTTCGTGGTAAAACGTGCGTCATGCGGAGTAATAGCCCAGACCAGTCCCGGCAAGGCGGAGTCTGCCGTAGGCTGCGTTTCTTTAACCCAGTTCAGGAGAACTTTTGCCGTTTTTGCCGTGTGCTCGTGCTGTGCGGTTGCATTGCAAATAACCAGCACATCTGGCTGAAGCTGCTGGCGATAATGTTCGAGCAACCACTGGCACTTAGCCTGAGTCAGCAGAGGAGCGCTTTGATCAGAGAAGGCCGGAATATCAATAATATCAACGTTATCCAGTACACATCCCTCTACGGGCAGCACCAGTTCACGGGTCAGGAATGCGAGAGTATCGACGGGAATACTGATGGCATTCAACATCTCTCCGTTGCTCAGTGGGTGAAGCAACGCTTCCTGTGCTTCAGAAGAGGCGAATGCACCGTGCGTGAGGAAGCCTTCGCTCGGCAGACCAAAGTTATCAACGAGCAGGCTAAGTGGTGCGGCAAGCACCTGAGCATGACTGGTCTGGTTCAGAACATGGGCCAGTTTTAGCCACTGCTGAGTTAACTCTTGTTGTTCACCCCACAGAAGTGACCACACGCTGGCGCGCGTGCTTAAATCCAGCGAGGGGACCAGCAGGGCGAACTGATGCCAGAGAGCATCATCAATTTGCTGTTTCGCACCTGGGACTGTGCTTTGCCAGAAGCGCGCAATGGCGCCCACTTCCTCTGACGTCATCCCCGGAACACCTTGCGGTTGACGCAATGCGCGCCATTTCTCAAGACGGGTTTCAATGACCGATTTATCCACCGGACGGATCTGCGGGTGGAGGGCCGTTCGGGCGATAAACAACTGTACCAGTTCAGCTTCTGTAACCAGGCTCAGACGTAACGGAAATGCTTCATCGGCAACGTCGTGGTTTTCCCGGGTGAAACGGATCGCCATATTGGTCAGGGCATGCCCCGGATTGATATGCGAGAAATAGTCAAATGTGCGCTGGCCTGGGGCAACATTCAGGCGGGCATTGCCGCTGCCACAGAGGGATGTCAACAAATGCGCTTTTGCCGCCTGGGAATGGCCATACAGGCCAATACTGGCAGGTCGGGCAAGTGCCGCGTTTATGGCGTGCTCGCGCGCTTGAACCGCATTCAACCGGGCCAGAAGTGCATCCGCATCGTTGTCCAGAATCGGGGCGTTCAGGCGCGTCTCATTAATCCACCCGATTAAGGCCTGAGTGGTGGTGGTCGTCGCTGTCATTTCAGGTATACGCTCCCGCTGTCGATCCAGTAGTGGCTGCCGCTGTGTCGGCGATCGGCCAGGGTATTCAGTTTAAATGTCAATGCATCAGCCGAAACAGGCGTGCCATCCTGAAGCCATGCATCGCTCAATTCGAACGATTCAGGGCCTTCCTGTTTCGTCCCGCCGCGCAATTTAAGGCGAACGTTCAGCACTCCGTCACCGGCGATGGTTTTTGCCAGTTCAGCAGAGTTGATGCTCAGCGTATAGAGCGGCGTGGCAGGCCAGCGTGAATTTTCCAGTTGGCGGAAACCGAGCGTCACGTTGCCACGCAGAGGGAAGTGCAGGCGGGCATCCAGTTTTGCGCCGGGTTTATCGAGGTCGATATCCTGATACCAGACGTTCTCTTCACGCAAGGTATTTACCGTGTTATCCAGTACCCCCAGATAACGCACGGTGGAGTACGCCCCAATATCAGCAGCTTTAAAATTAAACCGTGGCAGACGCAAGTCGAGCGCCAGGCTGCACAGCATGGCCCCGACGGCTGCGGTGGATTTCGGGTTTCCGATGCGACCTTGCTGGCTGAACGGATACCATTCGTGAACCTGATATTTATCCAGCCAGACAATGCGGTTGACCGGAACCGGTTGCAGGTGGCGGATCAGTGCCTGTACGCCGGGTAAACATCCCGGACGGCCGGTGATCAGCAGAATATCGCAACTGTAGTGGGAGATAGCCTCGCACACTGCATGAAGCGGGGCTGCCAGCGTGAACTGACCTGCCAGCATGGCATCCTGCATTTCACGGAAGCTGATGTGCAGCGGCACGGCAAAGAGATCGAATGCGGCTGATCCCGCCGGCAGGGCGTGGTCGATTGCCTGCTGCAAATAGTTCATCACGTTGCGGGTGGGTTTCTGGCGCAGTAAATCACCAAAGGTGGCATGCAACCCGGCAACAGGATCGTCAATATCGCTGGATTCCCAGGCCGCCAGAATCGCGTGACCGATCGGCATAAAGAGCTGAAGCGCCGTTTGCTGACGTAACACCGCCTGGGTATCAATACGCCCTGAATCCCCGAACAGCGAAGCCATCAGCAGAGAGGCATCAGCGATCCCGGATTTTTGTAACTGGGTTTGCAGGGCAGGCAGCACGTAACGCTGGATAACATCCAGCAGTGTGTCATCCCCAGCAACTTTAAAACCTTCACGGAAGAGAAGCTGTGGCGTAATTTTGACGTTATTGCCGGAACCGTCATCCAGTTGGTAGTGAGTGATCGCCATGTCCGTTGTCCCGCCGCCAATGTCGATAGACGCAACGCGCAGGCAACGACCCGGGTTTACCCCCGGTTCAGGCTCGCGATCCGGTCGGGCGAGTGAGGTAAAGAACGCCTCCGTCTGACCACCAAAATGGGAGATCGCCTCGTTGTACAGCCACACCAGTTGACCGCAACTGGCTTCGTCCCACTCCATCTGAATTTCAGGGACCGGAATCACGCTTTTTTCTTGCTGCTTCCGGCTGGCAAAATCCTCGTCCTGAGGATGCCATCCCATTGCTTTCCAGACGATAGCGATCGCTTCGAACATACGGCGGCGGAAGATTTCGCGCTCTTGTTTTGGCATTGCCGAGGGCAGCGTCAGGATCAGGGTTCGCAACTGGCGCGGAGAGGCCGGGAAGCCCAGACGTAAACGCGTTGCGACGCTGTTAATCTGCCCCAGTGCCTGTGCCAGTAGCTCGCAGAGCATATGGGTCATCAGCGTACTACGGCTGTATTGCGGCGAAAAGACGGGCAGACGTTCATCCTGTGGCAACGTGAAGAGCGGTTCGCCGTCATCATTCATCAGGTTCATCAGCGGGAACGCGGTTGCAAGAGGCTCTCGCTGGGTTTTGCTGTTCATCTGGCTGAAGCGCCAGTCCTGTACAACAGGCGTTTCATCCCATAAATAACGACGAGGACTTGAGATCCCGCTGTTACCCTCTGTCCCCAGGCGCTGCATCGCCAGTTTGCGGGCTTCATCGCCAACACGAACGATTGACGGCCAGACAAAGGCATCCTCCCGGCCACTTTCAACCGAGAAGTGTTGCTTGCCGAAACGCGCTTCCGAGAACTCCAGGCGGCTGGTGAAGAGCGGTTCGTTGAGAAACTGAGGTTCGCTTAACGAACGAACCTGAAGCTCGGCGGTCTGGCGCAGACCGTCGTTTGCATCACCATGATCTTCAATAATCACGCCGCAGGTATGGGTGTTACCGACGTCGAGGATCAGGTCTACCGGAATCGCCGGCGTGCTAAGCGTATGGGTCACAAACTTGACTTCAGGCACGGTGATTTGTTCACCGAGCATGGTCAGCAGATTGAGCCAGTGGGCCTGGTACTCAAAGCTCCGCATTGCTTGCTGAAGGTCACGATCCGAACGATTTTCAACGTTGGTTGCAAACTGACTGAATGCTTCGCGCAGCCAGCCGTCTATCCAGGTTTGATCAAGGAAACTCTCTACCTCTTCATCACCCCAGGCAAGCGCAAAACGGGTTCCGTTCAGAATGTCGTTTTCAACAGGCGAGAGGGCTGATGTAGCATGCCCGGCAATCTGGCTGTCGAGCGCGAAGGTGACCCGGTGCGTATTTCCGGCACTGTCAGGGGTTTCCAGTTTACGTACCTGAACGCGCGCCCAGTTGTCTGGTCCATCAACGAAGGTTCTTGGCGGGTTAAAACGCAGGAAAGGAACGGGAAGCCAGACACCATCCAGCACAGTTAATGACTGAAGTAACGGGATAGTGCTTTCAGGTTTAACCACTTCCGGCTGACCGCCGCCAGAGACGGGCAGAGTATAGCGCCCATTCACCAGATCATAATCCAGGCGCAGCAGCGGACCGTTCGCCGTTTTACGCACGAAGCGTCCATTGCTGGCGGTGTCCTGTGGCGTCAGGCCAAAATCCAGAAATTGCACGCCGCTATTTGCAATGAGCGTAACACTTTGTTTGTAGTCGCAAAGATTTACCAGCATAGGGTCACGCACCTACTTTTTTGAACGTCAATGAAACGACGGTTTTGGCATCATAACGGGCGCTGCATTCCGCCACGTCACTGGTTCCGGCTTTGCAGGCAATCTCAGGCATAGGGTAGCGAGAACCGTCAGTGCAACGTGCATTACCGCGACTTTTGATCATCAGTTCGCCATTGCTGTGTAACCCGGAGAAAATCTCTGTGCGGCAAACGACGTTATCGCCATGAACGACACGAGCGATACCTTTGTTGTTCTGGATCTGGTAACGCAGTGACGGCGGTTTGCCTGTCACCGGGTCTTTCACATCCAGAATTGCGCGCCAGTTACCGTTCAGGAACCGGGTCGAACCGGCTTTCACCTGGCTGGCATCCATCACCATCACATCTTTCGGGATCGCCGCAATAACTACAGGCTCGGCGACAGGAGCGGGTGCTGGTTCTTTGGTTTTCGTGGCCAGAACTTCTGCCTGATGCAGCGGGAGATTCATCGCCAGCGGTTCAACAGGCTGAACAGGTTTTGGCGCAATAGCCACAGGTGCAAGAACGGGCGCTGGTTCAGGTTCGGATGACGGCGCAGGTTTTGGCCACAGCAGTGGCGCAGCAACCGCCGCGACGATCACAGCGGCTACCGGCAGGGACCACAGAGGAACGCGACGTTTTTTACGCACAGGTTCAGAAACAGGAACTGACACCGCTTCGACGACGGGCGGAATAATCACCGGTGTGGGTTCAGGTTCGTACAACTCGTCAGGTGTAATACGAACGACCGTCGCCGGGGCAATCAGCGGTTCATCAGCCTGTTCAAAGGTAATGACTGGCGTAGGTTCTGGCTCCGGATCTTCGATCTGAACGGGTTCTGGTTCCGGGATAAGTGATTCGCGCAGGCATTCGAGAACATCATCACGTGCATTCTCGTTGAGATTCACAAATCCCCAAAAGGTGATGACCGGTTTGCCATCAACCAGAAACAGGAAATTTTCACCGGGGAACTGAAAAGCTTTGGAGAGCAGGGAGCCAAAAAGCTGCTGTGCGGTTTTAGGCGACTGGAGGCACTTTTTACTCAGCGACTCTACGCTTGCAAGCGTATTTTCCAGATAGCGCAACGCACGAAAACGTTCATCTTCGTCGGCGGTTTTCCAGCTGGAGACCGCACCGTCTACAGGCGAATACCAGTCGACACGATCGCCACCATCGTTAACTTGAGGAATGGCCAGACAATCGACAATCGTCTGCTGTTTGCGTAAGCGGAGTGCTTCACGGATCTGCAATGCTGATTCAAAAACGGCTTGTCCGCCGCCGCCAACGGCCTGAAAGTCATCCAGATTACCGCTGCGTAAAAGAGTTTTTGCCACGATTTGGTCCCATATACTTCTTCACCTCTCTACTTTACCGAAATAGAAAAGCAACCAAACGGGTGATGAGACGGCAAAAGCGGCGATTTCTTGCAGCATAGATCGTCGCAGTTATGCTTGACGAATAAGGGGACTTAAGGCAAATCAATTTTTCAGGCACTGATTGCAAAACCAGCGAAATACACTGCTTTAGAATAACCTGATAGTGTTTCGTTATTTGCCAGTCCATCGGGGCTGTGCTGTTATTACTGTTCTATATAATAAAACCGAAAGGGTTATAACCATGTCTACAGGGAAAACGCTGCTCGCTCTCGCGCTGAGCACTCTTTTACCGGCAAGTGCTGCGTGGGCGGCAAACAACGATACGATTATTTATTGCTCCGAAGCCTCACCGGAATCGTTCAATCCGCAAATTGCCAGTTCTGGCCCGTCATTTGTTGCCAGCTCTCAGGTTTTGTACAATCGCCTGATTAATTTTGATCCAGTGAAAAATACGCCAGTTCCATCCCTGGCAGAGTCGTGGACCATCTCCCCGGATGGCAAGACCTATACCTTTACCCTGCGAAAAGGGGTGAAATTCAATAGCAATAAATATTTCAAACCGACCCGTGATTTCAATGCGGATGACGTGATTTTCTCCGTCATGCGTCAGAAAGACCCTAAACACCCGTATCACAATGTGTCCCAGGGCAATTACGAATACTTTAATGACGTCGGTCTGGATAAGCTGATTCAGGATGTCAAAAAGATCGACGATTACCACGTTCAGTTTGTGCTGAGTGAACCGAATGCCGCGTTCCTGGCCGACTGGGGGATGGATTTTGCCTCTATTTTGTCTGCTGAATACGCGGATGTGATGCTGAAAAAAGGCACGCCAGAGAACGTTGATACCTGGCCAATCGGGACCGGACCTTACGTGCTTCAGCAGTACAAAGTTGACTCGCTGATCCGCTATGCAGCTAACCCGAATTACTGGGATGGCGAAGTGCCGACCAAACACCTGATCTTCTCCATCACCCCTAATGTTGAAACCCGCCTGGCGAAACTGCAGACCAATGAATGTCAGATCA
This sequence comes from Enterobacter sp. RHBSTW-00994, assembly GCF_013782625.1. NCBI lineage: Bacteria > Pseudomonadati > Pseudomonadota > Gammaproteobacteria > Enterobacterales > Enterobacteriaceae > Enterobacter > Enterobacter sp. RHBSTW-00994. The sequence continues at coordinate 2,423,244 of NZ_CP056199.1, read as the reverse complement.
TTCCTGCGCCGTCACCGGTACAGTTCGATGTGATCAAAAACAACAAAGACCTGACATTGCATTCAGTGGATGCGCTCAACGTGGGGTATCTGGCCTTTAACACCGAGAAGAAACCGTTTGATAATGTGCTGGTACGCCAGGCGTTGAACTATGCCACGGATAAAAAAGCGATTGTGAATGCCGTGTTTATGGGGTCCGGTACGGTAGCAAAATCACCGATTCCACCGAATATGCTCGGCTATAACAAAGACCTCAAAGACTACAGCTACGATCCTGAAAAGGCGAAAGCGCTGCTGAAACAAGCTGGTCTTGAGCAGGGGGCTGAAGTCACGTTGTGGTCAATGCCGGTCCAGCGTCCGTATAACCCGAATTCACGCCGCATTGCGGAGATGATCCAAAGCGACTGGGCGAAAGTGGGCATTAAGGCCAAAATTGTCTCTTACGAGTGGGGGGAATATCTCTCCGGCATGCGTAAAGGCGAACACGATTCTGCGCTCTTTGGCTGGATGTCAGATAACGGCGACCCGGATAACTTTGCCGATGTACTGCTGGGCTGCAACAGTATCAAAACCGGATCCAATGCCGCGCGCTGGTGCGACAAAGGTTATGATGGCCTGGTGCAGAAAGCGAAACTGACCAGCAATCCGGCTGAGCGTGCGAAGTTGTACAGCCAGGCGCAGGACATTTTCTATCAGCAAGCACCGTGGATTGCGCTGGCGAACGGAAAAACCTTCTACGCGACCCGTAGTAATGTGACGGGCTACAGCGTAAGCCTGATGGGCAGTGATTTCTCGAAAGCAAAACTGAACTAAGTGAATGACGCGCCGGGTGAGTGACTGTGTCTGACCCGGCGCTAAACATCGCATCACCCGACATTTGAAAAGGAGTGACAATGTCACATTTAGATGAAATCATCGCGCGTGTCGATGCTGCGCTCGAAGAGAGCGTGATCACGCATATGAATGAACTGCTGATCGCCCTGAGCGATGATGCAGAGCTGAGCCGCGAAGAGCGTTTTACGCAGCAACAGCGTCTGCGTACCGCGATTGCGCATCACGGTAAGCAGCATAAAGAAGAGATGGAGGCGCGCCACGAGCAGCTCACCAAAGGCGGCACGATCCTTTAAGCGTCAGAACTGGCGTCGGGCGACCAGCCAGGCGCCAACAACCAGCATGACTGCGCCACAAACCGGGCCGATCAGCGCCCGCAGTGGAATGCCATGACTTTTCAGTACATCCATCACCAGACCACCAATCAACTGGCTAGCCACCAGCACGGCAATTGTGGTTGCTGCGCCGACGTTTTGATATCCACTAATGCTGGCAAAAACAAAAAATGACCCTAACAGACCTGGGATCAGCGTCCACCATCGTACCGTCGAAGCCAGTTCAGTAAACCCGGCAACGCCTTGCTTAAACAGCAATATACTAACGAACAATACAATCCCGACCAGCGAGTTCAGCAGCATAGCGATAAGGATTGTGGACGAAGACTGGGTAATACGCACCATCAGCGTGTTTTGCACCACCAGACCAATCCCGGCGGCCACCAGAAAAGCGAGCGTCAGCGATTGATTCATGAGATCGCATCCGGGTCGCTGCGTTCATCTAGCTGTAGCTGCATAAAGGTCAAATCCAGCCAGCGCCCAAATTTTGTCCCTACCTGTGGCATTTGCCCGGTCGTGACAAAACCGAGTGTCTCATGCAAATGGATCGACGCATGGTTTTGCGCCTCAATGCCAGCCACCATGACATGCTTGCCAATCGTGCGGGCTTCGATGATCAGAGCTTTCATCAGGACCCGGCCTACTCCTTTCCCCTGGTGGTCTGGGTGGACATACACCGAGTGCTCAACCGTATGGCGAAAACCGTCGAAAGCACGCCAGTCCCCGAATGAGGCATATCCCGTCACGACGTCATTTTCTTCACTGACCAGAACCGGATAACCCGCAAGAGTACGCGCTTCAAACCACGCAATGCGGTTGTCGGTATCGACGGTTTTGTCGTTCCAGATAGCTGCCGTATGCAATACCGCGTGGTTATATATTTCACCGATGGTGGCGCAATCTTCTTTACAGGCATGACGGATTATCATGATTGAACCTCTGAATGTATTGTTCACTATAGTAATACAATTATGTCACAATATTACACGCAGGTATTAGTGCAACGCTACGGCATAAGCCATATTTTTTTGTTATGAAAACAGCATTGAAATGGTGTGCATACACTATAGTATGACGGCATGAACACTATTACAGACAATATGAATCAACGGATTAGCGCCCGAATTCGCATTGAACGCGAGTCGCGCGGATGGTCGCTGAGCGAGCTTGCCGATCGGGCTGGCGTGTCGCGCGCCATGATCCATAAGATTGAACGAGGGGATAGCAGCCCAACGGCGACGCTACTTGCGCGCTTGTCCGGTGCTTTTGGTATCAGCATGTCGATGCTGATCGCCAGAGCCGAAATGCAGGAGGGCAAACTGTTGCGTCAGGCCAATCAGCCTGTCTGGCGCGATCCCCAGACGCATTATCTTCGTCGCCATGTTTCTCCGCGTACCGATCTCCCTATTGATCTTGTCCAGGTCGAACTGCCTGCAGGCAGTGACGTGCCGATGCCTGCGTCTTCATATGCGCTGGCACGGCAACTTATCTGGCTGCAGTCCGGGGAACTGGTGTTCCAGGAGGGGGAGACCCGGCATGAGATGAAGGCTGGGGATTGCCTTGAACTGGGGCCGCCGAACGATTGCCGGTTTATCAATGAAACCGATGAAACCTGTGTTTATCTGGTCGTGCGGCTTAATCAATCTGGCTCGTAATGGTAATGCGGTCAGGAAGATAATGAGCCAGGCTCTTATGACATTTGCACGATAAGGAGCGATTTATGAGTCATTCTGCAACGCAAAACCGTCGCTGGGTTCTGGCTTCGCGCCCGCATGGCGCACCGGTGGCTGAAAATTTCCGACTGGAAGAACAACCGATCCCTGAGCTCACCGAGGGGCAGGTTCTGCTCCGAACCATCTGGTTATCGCTGGACCCGTATATGCGAGGCCGGATGAGCGATGCGCCGTCCTATTCGCCGCCAGTGGAAATTGGTGCAGTGATGGTGGGGGGAACGGTCAGTCGTGTCGAACATTCTCGCCATCCGGATTATAAACCTGGTGAATGGGTATTAGGCTATAGCGGCTGGCAAGAGTACGACGTGTCGGAGGGGAACGGGCTGGTTAAGCTTGGCGATAACCCTGAACATCCGTCATGGGCGCTGGGCATTTTAGGGATGCCGGGCTTTACCGCTTATATGGGGTTACTGGATATCGGGCAACCGAAAGCTGGTGAGACGCTGGTGGTCGCGGCCGCTACCGGCCCGGTTGGCGCAACGGTGGGGCAAATTGGCAAAATTAAAGGCTGCCGGGTAATCGGTGTGGCCGGTGGTGAAGAGAAATGTCGGTATGCCGTTGAGGTGTTGGGATTTGATCAGTGTCTGGATCACCACGCCGTTGATTTCGCGGCTCAACTGGCAAATGCCTGCCCGGACGGAATTGACGTCTATTATGAAAATGTGGGCGGCAAAGTGTTTGATGCTGTACTGCCGTTACTCAATACCTCGGCGCGAGTACCGCTCTGTGGCCTGGTCAGTGGTTATAACGCCACCGGGTTGCCGGAAGGTCCGGATCGTTTACCGTTGTTAATGGCGACGCTTCTGAAAAAACGCATTCGGATGCAGGGATTCATCATCGGGCAGGACTATGGTCATCGCATCGGCGAATTCCAGGCTGAAATGGGACGTTGGGTCACCGAGGGTAAAATCCACTATCGTGAACAGGTTACAGACGGACTTGAAAATGCACCGCAGGCATTGATTGGCCTTCTCGAAGGGAAAAACTTCGGCAAAGTGGCGATTCGCGTCGCACAGGATCACAAATAAAATCGATTATGGCGGGAATACCCGCCATATTTATTTGTGAAGATACGATATATTGTCTTTAATTAAATCAGCATAGCCTCAAGTGCCATCAGAATTGGTGAGCCAGGCATGTATAAAATTTATCATTTGTTGTATTTACTTTTTTGTGCAGTTCCCAATACCAGGCATGCAGATACAGGATATATCAAACCGACGTCGTTTTTTATACCGACGCCGAAAATAGCGTTTTGCTTTAGCTACGGGAATTGAACATGCTTGATTTGGATCATTTAGAAAAAGCGCAGCGAATCAGTCTTACTATGCAAGTTGAGGTCAGCCTGAAAGGGGCATTAATTACCGGCTCACTAAAACCAGGGGCAAGGCTGATTACCAAAGAGATTGCCGATAAATTAGGAACCAGTATCACCCCCGTCAGGGAGGCATTACTGCGTCTGGTATCGGCGGGGGCGTTGAACGCGACACCAGCCCAGGCCTTTCTTGTGCCTGAGGTGACACTGGATCGTTATAACGAAATTAATGCGATCAGAAAACAGCTTGAACCCATGGCGGTTGCTGCGGCATGTGTGCAAATGTCTGACAGCAAATTGAATGCACTGCGGGAACTCTCGGATGCTTTCCATGAGGCAATGCGTAACGGGAATGTGCAGCAGGCATTACACGCCAACCGGGTTTTCCGCTTTACGCTCTATCAATATGCGGAAATGCCGACGCTTAGCGCATTAATTGAACAGCTCTGGGTGCGTATTGGCCCATGCATTAACTATCTGCATGAAGAGCTGAACGATATCACCTCATCCCCTTATCATTATGCGGATTTGCTTTCTGCCCTCGAACGAAGGGATGTGGACGCGTGCCAAAAAGCGATTGATAAACTGATTGATGAAGCTAATGTACTTTTACAAAGGCAATATTTCAGTTAGGGGATTATTTAGTAAGGACGACATTTTTTAAATTTAAACTTTCATCTCATGAATAATTTCCTGGTGGCACTGTGTCACCGGGAACGTTATTTCATTTTCTGACTGATAAGACCAGCCCCGCTATGAAATAACGCTCCATCCTGCCGATAACGGGATAAGGCATAGTTGCCTTTTAAGGAGCCCAGGATGTTTAGTCTTAGCCAACGATTACGAAATATAAAAATGAGCAGAAAGCTTTCAGCAGGTTTTGGCGTGGTATTGCTGCTGGTAGCGATTTCGACCACCATGAGTGTGCTGCGCTTTAAAGAGATCCGCGACGTCTATCAACAAACCAATCTTATCTACAACATTAATATTGAAGTCTTTCAGGCCAAGATCAACCGCCTGAAGTACCTCTATACCAGTGATGAAAAATCGGGTCAGTTGCTGGCGAGCTATGTGAAACACGCAGCAGAGTTGGCGTCGGAAGCGAAAAAACTTGGCTGGACAACAAAAGAAGCGGCAATTGTCGATGCGATTGGCGGACATCTGGCTCGTTTCGACAGCAGTGTGGCAGAAATGCAAACTGCGATGAATGCGGTCAATGCCAATAAAGACGATTCAGCGGCAGCACAGGCACTGAAAGTCGCTGAGGATAAGGTCAAATCAGCCGGGGATGATAGCAGTGCTGCCATCAGAGAGATCATTGTGCTGGTGAAAGCCCATAATGACGCGCTGGCTTACAGCTCAAGTACGATCACAGCGATCGTGGGCATTGTGGCGATTCTGTTTGGGGTCCTGGTGTCATGGTGGGTGACCCGGCAGATCACTCGTCCGGTGAAACATAACCTGCTACTGGCGGAACGCATCGCCAGCGGCGATCTGAGTTCGGATATCCGCCCTCAGGGTGATGATGAGTTAGGGAAGCTAACCGGGGCCATGGGGCGGATGAACGACAAACTGCGCGCAATGATCGGTGAAGTGCGCAGTAGTGTGACTCAGGTATCTCAGGCTGCGAGCGATATCGCAGAAGGAAATACCGATCTCTCCTCACGAACCGAACAACAGGCGGCTGCCGTTGTGGAAACGGCTGCCAGCATGGAAGAGTTAACGGCGACAGTGAAAAATAACGCCGATAACGCTCGTCATGCCAGCAAACTGGCGGCAGAAGCATCGCAAACCGCCACCCACGGTGGACGCGTGATGCGCGACGTTGTCAGTACTATGAGTGATATCAATTCCAGCTCGCAGAAAATTGCCGACATCACCGCAGTCATTAACAGCATTGCTTTCCAGACTAATATTCTGGCGTTGAACGCGGCAGTCGAAGCGGCTCGTGCCGGTGAGCAGGGACGGGGTTTCGCCGTCGTGGCAAGTGAAGTGCGCAGCCTGTCGCAGCGCAGTTCGCAAGCGGCCAGGGATATCGAACAGCTGATCAGCGAATCGGTTTCCCGTATCACGACAGGCAGCGATCTGGTAGTGAAAGCGGGTCAGACGATGGAGCAGGTGGTGGAATCGGTGACGCGTGTGAATGACATCATGGGGGAGATCTCATCAGCCTCTGAGGAGCAGAGTCGCGGGATAGAACAGATTTCTCGTGCGGTCATGGAACTGGATACGACGACACAGCAGAATGCATCGTTGGTGGGGGCCTCCTCAACAGCGGCAGGGGCGCTGGAAGATCAGGCGCGTCTGTTGCAGGACCTTGTCGCGGCGTTCCGCCTGGAACATCACGCGCAAGTGGCATAAAAATATTCCCGGCAGCGCGCGGCTGCCGGGTTGTTTCTTACTCGAAACGATATGAAACGCTCATGCCCACGCCATAGTTGCGGCCTGGAGCCGGCTCGTAATAACGCCCGTTTGACTCATTTACGATAACCGATCCGACATATTCACGATCAAACAGGTTGTCGACTCGCCCGAAGACGTCCATTCCCCAGTTGCCGTAATTGAATTTATAACCGGTATTCAGCCCCACGGTCGTGTACGACGGCGCTTTTGCCGTGTTCTCGTCGTCGGCCATGATATCACTCATGTAGCGAACATCCGTTCCGGCATACCAGCCCTCTTCAGGCTGCCAGCCAAACGAAGCATATCCCATATTACGGGCGATGCCTGGCATACGGTTACCATTGCAGTCAGCGTCACTGCACACGTTGGTTCTGTAGGTGGCATCCAGGTAGGTCCATGCCATTTTCAGCTTCCAGTTGTCAGCAAACTGCTGATCGACTGAGACTTCAGCACCCTGGCGACGTGTTTCCCCGGCATTTTTATAGCTTGTACGGCCGCCGGAACTGGCGTCAACCACGATCTCGTCGTCCGTATCGGTACGGAACAGCGCCGCGGTCAGCAGACCATTTCCTATACGGGTTTTGCTGCCCACTTCATAGGTATTGTTGGTGGATGGCTTCAGGCCTATATTCAGCCCACCCTGGTTATCAGCGCGGTAAGAGAGTTCATTGATGGTAGGGGTTTCAAAACCGCGTCCCGCGGCGGCATACAGATTCCAGCTATCGGTCACCGCATACTTCACCGACCCCGCCGGAAGCCATTTGTGGTAACTCGCGTCACCGCTGTCATCACCATTGCCTGGGGTGACATAATGATCGTTGGAATCAAACCACACGGAGCTATAGCGAACGCCTGCATCCACCGACAGTTTTTGTGTCAACTGCCAGCTGGTTTGCAGATAGGGATCGACGTTCCACATCAGGTTACGTTCACTACGGCGTTTTTCCCCTTTTACGCCATAATCGGGTACGCCGTTATCCATCACAAAGTTCTGATAACCGCGACGGTCTTCGCTCATATTTTCATAGTTAAGCCCGGTGGTGAACGTCACTGGAACCAGGAGCTCACCGCGATGCGTCCAGCGGGTATCAATCCCCTGATAGTGGCGCTGCATGTCAATCACGCCGCCGGAATGGCTGGCTTTAAGCTGTGGCTGATACGGAATCGACTGGTATTGCGTCATTTCACGCTCACCGGCGTACATCATTACGCTGAGATCGTCCTGGGCGCTCAACTGGCGCTCATAACGCAGACCGGCCTGCGTTTGTTTAATCGTTTTACGCGTGTTGTATTGTTCTCCGCGCGGAGACTGGCGCGGATTGTTCCGCCACTCCTGATAGTCCAGCCCGCCAGGATCATTGGCTTTCATGTCCACGCTGTTAAAAATCAGGCTCAGTTTGCTGGCATCATCGATACGCACGCCCAGTTTGGCGTTGGCGAGGTTTTTACGCGCACCGCTATGGTCACGATAACCTTTCGTCGTCAGGCGGGTCGTTGAAACGGTGTAATCCACGTCCCCTGGGTGCGTGCCATCTCCCAGTGCGCCTGTCGCTTTCATCCCGTAGCGCCAGGTTCCGTAACTGCCGTAATAGCTGCTGGCCTCAAGGGTTGGCGGCTGTTTTCCGGTCTGAGTGTTGATATTAATGACACCGCCGGATGCGTTACCGTACAGGGAAGAGAAGGGGCCGCGTAAGACTTCAACGCTCTCGACGCTTGAGAGATCAATGTTAGAGGTCTGGCCTTGCCCATCAGGCATGGTGGCCGGAATACCATCCACATACATACGAATACCGCGCACACCAAAAGTTGAACGTGCACCGAATCCGCGCATTGAGAGTTGCAGATCCTGGGCATAGTTTTGGCGGTTCTGAATTTGCAGGCCTGGGACGCTTCCGAGTGATTCTGAGAGGTTAATGCGCGGCATTGCCTGGCGCATATCGTCGCCATTCACGACGCTGACCGCCGCAGGAGTGTCCAGCTCCGATACGGTCTGTGGTGCGGCGCTGACGATCATGGTTTGTTCTTCTGCTGCCGTCACCGTCAGAGGGGAGAGAATGGCAGGAACCAACAACAAGGGAAGCGTTGCCTTACTGGCAGAAATGATTTTCATGAAATAAACCGGTTAAGGATAAGAAACGAACCAAATGGAACATGTGCATACATGTTAAATCTTTTGTAAATGTTTTGAAAACTATAACCGCACATTGCGTTAATGTAAGTCTCGGCGGGAAAGAAATACTCCACATTTAACAGATTAATGATTACTATTCTCATTAATACAACGGTAAAGCCATGACTTTACCTGCAGGAAGCGATGTCAGCAGTACACCCCTCTTATAAAAAGGAATTGTTATGTCTTTACGTCATCTGTGCTCGCCGCGTCTGCGGAGTTCTCTGCTGTTAGGATCATTACTGTTCGCCGGAACCTTCCAGGTTCAGGCCGCAGAAGACATGCTGCGTAAAGCGGTAGGCAAAGGCGCTTATGAAATGGCCCTCAGCCAACAGGAGAATGCGCTGTGGGTTGCGACGTCGCAAAGCCGTAAAACCGATAAAGGCGGTATTGTTTATCGCCTGGATCCGGTCACGCTGGATGTCACACAAGCGATTCATAACGATCTGAAGCCGTTTGGCGCAACCATTAACAATGCCACGCAGACACTGTGGTTCGGGAATACCACCAGCAGCACCGTGACGGCTATTGATGCGAAGACGGGTGACGTGAAAGGACGTCTGGTGTTGGACGATCGTCAACGTAGCGAAACGGTCAAACCGCTACAGCCGCGTCAACTGGTGGCGGATGACACCACCAATACCGTCTATATCTCCGGGATCGGCAAAGAGAGCGTGATTTGGGTTATTGATGGCGCAACGCTGAAGCTGAAAGACACCATTGCCAATACCGGGACGTTCAGCACCGGGCTGGCCCTGGATGCACAGGCTAAACGTCTGTATACCACCAATGCGGATGGTGAACTGCTGACCATTGATACAGCAACGAACAAGATACTGAGCCGCAAAAAAGTTCAGGACGACGGAAAAGAGCATTTCTATCTGAACCTGAGCCTCGACACGGACGGACAGCGGGCATTCCTGACCGATTCAAAACAGCCGGAAGTGCTGGTTGTGAGCCTGAAAGATGGCAAGGTACTTGAGAAGATCGCCGCGCCAGAATCGCTGGCGGTGCTGTTTAACCCAACCCGCAATGAAGTCTATGTGACGCACCGTGAAGCCGGTAAGGTGAGCGTCATTGACGCGAAAAGCTATAAAGTGACCAAAACCTTTGATACGCCGGTGCACCCGAACAGCCTTGCGCTTTCGGCCGATGGCAAGACGCTGTATGTGACGGTGAAACAGAAATCCAGCCGTCAGCAGGAAGCGACTCTGCCGGATGATGTGATTCGTATTACGCTGTAAAAACGCGATAAGCGATAAAAGAAAAGGGAAGGCATTTGCCTTCCCTTTTTTAATGATTAACGTGAGGTCTCTTCAATCAGTGACGCGTCGCGTTTTTCATCGTCCGGGTGAACCGGCGCAGTGCTCTGAATTTCCTGAACGCGCTTACGCACGCCAAACCAGCCAGCTACCAACAGTACGGCCAACAGTGGGATGGTCGCAATGGTGTAAGTCCCGTTCGGGTAGTCAAACGCCATCAGGACCAGCACGCTGAACAGGAACAGCAGCGTTAACCACGAGGTGAACGGTGCGCCAGGTAATTTAAAGCGCACATCCTCTGCTTTACCTTCTTTGATCGCCTGACGCAGACGCATCTGGCAGACCACGATGAAGGCCCAGGAGGCGATAATGCCCAACGCCGCCACGTTCAGTACAATCTCAAAGACCTGAGACGGAACCAGATAGTTCAGGAACACACCGAACACATAGATGACGAGTGTCGCGAGGATGCCAGCGTAAGGGACCTGTTGCTTGCTCATCTTCGACATGAACTTAGGCGCAGAACCGCCCATCGACATGGAGCGCAGAATACGGCCCGTTGAGTAGAGACCGGAGTTAAGGCTGGACAGCGCAGCCGTCAGAACCACGATGTTCATCACACTGCCCACGTACGGTACGCCCAGTTTGGAGAAGAAGGTCACGAACGGACTTTGACCTGCCTGATAGGCATTCCATGGCAGCAACAGAACCAGCAACACAACGGAGCCAACATAGAACAGGCCGATACGCCAGATCACACTGTTGATGGCTTTCGGAACCATGGTCTGCGGATCTTTGCATTCGCCCGCCGCTGTACCGACCAGTTCAATAGAGGCAAAGGCAAAGACCACACCCTGAACCAGCACCAGGGCAGGCATCAGGCCATGCGGGAAGAATCCGCCGTTGTCGGTTATCAGGTGGAAGCCGGTGGCATTTCCATCGAGCGGCTTACCGCTGCCAAGGAATATCGTGCCGACCACCAGGAACACAACAATCGCCAGCACTTTAACCAAGGCAAACCAGAACTCCATCTCGGCGAACCATTTCACGCCGATCATGTTCATGGTCCCGACAATGGCCAGTGCGCCCAGGGCGAATACCCACTGTGGCACATCGCCAAATGCACCCCAATAGTGCATATACAGAGCGACCGCGGTGATATCAACGATTCCGGTCATGGCCCAGTTGACGAAGTACATCCAGCCGGCAACGTAGGCTGCTTTTTCGCCGAGAAACTCACGGGCATAGGAGACAAAACTGCCGCTGGAAGGGCGATGCAAAACCAGTTCGCCAAGCGCCCGAAGAATGAAGAAGGAGAAGATCCCGCACACCAGATAAACCAGGGCGAGAGCAGGGCCTGCCATTTGCAGACGTGCGCCTGCACCTAAAAACAGACCTGTACCAATTGCGCCACCGATGGCGATCATCTGTACCTGACGGTTACCCATCGCTTTGTGATAGCCCTCTTCATGAGAGTTCAACCAGCGACGTTTCGCAGCATGATGTTCTGCTGCGCTTTTATTGCTTGTTTTCATTGAGTTACCTGTTTGCCTGTCTGAACCATTTTTGTGATAGTCGTCTCTGGCAGAAGTCGAAACAAACGATTGCCTCTGCACAGACACATGTTGCCTTTCCAGTCATTCTGCGTATGGATAAGGCAAAACATGGCGAAGCATCCTACCCGCAATTGATAAGCGACGCAAAATATAACCGGGACGAAAGTGATGCGTGTCGAAGGAAATTGTGTGGTCAGAGCTGATGGGGATCACAACGCGCTGAATCGTGGCCAGTTTTTAGACAAACTCGCCATGCAGTTGCTGCTTTAATCATCAGTGTGGCTTGATAATTACACAATGTTATTGATGAGTTGTATTCATAAGGACAAACACATAAATACTGTAGTGGTCATAAAAAAATGCGCCTAGAGTAAAAAATCAGAAAAAGACGCAGGAGGTGAAGGATGCAGCAACGACAATTAGGGCAAAACGGATTAACGGTTTCGGCTCTGGGTTTGGGGTGCATGGGACTGAGTTTTGGCTATGGCCCAGCCACGGAGAAACAGCAGGCTATTTCGCTTATTCGCGCCGCTGTCGATCGCGGTGTCACCTTGTTCGATACCGCTGAAATCTACGGCCCGTTTACCAACGAAGAGGTGGTCGGGGAAGCGCTGGCTTCGGTGCGTGACAAGGTGGTCATTGCCACAAAATTCGGTTTTGACTGCGATCAACCCGGCCAGGTGCTCAACAGCCGCCCGGCACATATTCGTGCAGCGGTGGAAGGGTCATTAAAACGGCTGAAAACGGACTATATCGATCTCTATTATCAACACCGTGTTGATCCTGACGTCCCTGTGGAAGAGGTTGCAGGAACCATTGCCGATCTGATCGCCGAAGGCAAAGTGAAACATTTTGGTCTGTCCGAAGCCGGTGTCGACACCATTCGTCGTGCTCATGCGGTTTGCCCGGTGGCTGCGTTACAGAGTGAGTATTCGTTGTGGTGGCGTCAGCCTGAAGAGGCGATCCTGCCGCTGCTGGCGGAGCTGAATATTGGCTTTGTGCCGTTTAGTCCGTTAGGCAAAGGTTTCCTGACCGGTGCGATTAATGCGCAAACGACCTTCGACAGCAGTGATTTTCGTAATGTCGTGCCGCGTTTTAGCGAAGCGTCACGCCAGGCGAATCAGCAACTGGTGGAGGTGGTAAAACGCCTGGCGGCAGAACAGGGGGTTACGCCAGCACAAATTGCGCTGGCGTGGCTTTTGGCTAAAGCACCGTGGATTGTGCCCATTCCGGGAACAACCAGGCTTCACCGGCTGGAGGAGAACCTGGGCGCGGCTGATGTGACGCTGTCACAAAAGGCGCTGGACAATATTAATCGTGCGCTGGCGGAAATTGATGTGGTGGGCGAGCGTTATCCTAAACATCTGCAGGCGCGCGTGGGGAAATAACCTGGCGATTACGTAAAGCATCGACCAGAAGCGCAAAGGCGGTGGTGTGCTGCCGACGACTTGGGTAATAGAGATGATACCCATCGAACGGCTGACACCACGCCTTTAACACCTGGATCAAACGTCCTTCTGCAATGGCCTCCTGAACCGCATCTTCCGGCACATAGGCAAGCCCTAATCCCGATTCAGCGGCATCGATCCGCTGAGGCAGATTATTCAGTGTGAGTTGCCCATCGACCCGTATACGTATTTCACGGCCATCGCGTTCAAATTCCCAGGCGTACAAACCGCCGCGCGTCGGCAAACGCATATTAATGCAACGGTGCTGCTCAAGCTGTTCCGGCGATTCCGGCACGCCGAAACGTTCAAGATAATCGGCAGAACCCACTACGGCCATCCGCATATCCGGGGCGATGCGAACGGCAATCATATCTTTTGCCACCTGTTCACCCAGACGCACGCCCGCGTCAAATCGCCCGTCAACAATGTCCGTCAGACCATTATCCACCGTGACCTCAATATGAATATCGGGGTATTGCACCATAAATGGCTTCAATACTGGCCACAATACGTAGGTCATCGCGTGTTCCCCGGCGGTGATGCGAATATTCCCGGCAGGCTTGTCACGCATATCTCGCAGTGCGGTAAGTTCTTGTTCGATCTCCAGCAGATGCGGGCTTAAACGCATGAACAGTTGTTCACCGGCTTCAGTGGGGGCAACGCTGCGGGTGGTTCGGGTCAGTAGACGCACATCCAGGCGCGCTTCCAGATTACGCATGGCATGGCTCAATGCCGACTGTGAAACCCCCAGTTGTGCCGCGGCGCGCGTAAAACTGCGTTCACGGGCGACGACCATAAACGAGAGAAGATCGTTGAAATTATCTTTTAGCATCGTGAGTGACCCGACTTATGAATTACGTTCATGGTTCCTTTCTGATTATGCAGTCTAATGCTCTCTGCCTCTTTGCGCTACTGTTAGCGCAACAGCAAAAGAGGAGTCAGCATGAAAATTATCCGTAGTGGTTCATTACCTTCCGTACGCGGTCCTGAGGCCTGGTTTACAGGTACTGTACGTATTGATGCGCCGTTCCAGGCAACAGAACCGGCCACGGTAGGCGGCGCGACCGTCACCTTCGAACCGGGGGCACGCACGGCCTGGCATACGCATCCTCTGGGACAAACCCTGATCGTTACGCAGGGAAGAGGCTGGTTACAGGCGTGGGGTGAAGAGGCTCAAGAGTTAAATCAAGGTGATATCGCGTGGATCCCGCCAGGCGTTAAACACTGGCACGGGGCAAGTGCTGCGACGGCGATGACGCATATTGCCATCGCCGAAGCAGTCAACGGCAGCCCGGTAGAGTGGCTGGAAAAAGTGACCGACGAGCAGTATCAGCAGCGTTAACCACCAAAGACCGCAATCGCCTGCTGCAGTCGGGTTGTTCGCTGCGTCAGGTGATTGGCGGCGCTTGTCACGTTATCTACCATGCCGGTATTGTTATGTGTCATCACGCCAATACGAGAGATGGACTCGTTGATCAGACTTAACGCCTGCGTCTGTTCCTGTGTGGCATGACCGATCTCTTTAATCAACGACGACATCTGCAATACGTTGCTGATCATCACGGACAACTGTGTTTCGGTTTGTTCCACCATTTCCACACCAGTGTTAACGCTTGCGACGTTTTTCTCGATCAGGTTTTTGATCTCTTTTGCGGCTGTCGCTGAGTGTTGTGCGAGGTTACGTACCTCGGCTGCCACCACCGCAAAACCCCGTCCGGCTTCACCTGCACGCGCGGCTTCCACGGCGGCGTTAAGGGCCAGAATATTGGTCTGGAAGGCAATCCGGTCAATCACACCTATAATATCGACGATCTGGCTGTTATCCTGGGAAACGGACTGCATCATGCTGATGGTCTGTTTCATCATGGCTTCACCACTGTGCGCACTGTCACTGGTGCGATCTGCCATCTGTATGGCTTCTTTAGCGGTTTCAGCCGTTTGCTGTACCGCACTGGCAATTTCCTCTACCGCGGCAGCTGTTTGCTGCAAATCATCGGCGGTCTCTTCTGAGCGAGCCTGTAGTGCTGCACCTTCTTTCGCGACCTGCTGGCTAATCGTACCAATGCCGGTGATTTGCGTCCCCACATCATCAACGAGAGAATTCAGGTTTAAGCCCGACTGATTGACAAGACGCATCATCAGACCAATTTCATCAACACGGTCAAAATGAAAATATGTTGTTTTACGCCCGGAAACGACGTGCTGCATCTGGCGGACAATGGTTTTAATCGGCCGCGATATTTGCGCATTCAGGTACAGTGACTGGGCGATAAACAGAATGACTAATCCGCACGCCAGCGTAATCCCTTTGGGTAATAAAAATAAAAGCAAACAGGAGAGCAATGCTGTGGTGATTATTCCGGTATTGACTCTTTTGGTGGTACTCAGTCGTTTGAAAAGGGAGAGAAAAGAGAGTAATCCCCGGCGAACCAACACACCTTTATAAAAACGGTGATGTTTTAATTCGTTATTTCTCACCTTTTCATAAAGTTTTTCACTGGTTTCGATCTCTTCGCGTGCCGGAATATTACGGACTGAGATGTATCCGGTTAGCATTTCATTCTGATACACCGGAGTGACGTTGGCGCGAACCCAGTAGTGATCGCCGTTGTGGCGGCGGTTCTTGACCAGGCCTGTCCAGCTCTCGCCTTGCTGTAGGGTAAACCACATGTCACCAAATGCTTCGGGGGGCATATCGGGGTGACGAATGACATTATGAGGTTCACCCAGAAGATTTTCTTCTTTATATCCGCTGGCTTCAATAAAGGTTGAGTTCGCATAGGTAATATGGCTATGCGTATCCGTTGTCGACATTAACGTCGACCCTTCGTTAAGTAAATACTCGTTCTGTGTAACTGGCGTGTTACGCTTCATGAGTAACTCCATGGTGATGTGCAAGTAAAGGAGAAACCGCCCGATAAAAACTCAGGCAAGATATAAACATTATTCTGTTGTTTTGCTGCTGGCGTATTCTCCACGAAACTGATGATATTCGGAACCACCTAAATTAAATATTTTTTATCTTTTAAAGCCCTTTATGTAATAAAAATGAAAATATCTTTATCTTTATGTTTATACGCCGAACTAAATAAATGACTTAAGGCAAATAAACGGTGCGACGTGTATTCATCACAGAAACTTTGCTTTCGAAATAGCGTTTCATTAACAGAATTAACACGCTATGATTTAACGGCTTTTGGCCACAGGACGACGGGTAGGAACATGAAAATCAATTTAATCGGCACGAGCGGCAGCGGGAAAAGCACCCTGGCTCAACACATTGCGAGCGAGATTGCCATCCCCTATATCGAAATGGACCGGTTGTACTGGCTTCCTGACTGGGAGGGGACACCAGACGAACAGTTTTTACTCAATCTGGAAAACGCGCTTTCGGCATCACAGGACTGGGTTCTGGACGGAAATTACAATCGCACACGTCCGGTGAAGTGGCGCGATGTCGATCTGGTGATATGGGTGGACTATAGTTTTACCCGCACGCTCTGGCAGGCGGTGAGCAGAGCGGCAAAACGGGCATGGCACAAACAGGAGTTATGGCCGGGAACGGGAAACCGGGAAAGTTTTCGTCGTTCGTTCTTTAGCCGGGAATCGATCATCATCTGGACGATTAAAACATGGCGCAGTAACCGCATTCGTTATACTGCCGATATGCAAAACCCGGACTATGCCCATATCCGTTTCATCCGCATAACCTGTCGTAAAGAGGCGGAATTGTTGATGTCTGAATTAAAGGCTTATTCTTAGTCTGGTTTTATATATCTGATTTTCGGCAAACCAAATGTAAATTAATTGTTTCTCACTGGTGAAATACGCCTTTAATAATGACGACATGTTAAGTCAAACGAGATTACAACATGTCCTGGCGAATCAGCATTCTGGATAAAAGCCCCATCGCAGCAAACGAAACGGCCGCCGATGCGCTGGCGCGTACTTTAAGCCTGGCGCAACACGCGGAAAACCTGGGGTATCACCGCTTCTGGATTGCCGAACACCACAACACCACTCAACTGGCCAGCCCCTCTCCGGAGCTGCTTATCGCCTGGATCCTGGGGCAAACAAAGCGCATTCGCGTGGGATCAGGCGGCGTGATGCTTCAGCATTACAGCCCGTACAAAGTCGCTGAAAACTTTAACCTGCTGGCGGCAATTGCGCCGGGACGGGTGGATCTGGGCGTCGGTAAAGCGCCTGGTGGTCTGCCGCTGTCAACCCGCGCGTTGCAGCAGGGGCTGAATCAACGGGAAAAGGGCAGCTTTGCTGAACAGCTAACACAACTGGATGGCTGGCTACGCCCTGAAGCTCAGTCGGAAGAGGAGGCTGTCCGGGCCACGCCATTGCCTCAGGTTCCAGCCCAGGGATTCCTGTTGGGTGCAAGCCCTGAGAGCGCATTACTGGCGGCAAAACTCGACTGGCACTTTGTCTTTGCTGCCCATCTGAATGGTGATCCCGATTTGCTGCGTGACGTTATCGCCACCTGGCGCAAAAACAGTGTCCGTGAGGTAATTGTTGCAGTTCAGGCGATTGTGGCAGAAACGCAGGATCAAGCCGAAACGCTGGCGCGCAATGTGGAAGTGTGGGGCGTTGAACTGGCAAATGGCCAGCGCGTTACGGTGGCAAGTGAGGAGCAAGCCTACGCTTTTGCACGTCAGGCCGGGAGCGAGCCGGTTCGTATTGCCCGTCGGGCGCAGTCTTTGCTGGCGGGGACCGCAGAGTCCGTTCTGCAACAGCTACAAACGCTGCATCAGCAATGGGGTATTGATGAATTTATTATCGATACGCCGGTGGCCGATGGCGAAACCCGCGTTCAGTCACTGCGTCTGCTTGCTCAGGCTCATGCTAACAGGGAGGTGATTGCATGAGCTTCGGTCAACAGCTTATCGCCTGGCGTCGCGAGTTGCACCAGAACCCCGAACTGTCTGGTCAGGAAGTGGAAACCACGGCTCGCCTGCGTCAGTGGCTAACCAACGCCGGGATCGCGCCGTTACCCTATGAACTGGCTACCGGGTTGGTGGCGGAAATTGGTTCAGGGGAGAAACTGATCGCTCTGCGGGCCGATATTGATGCGCTGCCGATAGAAGAGCGCAGCGGCGTGTCATTCAGCTCACAGCGTCCAGGGGTGATGCACGCCTGTGGTCACGACATCCACACCAGCGTGATCCTCGGTGCGGCATTACAGCTCAAGGCGCGTGAAACTTCGCTCAATGGACGTGTGCGGATCCTGTTTCAGCCCGCTGAAGAAAACTTTGGCGGCGCGAAAAGTATGGTGCGCGCCGGAGCATTACGCGATGTCAGCGCGATTTTTGGTATGCATAACGAACCGGGTTTACCGGTCGGGGAATTTGCCACCCGGGGTGGTCCGTTTTATGCCAACGTCGATCGGTTTGTGATCCGCATAACTGGCAAAGGCGCGCATGCCGCTCGTCCTCATGAAGGAAACGACGCGATTGTGCTGGCGAGCCAACTGGTTACCGCACTGCAAAGTGTGGCCAGCCGCAACGTCAACACGCTGGATTCCGTGGTGCTGAGCGTCACGCGTATCGCCGGAGGTAACACCTGGAACGTCTTACCCGAGAGTGTTGAGCTGGAAGGGACGTTACGTACCCACCGCACAGAAGTGCAGCAGAATGTGAAAGCCCGTGTCGGTGAAATTGCCGCCGGGTTTGCCAGTGCCTTTAGCGCGCAGATTGATATCACCTGGTATGCGGGGCCTACCGCCCTGATTAACGATGAACGCTGGGCCGACTTTGCCACTTCGGTGGCGAGAGATGTGGGGTACGAAACTCAGCGGGCTGAGTTGCATATGGGCGGTGAAGATTTTGCGGTCTATTTACAGAATATCCCTGGCGCGTTTGTCAGCATTGGCAGCGCCAGCCCGTATGGTTTGCATCACCCGGCGTTTAATCCGGATGAAGCATTAATTGAGCCCGCCGCACGCTATTTTGCTCAGCTCGCGGAAAAAGCATTGCAACACGTTTAATGAATAAGAGGTGAATATGTCTGCAACCCGACAATTGCGGCTGGGAACCATATTGCATGGTGCATCCGGAAATATGTCTGCCTGGCGTCATTCTGCGGCGATCGCAGATGCCAGTATTAATTTTCAATTTGTCAAAGAGACAGCCTTAAAAGCGGAAGAGGGTAAGCTTGATTTTTTATTTGTGGCTGACGGCCTCTATATTAATGAAAAATCTATCCCGCATTTTTTAAATCGTTTCGAACCGCTTACAGTATTATCCGCGCTGGCAAGTATTACCACTCGTCTGGGGCTGGTCGGAACGTTGTCCACGTCGTATAGCGAACCGTTCACCGTTGCGCGTCAGTTTGCAAGCCTGGATCACCTGAGCAATGGGCGTGCCGGCTGGAACGTGGTAACGTCGCCGCTGGAAGGCTCGGCAAAGAACTTTTCCCGTGAAAAGCACCCGGAACATGCGCTGCGTTACCGCATTGCGGATGAATACCTGGATGTGGTCAAAGGCTTATGGGACTCCTGGGAAGAGGATGCTTTTGTCCGGAATAAAGAGAGTGGGCAATTCTTTGATCCTGAAAAACTGCATACGCTGGATCACCATGGTGATTTTTTCCAGGTGGCAGGCCCGCTGAATATTGGTCGTACCCCGCAGGGTCGCCCGATTGTATTTCAGGCGGGCGCATCCAATGACGGGAAAAAACTGGCAGCGAAACATGCTGACGCCATATTTACTCATCACGATACCCTGGACGAAGCCAAAGCTTTTTATCAGGACGTGAAGCATCAGCTGGAATTACACGGTCGTCGTCCCGATGAATTACATATATTCCAGGGTGTCAGCGTTATTGTCGGAAATGATGCTGATGATGTAGAACAGCAATACCAGGCAACGGCCGCGCTGGTATCCATTCATGATGCGCTGAATTATCTGGGACGCTATTTCGAGCATCACGACTTCAGTCAATATTCTCTGGACGAGCCGTTCCCGGATATCGGTGATTTGGGGAAAAACAGCTTTCGCAGCACGACGGACGAGATCAAGCGCAATGCGCGGGAGCGCCACTTAACCCTGCGTCAGGTTGCACTCGAGGCGGCATCTCCGCGTCCCCGTTTTTCGGGGACACCTGAACAGGTGGCAGACGGTTTGCAGCAGTGGTTTGACCAACTCGGCGCTGACGGTTTCATCATTCAGGGCGGTACGCCGGACACCTTCTCGCGTTTTGTGGACCAGGTTGTTCCCGTTTTGCAGGCCCGTGGTCTGTTTCGGACGGAATATCCAGGAACCACACTGCGCGAAAGCCTGGGCTTAGACGAACCTAAAAATCAGTTCACAACACAATAAAAGAGAACCCCGCTATGCAGAAAACATCGCTTATTCTGGCGCTTGCGCTGGCCTTTACCCCTGCCGTCTGGGCAGAGAATGTGAACATTAACGGAACCGGCGTGAGCATTGAGGCCAATAAAACGCCTGTTAATACCGCCAAAAATAGCGACGCGGTGGCGCAGTTGCCAAAAGATTACCGTTTTGCTGTGCCGGGGAAATTCACCGTTGCGGTGGCGGGTCTGAATCAGCCGCCGCTGACGGTATTTTCCGATGACAACAAAACGCTGCTCGGGAGTGAAGTCGATGTTGCCCGGCTGGTCGCCGACAGCCTGGGTCTGGAGCTGAACGTCGTGCCAACTTCCTGGGAGGACTGGCCGTTAGGAGTGGCATCCGGGAAATATGATGCAGCCATCAGTAACATCACTGTGACCAAAGATCGCAAGGAGAAGTTTGACTTTGCAACTTACCGCAAAGACTCCCTGGGCTTCTATGTGAAATCGACCAGCCCACTTAAGTCGATCGAGAAGGCGGAAGATATCGCCGGGTTGCGCATTATCGTCGGATCGGGAACCAATCAGGAAGCCATCCTGCTGGCATGGAACGAGGAAAACCTCAGGAAAGGCCTGAAGCCTTTTACCCCGGTCTACACCAAAGATGATGCCGCGCAAACCCTGGCGCTCCAGTCCGGGCGTGCTGATGCGTACTTTGGCCCGAACGTGATTGGTGCGTGGAAAGCGGCGTTAACCGGTAAAACCAAACTGGTTGGCAGTGTCGATGGCGGCTGGCCGAAGGCGGCGCACATTGCGGTGACGCTGAAAAAAGGCAGCGGTCTTGTGGAGCCGGTACAAACGGCGCTTAACGGCGTAATTAAAAACGGCGATTACGACAAAGTGCTGAACCGCTGGGGTGAAGGTGTCGAACGCATTCCACATTCAGAGGTAAACCCGGCCGGACTGGGTGATTAAGGAGGCGCTATGAGCGAACAATTTCGTGACGTTTCGCCGGAAGATGCCGATCTTCAGCCCATCATTGATGGGTTGTTCGGTGAATACGCTGCCCGTTACGGTGACTATTTTTCCAAAGACGCGGAAGTGGAACTCACCGAGTGGTATTTAGCGCCGCAGGGGCTGTTTATTGTGCTGGAGCGCGATGGAGAGATCATCGCTACCGGAGCGTACAAACCTTTCGACGAGCACACGGCTGAGATCAAACGCATCTGGACGCACAAAGCATTACGCCAGCAGGGGCTGGCTGCCCGAGTGGTGCAAGAGCTGGAACGTCGTGCGGTGCTGGCGGGTTATAGCCAGATTTACCTCACGACAGGGTTTCGCCAGCCGGAAGCCGTCAGACTCTATACCGGTCAGGGCTACCAGCCGCAGTTCGATCTTGACCGTGATCCAGAAGAGTACAGCCAGCCGCCGTTTGACGGACGGCTGCGTTTCACCAAAACACTGGTACGCGAAGCGTTTACCAAAACCGCATGAGGAACGACGATGAACAACGTTGAAACCATCAAGGTGGTCCCGGCGCGCTATCCACTGCGCGCGGTTGGCGCAGTTGCTGCCCTGTTTGTACTGGCGGTGGTCATACAGTCTGTGGCCTTCAACCCACGCTGGGAGTGGGCGGTATTCGCGCGCTGGTTCTTTGACCCGGTGATTCTGGAGGGATTAGGGCAAACGCTGTTGCTAACGCTTATTGGTACGGCATTAAGCGTGGTGATTGGCGGGCTGCTGGCGCTGGCCCGGTTGTCATCCTCCTGGCTGTTGAGCAGCCTGGCATGGGGATACATCTGGCTGTTTCGGTCGCTGCCACTGATTGTGGTCCTGATCATCCTGTACAACTTTTCGTATCTCTACGATACGCTCTCTCTCGGCGTCCCCTTTACCCGCATCACCTGGGGCAGTTTTGAAACCATCAATGTGCTGGGGCAGTTTTCCACTGCCGTGGTAGGGCTGACGCTGGTGCAGAGCGCCTATACCGCTGAGATTATCCGTGGCGGGTTCCTGGGTGTCGACCACGGTCAGTATGAAGCTGCGGCGGCACTCGGTTTACCGGCCTGGCGTCGTACGGTACGTATCATTCTGCCGCAGGCGCTACGCACCATTCTGCCCGCCGGATTTAACGAGATCATCAGCCTCGCGAAAGGGACGGCAATGGTCTACGTGCTGGCGATGCCGGAACTCTTCTACACCATTCAGATGATCTACAACCGCACGCAGGAAGTGATCCCGCTGCTGATGGTCGGCGCGGTGTGGTATCTGGTGATCACCACCGTGTTGTCCGTTATTCAGCATGTCGTGGAGCGCGGTCTTGCCCGGAGCGAGCGCCGTTCCGCCGTGAACCAGAACCGCACGGCCAGCCGTACACGTTCTGTTACCACCACACAGACACAGGAGCCCGTTCATGCAAGCCTCTCCTGAAGGACACATTTCAATTACTGGCGTCAGTAAGTTCTTTGGTCGCCACAAAGCGCTGGATAATGTCTCTCTGGAGATCCCACCAGGTTCCGTCACGGTGATCCTGGGGCCATCCGGATCAGGTAAATCGACGCTGTTACGCACGATTAACCATCTGGAACGAGTTGATGAAGGCTTTATTCAGATTGACGGCGACTACATCGGTTATCGCCGTCAGGGGGACAAACTCTACGAGCTGAAAGAGAAAGCGATCCTCAAACAACGTATTAACGTGGGTTACGTCTTCCAGAATTTCAACCTGTTTCCACATCTCACGGTGCTGGAAAACCTGATTGAAGCGCCTGTTGCGCACAAGCAACTGAGCCGAAAAGAGGCGATTGATCGGGCCTATGATCTGCTGGATGTGGTAGGGCTGCGCGATAAAGCGGATGCCTGGTCGCGCCATCTTTCCGGTGGTCAGCAGCAGCGTATCGCGATTGCCCGCGCGCTGGCATTGCGCCCACGTGTCATGCTGTTTGATGAACCCACTTCAGCGCTTGACCCGGAACTGGTGGGCGAAGTGCTGGATGTGATCAAAAAGCTGGCGCGGTCCGGCACAACGCTGGTGGTCGTGACACATGAGATTGGTTTTGCCCGCGAAGTGGCGGACCAGGTGGTGTTTATGGTCGATGGAAAAATTGTGGAACAGGGCAGCAGTGATGAGGTGCTGAACCGTCCGTCGCATGCGCGAACGCGCCAGTTCTTGTCGAAAGTACTATAAGGAGCGCACATGAAATATGGACTTCTGGTATGCCTGGCCTTTGCGAGCGCAAGCCAGGCCAGCATCGATTTGAAAGCCAATGAGCAGCCACTGCCTGTGACGGTCGATCCGCAGGCCGTGGAGAAGATCCCGAAGGATTACAAATTTGTCGCGCCGGGCACGTTAACAGTCGCCATCTCGGCACTCAATTCACCTCCGCTGGCATTGTTAGCCAGCGACAACCGTACCCGTATTGGCAGCGATCCGGATATCGCACGTTTGCTGGCGGGGCGGCTGGGGTTAAAGCTGAAGCTGGTTCCAACCGCATGGGAAGACTGGCCTCTGGGGATCTCCTCCGGGCGTTATGATGTGGCGCTGGTGAATATTGCGGTGACCGAGCAGCGAAAAGAGAAGTTTGATTTTGCAACCTATCGCGTTGATTCCCTGGCATTCTCCGTGAAGTCCACCAGTGAGATTCAGTCGATTAAGAGTGCGGAAGATCTCGCCGGTAAAAAGGTGATTGTCGGTTCCGGCACGAATCAGGAACGTATTTTACTCGGCTGGAACGACGAAAATAAACGCGCCGGACGCGAACCTGCGTTGCCTGTCTATTTGACCGATGATGCTTCCGGGAATTTATATATTCAGTCAGGTCGGGCTGATGTGTTCTTTGGACCTCAGTCGGTATCGGCCTACAAAGCGGCGCTGACCGGCAAAACGCGGGTGGTCGGCTTAGGGCCGAAAAAAGCGTTTGTGGCGACCACCACCAAAAAAGGCAACGGACTGGTATACGCCTTGCAGGCTGCACTGGACGGCGCTATTCAGCAAGGTGAGTACCAGAGCGTGCTGGCGCGGTGGGGTGAACAGGGCGAAGCGGTGGCGCAATCCGACGTGAATCCGCCGGGGATAACCTACTGATAACTGCACAAGGTGTTAAGAGCAGGTCCGATAATCTGCTAGTGTGGATTTCTCTCGAACACAAGGAGCCCTGCACATGCCGCACGTTGATATCAAATGTTTCCCCCGCGACCTGAATGATGAGCAAAAAGCTGCGCTGGCAGCGGATATTGCTGATGTGATTATTCGTCATCTCGACAGCAAAGACCGCTCGGTATCTGTTGCTCTGAACCAGGTTCAGCCAGATGACTGGAAAGCGCAGGTCTGGGACACGGAAATTGGCCCGAAAATGGATGAGCTGATTAAAAAACCGGGCTATTCGATGTAGCGACCAATTTCCGTTTAGCACGTCAACGGCATCCGGTGGATGCCGTTGAACTTACCCATTAACGCGTGATGTGGACTCCGGTGATCTGAACGTGCTGTGATTTACCGTTATAAATACGATCCATCGGCAGGAAAATCCGCAAATCGTTGAGCCATGCTTTTACCGTTTTCTCCGGCCCCTCCTTACTGAATTCATCACATTCAACACGCCAGTAAGTACCGGTAAAGGCGCTATTAATTTTGCTCGCCTCATCCGAACCGGTGACGCGGCAGCGACGTTCAATACGGGAGACGTTGCCTTCGTCCTGGCCGGCCGATTCCGTTAACTCATGGTATTGCTGACCTTGCGATAGGGGGAAGCGCAGCGTGGTATCAAGCTTTTGTGTGATCGATGGCGAATAGCTGATGCTCATGGCGCCCTTAAGCTGAATGTCATTCGCGACCAGAATTCGCTGAGCGGTAAACATGTTGTAATCTTCCAAACGGCGGACCAGACCGTTGCTTTGCACGTCAGCGACCATATTGACTGCTTTGTCTCCGGCCTGCGTTTCCGTCCATTTAAGCTGCTTAAAGCGTGGTTCGGCCCAGGTTTTTATTAATGCGATGCCTTTCTCTTCTACGCCTGCATTGAGCGGGAATCTGTTTATCCAGGTGGGATTGTTGTTACTGAAGTCAGGCATATTCGGTCCGCTGTATTTTGCAACGGATTTTCCCTGATGGGTCTGGTATTTGCCTTCACCGCGATACTGCTGAGGATCGGACATGCTGCACAGCGTCTTGAGTGCCGCGACAACTTTTTCGCTGTTGGTGAATCCTGAAGCGCGTTTTTTCATTGCTTCACCGATCAAGCTGTCGGTGACAAAGCCCTGAGAATCGACGTCTGTGGCGCCAATGACCGTATCCTTACCGGCTTTGCAGTCATAAATATGGTATTCGACCTTTAAATCAAAGGGGGCATCGTAGGGCGGATCGTAGCCAATCTCTTCATAACCGTAACCGAGCCTGACAACGAGTTTATCGTTGATTTTCACGATGTTTGCGATATCGACCAGGGAAGAGGCTTCCTTGATATCTTTGCCTTCGGTGTTTTTCTTTTCGCTGTAAACCCAGTCACTGTTCCGGATTTTGATATCACACATTTTCGCGATCATATCTGCACCTAACTCGGCCGTCTCCTGGGCTGGAGCATACCGTTCGAAACCCTTTGTGCCATAGTAACGGGCGCGGTGATCCCCCTCTTTACCCAGTAAATCCCAGTACAGTTTGTAGTATTTCTTATTCTCGCAATCCACCGTATTCCAGCGCTCGACGCTTGATCCGTTGTCAAATTTCACCATTGTTACGTAGGTCAGGCGATCATTTTGGCGGAAGAAATAGAGTGGGTTGACATACGCACTGGTAACGGTAGGTGCGCTGGGTTTCGTTTCGCTCGCCTGGGCTGGGCTGAAGGCGAGTCCTGATGCCAACGCGATAAAAATCGGCAGTACAGCTTTCATATTTATCCCTGTTTTTATTGGTTTTTACAGGATAAGAGTACGTCGATTTCTCTCTTCTGAGTAGCCCCCCAATCAAGCAGGGCACAGGGATAATCGCCAGGATTATGTTAACCCTGGCGATTATCCCTCGTCGTTTTACAGAGCAGAACGTCGGTATGGGGCGTAATCGGATTGCCAGTATGTTGCGTCAATCCTTTCCATTAGCGCCTCATCGCTGATAGCAGGGGCAACCCCTTTTTCGATAGCTGCCCGGGCAACGGCAAACGCGATATGGCGAGAGACGGTTTCAATCTGATCGACCGGTGGCAGTAAACCGCCTTTTTCCGTTGTGACCAGCGGAGAGTGCGCCGCCAGGGTGCGGCTGGCCACCATCAGCATCTCTTCCGTGACCCGCCGGGCGTGACTTGCCAGAATGCCTAATCCCAGTCCCGGGAAAATATATGCGTTGTTGCACTGGGCAATTTCATACTCCTCATTCTGGTAGAACACTGGGGCAAATGGACTCCCCGTTGCGATCAGGGCTGCCCCCTGTGTCCACGCGATCAGATCCTGCGGCTGGGCTTCCGCGCGCGAGGTCGGATTGGAGAGCGGCATAATGATGGGGCGCGGACAGTGGCGGTGCATTTCTTTAACGATCTCTTCACTGAACAAACCTGGCTGCCCGGAAACGCCAATCATGACGGTTGGGTGTGCATTCTGTACCACTTCCATCAGTGAAATATTGGTCGATTCCACCTGCCAGTGGCGAATATCGTCCCGCCGGGTTAACAGGTTCTTTTGGAAGTCGAGAAGATTGGTCATGTCATCCGTCAGCAATCCAAAGCGGTCCACCATAAAGATGTTACGGCGAGCCTCTGATTCACTCAGACCATCATCGACCATCAGCGCGACAATTTTTTCAGCAATACCACAACCTGCGGAGCCGCCGCCCAGGAAGACTACACGTTGATCGCGGATGCGGGTTCCGGCGGTATGTGCGGCGGCGATCAGCGTACCGGTCGTCACGGCGGCGGTTCCCTGAATATCGTCGTTGAAACAACAGAGTTGATCGCGGTAGCGCTGGAGCAGTTTAGTGGCGTTTTTCTGCGCAAAATCTTCGAATTGCAACAGTACGTTCGGCCAGCGATTTTTGACGGTGTTAATAAACATATCCATAAATTCGGCGTACTGATCGTCGTTGATGCGCGGATGACGCCAGCCCATATACAGTGGATCGTCCAGGTGTTCTTTATTATTCGTTCCGACATCCAGCATAATCGGAAGGGTAGACGCCGGGTGAATACCGCCACATGCGGTATATAACGATAATTTCCCAATCGGAATTCCCATCCCGCCGATACCTTGATCTCCCAGCCCCAGAATTCGTTCACCATCGGTCACGACGATGACGCGAATATCATTGCGCGAGAAGCTTTGTAGCATTTCATCAATACGATGACGGTTGGGCCATGAGATAAAGAGACCACGTGCCCGACGGTAAATAGTGGAGAAATGTTCGCAGGCCTCACCCACTGTTGGTGTATAGATGATCGGCAGAGTCTCTTTCAGATGTGAACGCAACAGATTGTAAAACAACGTCTCGTTAGTGTCCTGAATATTTCGCAGGTAAACGTGACGGGAAATATCACTTTTAAAATGGCAAAACTGTTTCCAGGCGCGCTCCGTCTGTTCCTCAATGGTTTCCACATTATGGGGTAATAAACCGTGAAGGTTGAAATTGTCACGTTCTTCTTTAATAAACGCCAGTCCTTTGTTTAACAGCGGATTTTCCAGCAAAACAGCTCCGTTATACGGGGTGTAAAGAACTTCTTTGCGAGACATGTGTTACTCCTGGGAAATAGATGTATTTCAGTAAATAAATGAGTTGAGACAGAGTTAAGATATTAAATAAATCATCACGCCCTCTGTAAGCACGCCGACGGCTGTGCCAATTAAAATAGAGGACGAGGCGGTATCAATATAGGTGTCGCTGCGTAAGGCAAACATCCCTGCCGCAATGGCTGATGGTGTCGCGCCAATAATAACAACTTGCTGTAATAACGTGTGGCTTAAGCCAAATGCAAGGCCCGCAGCGGCCATCATGGCAGGTTGAATCAGATTTTTAATACTGATATTGGTAAACGTCTGTACGTTAAGTGTTGGCCGTTCGCCATAAAACAGCAGACCTAAAGCAAACAAAGAAAGTCCGCCAGACACTTTACCTACCATCTCAATAGGCATGCTGAGAATATGTGGGATCTGTACTCCGGCCAGACTGAGCAACACACCTGATACTGGTATCCAGACAATCGG
Source organism: Enterobacter sp. RHBSTW-00994 (assembly GCF_013782625.1). NCBI lineage: Bacteria > Pseudomonadati > Pseudomonadota > Gammaproteobacteria > Enterobacterales > Enterobacteriaceae > Enterobacter > Enterobacter sp. RHBSTW-00994. Next base: position 2,394,717 of record NZ_CP056199.1, on the reverse strand, counting down.
GTTGCGTGCGGCTTTGATCAGATTCTGTGCAATCATGGCCCCAGGGTGAAGCGCATTCAGGGAAGCATCGTCGCTTTTGTCTCCCATACGAATCAGGACGATAGTCAGTGGAATCATAATGACACTGGTAATGATATTGCCGATCAGGACGCCAATAAAACCCTCAGGTCCGATTAATACGGCGAGGACCGGCGCACCAAAATAGGCCATGTCCGGGAAAGCACACACAAGTGACTGAATAGCACTGGTCTTGATGTCGTGGCGAAACACCACGCGTGAGATAAATAATGTCAGTAAATATGACCCCATCAGACCGACAACCAGAACGGCCATAAACGTCAGATTTTTTATCTTATTAGGGTCAGTATTCAGTGCTCCAATAAAAAGATGAAAGGGAAGTGCAAATCGAATGACGACCGTCGCCAGGACGTTTGCATCTTCGCGGCGGGTATAACCTAATTTTCCGCTTAACCACCCTAGTAACATAATAAAAACGAGTGGAAACAGTGATTGTAATAATAATGAGGGCATAGGGTTTCCTGTAGAGTATATTTTTTATGGGTTTCGTTGATGGGCTAATCTAGCGGTTAGAAAACAGGGCAGGAGTGATAACGGTCACAGTCTTTCTGGTTTAATTAATTTCAAAATGATTGTTTTAGTTTGATAAGGTAGGGTGTTGATGTTGTGTCGCCATATTTTGATAAATAACAATAAAACCACAAATAAAAATAAAATTTCAACGCCGTCAATAACTTTAATTACAAAATGATGAATTAAGTTATTTAAAATAAAATCACTGCATTGTTCACATTTCGCTCATTCATTGTTAGGTAGTCACTTTCACACTAAAAATCACCGTGCTATTTTCAAACTGAGCCTGTTTTTATAAATGGCCATTTTAACTTTTATTTTCTTTTTAAGAACATGTTTACTCTCAGGAATGAACGTCTGTTTATTCCTGCAACTCTGTTTATCCGAACTCACAAATCAGGTGATAAAATGAAAGATAATCCTGTACTTCCTTCTTCAACGCCACCTTCGCGTTTTGCCCTGGGGTTGAGCAATGCCGAAGTGGGTGCTGTACCTTTGATGCTGTTTGTCGGGATCGCAACCATTGTTGCGGTGTCAGCCTGGGCCGGATTGCTGCCTAAAAATATGATCGGTGGTTTGGCTGTCATCATGACGCTGGGGTTTGCCTTTGCCAAAATTGGTCGCCAGATCCCGATACTGAAAGACATTGGCGGCCCGGCAATCTTGTGCCTCATGTTGCCTTCGGTACTGGTCTATTTCGGGGTGTTCCAGAAACATACGCTGGATACCGTACATCTGCTGATGAAAGAAGCCAATCTCCTCTATTTCGTCATCGCGTGTCTGGTGGTGGGAAGTATTTTGGGGATGAACCGAATACTGCTGATCCAGGGGATGATCCGTATGTTTGTCCCCCTGGTGGCGGGGACGGTGATGGCCGTACTGAGTGGATTGTTGGTCGGCTCTTTATTCGGCTATACCCCGTATCACACATTTTTCTTCATTATCGTTCCGATTATCGGCGGCGGTATTGGTGAGGGGATTTTGCCCCTGTCGTTAGCCTACTCGGCGATATTGGGACAAACGCCTGATGTCTATGTTGCGCAACTGGCTCCGGCCGCTGTGGTGGGGAATATCTTTGCGATCATCTGTGCAGGCACACTGGCTCGCCTGGGGACAAAACGACCTGCACTTTCCGGCAATGGCATGCTAACGCGTAGCAAAGAAGACAATAGTCTGTTTGCCAGTGCCCAGAGCGTGCAGCAGACCGACTTTCAACTGATGGGCGGTGGCCTGTTGATGGTCTGTGCCTTTTTCATTGTTGGGGGATTATTCGAAAAACTGGTACACATTCCTGGCCCGGTCCTGATGATTTTGATTGCCGTACTGTGCAAGTACTTTAGCGTGATCCCGGCATCAATGGAGCAGGGCGCGCACAGTTGCTACAAATTCGTCTCAGCAGCCCTGGTGTGGCCGTTGATGATCGGCCTTGGCATGCTGTATGTGCCGCTGGAAAGCGTCGTTTCTGTCTTCTCTGTCGGCTATGTTGTGGTATGTGGATCAATTGTGATTGCTATGGCATTAAGCGGGTATTTTATTGCGTCACGGCTGAATATGTACCCTGTTGAAGCGGCGATTGTCACCTGCTGCCATAGCGGTCTGGGTGGGACAGGCGATGTGGCCATTTTATCGGCGTCGAATCGTATGTCGCTGATGCCCTTCGCGCAGATCGCGACCCGCATTGGTGGTGCATCTACCGTGATTATCGCGACGCTGCTGTTAGGCTGGATCATGTAACCGCGATTCCGGTAAGCCACGAGATATGTGGCTTACCGGACCTCACCTTTTTCCCCTGGCATACTGATTGCACACGTAAGCTAAATAATCCGTTTCGCATGCCGATATTCTAAAGTCAGTGCTGTTGATTGAGCCGTCTGCGAATCTTTCGGCTTAATGGCGATTATTACTATTACAGAAGGGATGCAGTTGTGTTGAAAACGCTGGTAACGGGGCAGCTAAGTTTGTCGATGACGTTCTGGGTGTGGGGTGTCTGCGGTGGCTTATTGATCGGCCTCATCGGTTTGGCAGGTGTTTATACAGGCTATGTCGCATTTTTACCGTTGACGTTCCTGATGAAAACCGTTCTGTTTGGGGGCGTTCTCTCCGGTATTACCTTCATTCTTCGACGAAAAATCACCGTTCTCGGTACGCTTGCGTTTTTTATCATTTTAATCCAGTTGATTATGAGCGTCGTTATGGTTATCGGGTTGTCTTCCGCGCTGTTTAAATAATCGTGGACAACACCTTTTGTCTCCCGGTTTCGAGGCGAAAGTCGTGCGCAAAGATGCCCCACGGCATCCAACCTGACATGATTCATAGTATATTGAGTATATTCTTTGTCATCGGGTGTCCTTCATGTCTTACTCCATCGGCGAATTTTCCCGGCTTTGCGGCATAAATGCGACCACACTTCGCGCCTGGCAGCGTCGTTACGGCCTGCTAAAACCGCTGCGCACCGATGGTGGGCATCGCCTGTACAGTGATGACGACATCCAGCAGGCGCTTAAAATTCTCGACTGGGTGAAAAAAGGGGTTCCTGTCAGCCAGGTAAAGCCTCTGCTGGCTCGCCCTGGTGCACGACGGACTAACAACTGGCTCTCCTTGCAAGAGAGCATGTTACAGCGGTTGAAAGAGGGGAAAATCGAATCCCTGCGGCAGCTCATTTATGACTCTGGTCGTGAATATCCGCGTCCTGAACTGGTGACGGAGGTGTTGCGCCCTCTGCGCAGTCTTGTCTCAGCTAATGTTCCGGCAATGATGACCCTGCGTGAAATTCTTGATGGGATCATCATCTCCTACACCTCGTTTTGTCTCGAAGGCGACAAAAGAGCGCCTGGCGATAATTGCCTGATTACCGGCTGGCATTTGACCGATCCGTGTGAAATCTGGCTTGAAGCCCTTAAGCGTACTGGTCAGGGCCACCGTATCGATGTATTGCCCGTACCACCGGCCACCCTGGCCCCGGAGATCTTCCCGGAACGGAAATGGTTGCTGGTCACAACGGGCAAACTGACGGCAGCCCGTAAAAAGCAGATAGATCTCTGGCAACAGCAGGTTATTTCCCTCGACGTTATCTCCCTGTAACTTCGTTTCTTTCCATCAGACTCGCCGTAGACACATCGCCGCCAGCGTATGCAGGCCAGCGATGTGCTGTCTAATTTTCAAAAATGATCGCGCCAAAAATAAATACATAACAAGTTGAAAACTAATAACTATAAAAAATAGTTCGCCATAAACTTGGACAAACTTATGTAATTGTGTAAGTTTTAATTATGCAATTACGCCACGTTGTTCACAGCCAGGTGAGACTCATGAGCACAATGTCATCCGTCATTGATCGGTTTGTTGATTACTACGCCGGGCTGGATAACCAGCCTCCGTCGGCATTAGTCGCGCTCTATGATGCGGACGCGTCGCTTATTGATCCTTTTGGCGAACACAAAGGTCTTTTTGCGATCCAGCGCTACTTCACCCACCTGCTGACCAACGTGGAACAGTGTCGTTTTTCCATTGATTCTCCCCTGAGTGAGGGACACCGTTTTGCCGTGAACTGGACCATGCACTGGTCGCACCCACGCATTGCCGCAGGTGAGATGCTCACGCTACCGGGGTGTTCCATGGTGGAGGTTGAAAATAACCTGATTGTTCGCCAGCGCGATTACTACGATGCCGGGGAGATGATCTACGAACACCTTCCGCTGTTGGGGTGGGCGGTTCGCGGTGTGAAACGGAGGGTGCGCGCATGATGACTGTCCTCATCACTGGCGCAAGCTCCGGCATTGGGGCCGGGCTCGCGAAATCCTGGGCCGATGACGGTTGTCACGTCATCGCCTGCGGGCGAGACCCGGCCCGGCTGGAGGCACTCCACCAGTACAGCCCAAACATCACGGTTCGCCTGTTCGATATGACTGACAGGGACGTCTGTCGCCAGGCGCTGGAGGATTGCTGCGCCGATCTCGTGATCCTGTGCGCGGGAACCTGTGAATATCTGGATCACGGCAGGGTGGACGCGTCACTGGTGGAGAGGGTGATGACCACCAATTTCCTCGGGCCGGTGAACTGCCTGGCTGCACTTCAGCCACAGCTGGTATCAGGTAATCGTGTGGTGCTGATCAGCTCGATGGCGCACTGGCTGCATTTTCCGCGCGCTGAAGCTTATGGTGCGTCGAAGGCCGCGCTGACCTGGTTTGCCAACTGCCTGCGGCTGGACTGGGAGCCGAAAGGCATTGCTGTCACCGTTGTCTCGCCGGGCTTTGTGGATACCCCGTTGACCCGTAAAAACGATTTTGCCATGCCCGGTCAGGTCAGTGTGGAGGATGCGGTTAAGGCGATCCGCCGTGGTGTAGCGAAAGGGAAAAACCATATTGCGTTCCCGACCGGATTCAGTGTGGTTATGCGCCTGCTGGCGGGACTTCCGGCAAGTGTTCAACACATTTTACTGCGCAGGATGGTGCGCTCATGAATATCGCGATTATCGGGAGCGGCATTGCCGGCCTGACCTGTGCCTGGCGGCTTGCCGGACACCATCAGGTGACGCTTTTCGAGGCCGGCGCCACGGCAGGCGGACACACCGCGACGGTGGATGTTGCCACGCCAGATGGAACGTATGCCATTGATACTGGGTTTATCGTCTATAACGACCGCACCTATCCGCGCTTTATGGGCTTGTTAAGCGAACTGGGCATCAGCGGGCAAAAAACGCAGATGAGTTTCTCAGTGCATAACCCGCAAAGCGGTCTTGAGTACAACGGACATACCCTGGGCTCATTGTTTGCGCAGCGTCGTAATCTGGTGAACCCTAAATTCTGGTGTCTACTGAAAGAGATTGTCCGCTTTAATCGCGTGGCGAAGAGGGCGCTGCGGGGCGACATTGACCCAAGTGCCACGCTGCAATCCTTCCTTGAACAGCACCGCTTCGGCCCGTTCTTCGCACGCCATTACATTCTACCGATGGGCGCGGCTATCTGGTCATCGTCGCTACGGGAGATGCGCCGTTTTCCACTGCCGCTTTTTTTACGCTTTTTTGAGCATCATGGTCTGCTGGATGTTACCCATCGCCCGCAGTGGTACGTCGTGCCGGGCGGCTCGCGGGAGTATATCCGCGCCATACTGGCCCAGCTTGGCGATCGTCTGACCTTACACCTGAATACACCCGTTCAGCAGGTTATCCGCTATGACGGTGGCGTAAAGGTTCAGCTTGAAACATCCGGGCAGACTTTCGACCAGGTGATCTTCGCCTGTCACTCCGCGCAGGCTCTGGCTTTGCTTGACGAGCCAACCCAGGCCGAACGCGACGTGCTGGGGGATATCGGCTGGCAGCGTAATGAGGTGGTTTTACACGGCGACCGACGCTGGCTCCCGGTGCGTGAACGTGCCTGGGCAAGCTGGAACTATCGCCTGAGCGAGCAGGATCAGGCCAGCGCCTGTGTGACCTACAACATGAATATTTTACAAGGGTTACCCCACGATGCGCCCTTGTTCTGTGTAACCCTGAATCCGGAAACCGCCGTCGATGAACGCTATGTCTGGCAGCGCTTTGTCTATGAACATCCGCTGTTTAATCCTAAAAGCTGGCGGGCGCAGACGCGTCGTAGCGAGATCAACGGTTTTCATCGAAGCTGGTACTGCGGCGCTTACTGGTACAACGGCTTTCATGAGGATGGGGTGCGGAGCGCGCTGGATGTGGTGAAGGGGATCGCCGCCGGAGAGGGTCACGCAAATGAATAGCTGCCTTTACCATGGCGTGCTACGCCACCGCCGTCTGTTGCCGAAAACGCATACTTTCCGCTACAGCGTTTTTATGGCCTGGCTCGATCTGGATGAGCTGGAGGCATTACCTTCGGTGGGTATCCGGCGTAACCGCTTTGCTGCCGCTGCTTTCTATGATGCAGATTACCCGTTGGGCACACCGCTTAAAGACACCGTGCTCAATCAACTTATGTCGTTGACCGGTGAGCGTCCTGATGGCCGCGTCATGCTCCTGACGCAGTTGCGCTACTTTGGGTTCCATTTTAATCCGGTCAATTTTTACTACTGCTATGACCGTACCCAGACTCTGCGTTGGGTGCTTGCGGAAGTGAGGAATACGCCGTGGAATGAACGTCATTACTATGCCGTAGACGGCCAGGCCGCGCATCCGCTGGAAAAAGCCTTACATGTATCCCCCTTTAACCCGATGGACATGGTGTACCACTGGCGTTTTAACAACCCGGATAAAACGCTGCATATGCACATTGAAAACCACCAGACCACAAAAGTTTTCGATGCCACTCTGGCGTTGAAGCGAGAGCCGCTGACACGTAAATCACTGACGTCGCTGTTGTGTCGCCTTCCGTTTATGACACTGAAAACCCTGCTTGCCATTTACTGGCAGGCGCTGCGACTGTGGCTCAAGCGTGTTCCTGTTTACAACCACACCGTTAGCAGGAGTGAATGATCATGACCGATCCTGCCTTTGCGCTTGAACCCGATATTCCGCGTAACGTTCGTATTGCACGCTGGTTGCTTTTTCGTCTGCTGAGCGGCCTTCAGGAAGGCTCACTCACCATTCGTGATGGGGCGCAGGTGTTTCATTTTGGCGATACCTCAGCCGAGCTGCGTGCGGAGGTTCGCATTGTCTCGCCGGGGGTTTACTGGCGTCTGCTCACTGGCGGAAGCCTCGCTGCTGCCGAAGCCTGGATGGACGGCGAGTGGGAGACACATCAACTTACGTCGCTGTTGCAGATGGTGGCGTTAAACTCATCGGTACTGGGACGTCTGGAGTGTGGCTTTCGCTTGCTGGGGAATCCCGCTGAACGTTTACGTCACTGGATGCGGCGAAACCACCGAGTACAGGCGCGGGAAAATATCGCCGCACACTATGACCTGGGCAATGCGTTTTACTCGCACTTTCTGGATGAAGAGTTGCTCTATTCCAGCGCGTTGTTTTCCAACGGTGAACAGGATCTTGGTCTGGCTCAGCAGGCCAAAATGTCTCGCCTGTGCGAACAACTGGAACTGAAACCCAGCGATCATCTGCTGGAAATCGGTACGGGCTGGGGGGCGATGGCGGAGTACGCCGCCCGTCACTATGGCTGTCGTGTTACCACCACCACGTTGTCGCAGGAGCAGTACCAGTGGGCAACCGAGCGGATCGCCCGGTCGGGGTTGCAGGACAGGGTGCAGGTTCTGTTATGTGATTACCGTGATCTGACGGGCGAGTATGACAAGCTGGTTTCGGTTGAGATGATTGAAGCCGTTGGGAAACGTTACTTACCCGCTTTCTTCCGTACCTGTCAGGCTCGTCTTCGCTCAGGTGGAAAAATGACGATCCAGGCCATTACCATCCAGGATCAGCGCTACCGGGATTACAGCAAGAGCGTCGATTTTATCCAGCGCTACATTTTCCCCGGCGGTTTTTTGCCGAGTATTACAGCGATGAACAATCTGATGACCCGTCATACAGATTTTGTCGTTCGCAACGTGTTTGACATGGGACCTGATTATGCCCGCACACTGTCGCACTGGCGGCAGCGTTTTGTTCACGCCTGGCAGGATATTGAAAAACTGGGCTTTGATGACCGCTTCCGCAGAATGTGGCTCTACTACTTTGGTTACTGCGAGGCCGGATTTAACGCACGTACCATCAGCGTGGTACAGCTTACGGCGGAACGTGTATGAAGCGCTATGTACAGGTTTTTCTGATGGCGGTTGCGTTCGATCTCTACTGGACGCTGGTGGTGTTGTTTCGTGAACGTGGCCTGTTTTTATGGCTTGGCCTGGCTATCCTCGCCTGCATCATGCTGTCACCTGCACACCGTCTTTACGCAGTATTGCTGGCCGTTGCTGGCTGCACACTGGATGCATTCTGGGTGCTGACCGGGCTTATCGATTTCAACGGCGACGGGCTGTTGCCATTGTGGATGGTGGCCTTGTGGTTAATGTTTGCCACTGTCTGGACAGGTCTGACCTGCACGGCGACGATCCCTGGGTGGATACTGGCTCTGCTGGCAACGGTTGGTGGACCGGTGGCGTATGTCATTGGTCACCATCTTGGCGCTATCACCTTTCTGGAACCGAGCGTCATTGTCGTCAGCGTGATGTCCCCTGGCTGGCTGGTTCTGATGCTGTTTTTCCATATGTTGATGGGGAAACGGCAATGAGAACCTCATTACTGCTGATGCTGTGGCTCACAGGTATCGCGACGGTACATGCCGACGATTGGCTAACCTGGCAAAAGGTGGGCGATGCAACGCTGACCTGGGGGCCGTTTACCCTCTACACCTCTGAGCTTTGTACGCCAGATGGCCGATATACCGGTCCCTCGCAGGATCAGGCACTGATCATTCGCTATCAACGCAATATCGACCGTGAGGCACTGGTCGATGCCACCCGTGAACAGTGGCAGGCGCAGGGCATTCTGGCGCGTGAGCCGCAGAGCGAGCAGTGGCTTCGCATGCTGCTGTCACTTTGGCCTGATGTGGCATCAGGCACGCAACTGGCCTTCGTGTTCGAAAATAAGCAAGGCCAGTTCTGGTATCGCGCATCTGCGGCGCAAAAAAACTTTATCCGCCTGGGACCTCGTCAGTCAGAAGCGTTCAGCACGCAATTTCTGGCGATCTGGCTTAGCCCACGCACTACATACCCTGATCTGCGTCAGCAGTTAATGGGAGGCAGGAAATGAAACGCATCCTGATACTCGGTCTGACGCTCATGATGTTGCTGGTGGGCTGTAGCGCGGAAATAAATGATTACCGACCCCAACAGCCCACACTCGATATCTTCCATTTTTTCCAGGGGAAAACGGAAGCGTGGGGCATGGTCCAGGGTCGCAGCGGCAAACAACTGCGTCGCTTCCATGTCGAGATTAATGGCGACGTCGTAGGCGATACGCTGACGTTGAACGAACGCTTCCTCTATGACGATGGCGAGAAACAACAGCGGACGTGGTACATCCGCCGTATCAGCGCCGATCGCTACGAAGGTACGGCGAGTGATATTGAGGGGGTAGCGACAGGTCAGGCCGCGGGCAATGCCTTCAACTGGCGCTACAGCATGAACATTAACACCAGCGGCAGCACCTTGCTTTTGCATTTTGATGACTGGATGTATCTGCAAGACGGCACGCATCTTTTTAATAAAACCGAGATGAAGAAATTTGAGGTTACCGTTGGAACGGTCACGCTTTTCTTCACCCGAAAAGAGCAGTAAAGAGGATAGCGCCATGAACACTCAACCTGTTATTGGGATCAGCGGATGTTTAACTGGTTCGGCTGTGCGGTTTGACGGTGGACATAAACGGATGAGCTTTGTGATGGACCGGCTGGCACAATGGGTGATGTTCAAACCGGTTTGTCCGGAGATGTCCATTGGTCTGCCTGTTCCCCGGCCCGCACTGCGCCTTGTGCAAACCCCCGAAGGGGAGACCCGGATACGTTTTAGTAAAACGCCCAACGACGATATGACCGAAAAGATGGCTACTTTCATCGACACCTGTCTTCCTCAACTGGGCGGTCTGTCCGGTTTTATCGTCTGCGCCAAATCCCCTAGCTGTGGCATGGAGCGCGTGAGACTGTACGACGAGCAGGGCAATCGTGGGCCAAAAGAGGGCGTGGGTATTTTTACCGCGTCATTACTGGAGAAATACCCGTGGCTGCCTGTTGAAGAGGATGGACGCCTGAACGATCCGGCACTGCGGGAGAACTTTGTCGAACGCGTGTTCGCCCTGCATGAACTCAATTCGCTGCGGGCTAACGGCCTGACTCGTCGTGCGTTGCTGGATTTCCACAGCCGTTACAAGCTTCAGCTTCTGGCGCATCACCAGGCTGGCTACCGTGAAATTGGCCCCTTTGTCGCCTCGTTACATGAATGGGACGATCTGGACGCTTTCTTCGTGGCGTACCGCGAGAAGCTGATGACGATCCTGAAAAAAAATGCCTCACGGAAAAACCACACGAACGTGCTGATGCACATTCAGGGCTACTTTCGTGACCAGCTAAATACCCGTCAGCGCGGCGAACTGCGTGAGGTGATCCTCCACTATCGCGCCGGGGTGTTACCGATACTTGCCCCGTTGACACTGCTGAAACATTATCTGGCGGAATATCCTGATCGGTATTTGCAGACGCAGAACTATTTTTCCCCTTACCCGGAGGATTTAGCCCTGCGCCTGATGGCTTATTAAGTTTTTATAACGAGAAGTCCTGACTAACCCTCAAGGACCTGTGATGTTCAACTTTTAGACGACACCCTCACTGTCGTCTTTTTTTTGCGTTCATTGCAGCGTATTTAATTCGGTTTCACGATTTTATTGATAACAGGCAGCAGTGCGTTAATTAATTCCGAGGGTGAAACAGGGTCTGAATCGGGCGTCCATGCATTCTGGAACTCTGCGATTTCCAGACCAATGATGGTTGATTCCGCCAGCAGGGAACAAGCCTGTTCCAGATCATTAAGCGTCATTCCCTGCGGATGAACGTAGTCTGTGGGGACAATTCCCGGCTCCATGACATCGCAATCAAGATGAATATAGACAGGGCGTCCGTTTATGTTTTGACGTAATTGTTCAAGATAATTGTCACCTAATGGAATATACGCCACGCTGTTTTCAGCAATACATTTTTTCTCGAATGCATCCAGATCCCGTTGCCCCACGAGGATAACGGATGCAAGGGAGAAACCGCTACCGAGCCCTGAATCCCAAAGTCCTGTGGGACCTGAAAGCGCCAGCCCCCCTAAATAACCGCTCTCGGTTGATGACGGCGTATTGAGATCGGCATGCGAATCAAACCAGACAATACAGGCATCAGGACGGTATTTCGCAAGGGCGGGTAGTGTTGCCAGCGAAACAGCGCAGCGACTGGTGGCGGCAAGAGAACGCCCGCCATGCGTAAAAACGCTCTCCATATGCGCCTTCATCTTTTTTAAATCCGGCATCGCAGCGGTTAATTCACTTGACCAGCCTGTATTCAACGCGGGAGCCGGTTCCCCAACGGAAACAGGATTTAACCCGGTGATGTCTGACAGCCATTTTGCCAGCGCCAGGGCTCCGGGAATGGCGAGGTCATTATGATCGCCAGCCCGTCCCTGGAAATATGTGAGTGTTGTTGTCATGAATTTACCCTTTAGCCACGTTTATTGATTGAATACAGGTTGATGAAAATAATGGGTTAAGGCAAATTAATTAAAATTCAGATGCGTAAGAAAAACTTAAGATGAAACTCAATTACTCTTTTTTAGAGACGTTTATGGCGATTATCCGGAGTGGGAGTTTTGAACTGGCCTCCCGAAAATTGCATATCACGCCTTCAGCGGTGAGTCAGAGGATCCGGGTGCTGGAAGAAGAGGTTGGGCAGGTATTAATTATCAGGGGCAGTCCCTGTCAACCCAGCCAGGCGGGCATGGAGCTGTATCAATATGCTGAAAAAATAGAATTACTGGAAAAAGATTTTTTCGCCGTTCAGGAGAAAAAATATCAGGGAAAAGCGGTAGTTGCGGTTAATGCGGACTCAGTCGATGGCTGGTTCTTGTCTGCAATAAATACGGCATTCAGGGAGCAAAACATTGTTTTTGATGTGCGAATCGAAGACCAGGATTACAGTGCAACCTTGCTGCAAAAAGGCGAAGTTATGGCTGCCGTAAGTGCCGATCCCACCCTTGTTCAGGGATGCAAAGTTGAGTACCTGGGGACCATGCGATATAAAGCCTACGCTTCTGTTGATTATTATGCGGAATATTTCCGCGACGGTATTTCTGAAAAAACGCTGAAAAATGCACCGGTAATTATGTTTAATCACAAGGATGATCTTCAGAATAAATTCATCCGGAAGGTTATATCGTGTGATATTGAGCCACCGTCACAATATATACCCTCAACATCGGCCTATCTTCACGCAGTTTTGCGCGGACTGGGGTGGGGGATGCTTCCCGAACACCTTTCTGAACCTTTTCGGGATAAGGGAATACTGGTCGAAATAGCAGAGGGTAATCCTGTCGATACCCGGTTATATTGGCATCGATGGAGTTTAAAATTGACCTTGTTAGAACGTCTTAGTGAATGTGTTCACGTTGCTGCACGTGAAGCGCTTCGCGAATGATCTCTCCAGCGGTCTTTGGCGCGGGTTGGGTACTTAACAGGAGAAACGCAGATGCCGTTGCATCCGATACGACACATTATTGAATCATGTGACCGGGCGATCTCAGCAAAAGATTATGATGCGCTGATGGATCACTATGCTGAAGATGCCGCGCTGGTGATTAAGCCCGGCATGATTGCGACCGGAAAAGAGAATATTCGCAACGCTTTTATGGCCATTTCTGATTATTTTCAGGGGCAGTTGGTTGTTGAGCAGGGCGAAATGCAGATTATCGAAGGTGGAGGGAATGCGCTGGTGATTATGGAAACGTTGCTGCGTTTTCCTGATGGTCAGGGTGGGATGGCAGAGACAACGCGCCGGGCAACCTACGTCTTTCGACAAGAACATGACAACCGCTGGCGCTGTACCGTCGACAATTCTTATGGAACGTCGCTTCTGGATCCTGAATCTGCCTGATTTATACCAACAGCATCGACGATTTCGGGTCGATGCTGTTTATCCATCAACCTGGCTTACATCACCTGCAGCAATGTGTCCATCAGGCCCGGAAAGCGGGCGTCAAGATCGTCTCTGCGCAGTGAAATCATATTTTCCCGCCCCTGAGGTCGTTGCCAGATCACGCCGCTGTCACGCAGCACCCGCCAGTGGTGTGTCATCGTGGATTTCACCACATCTTCCGGACGCAAGGCGTTGCAACTCAGTTCACTCCCGTCGGCAAGCTTACGGATAATCGCCAATCGGAGCGGGTTTCCAAGGGCGAAAAGCACGTTTTCAAGCTGTATTTGTTCGGGTTCTGGATGGTTTGGGATCATAGTTTTCCTGCGTCTGATATCAGATTGAGCTATATCAACAATAGGTCAATCAGTAAAAAATAGTTCGATTATACTCGTACAATAGGACTATTATAGCAAACGAACGAACATCAGGCCATCCTGGCCTTTCATTGCATGTCAAACTGACTAAGGATCTATCATGCCCCGACCCATCCCTCTCGAACGTTATCGCAACATCGGTATCTCCGCGCATATCGATGCCGGTAAAACGACCACCACTGAGCGCATCCTGTTTTACACCGGTATGAGCCACAAACTGGGTGAAGTCCACGATGGCGCGGCAACAACGGACTGGATGGCGCAGGAGCAGGAGCGCGGGATCACTATCACGTCTGCTGCCGTGAGCTGTTTCTGGCCGGGTATGGACAGAGGTTTTGAACCGCACCGGATCAATATCATCGACACCCCAGGGCACGTGGATTTCACCATTGAAGTGGAACGTTCCATGCGTGTGCTTGACGGCGCAGTGATGGTGTATGACTCGGTTGGTGGCGTACAGCCGCAATCGGAAACTGTGTGGCGGCAGGCCAACAAATACCATGTGCCACGTCTGGCTTTCGTCAACAAAATGGACCGCCCGGGGGCTGATTTCTTCCGTGTAGTGCAGATGATGCAGGACCGTCTGAAAGCGAACCCGGTTCCGATTGTGATCCCGGTCGGTGCAGAAGAACATTTCACCGGTGTGGTTGATCTCATTAAAATGCGCGCCATTTTGTGGGACGACGCAACCCAGGGGATGACCTTCAGTTACGGTCCCGTTCCGGATGACCTGCTGAGGACGGCGCAAACCTGGCGCGAGAAAATGGTGTCAGCCGCCGCTGAAGCCAGTGACGAGCTAATGGATAAGTATCTGGAAACGGGCGAACTTGATGAAGCTGAAATCATCAAGGGGTTACGTATCCGTACTATTGCGGGGGAGATCCAGCCGATGTTGTGCGGCAGTGCCTTTAAAAACAAAGGGGTACAGCGCATGCTCGATGCTGTTGTCGAGCTGATGCCGTCGCCACTGGACGTGCCTGCGATTGATGGCCTGGATGAAAAAGGCCAGCATGCAGAACGACATCCCTCTGATGACGAGCCGTTCTCCGCGCTGGCGTTCAAACTGATGACTGACCCGTATGTCGGCCAGTTGACCTTTATCCGCGTCTATTCCGGCGTGCTGAAAAAAGGCGATGCGGTTTATAACCCGGTGAAGGGCAAGAAAGAGCGCATTGGCCGTATTGTGCAAATGCACGCGAACGATCGTCATGAAGTGGACGAGTTGCGGGCGGGCGATATCGCGGCCTGTGTAGGATTAAAAGATGTCACCACGGGTGACACGCTCTGCGACCCGGATGCCGTGATTACGCTCGAAAGAATGGAATTCCCGGACCCGGTTATTTCACTGGCGATCGAGCCGAAAACCAAGGCCGATCAGGAAAAAATGGGCATCGCGTTGCAGCGCCTGGCGGCGGAAGATCCGTCATTCCGTCTGCATACTGACGAAGAGTCTGGCCAGACGATTATTTCCGGTATGGGCGAACTGCACCTGGAAATCATTGTTGACCGCATGAAACGTGAGTTTGGCGTTGAGGCGAATATCGGACGTCCGCAGGTGACTTACCGTGAAACCTTGCGCAAAGCCGTGAAAGACATTGAAGGGAAATTTGTTCGTCAGTCCGGCGGGAAAGGGCAATACGGACACGTTGTCCTCAGTCTTGAACCGCTTGCGGCGGGGAGTGGCTTTGTTTTCGAAGATGCCACCAAAGGCGGTGTGGTTCCGCGTGAGTACATTCCATCTGTGGAAAAAGGGCTACGCGAAGCGATGAACACAGGTGTGCTGGCGGGTTATCCGGTTGTTGATGTGAAAGCGACGCTGACATTTGGTTCGTATCATGATGTCGACTCGTCTGAAATGGCCTTCCGCATGGCGGCGATCTTTGGCTTTAAAGAGGGGGCGCGTAAAGCTGACCCGGCGATCCTCGAACCGATCATGCATGTGGAGGTGGAAACACCGGAAGAGTACGCCGGGAATATCATGGGCGATCTCTCTTCCCGTCGCGGTATGGTGCAGGGGATGGAAGAGCGGTATGGCAGCCAAATTATTCGCGCCGATGTCCCGCTGGCCGAGATGTTTGGCTATGCCACCACGCTGCGCTCCATGTCACAAGGGCGTGCGACTTACAGCATGGAGTTCCACCATTACGCGGAAGCACCACGCAATGTGGCGGATGAGATTATAGCGCGGCGAGTGAAGAGTTAATCAGTCTGACACGGTGGCCATAAGGCTGCCGTGTCATTTCTATTAAAGAGAAGTAGCGAATGCAGCTTCGAAAACATCCACCGATTCCTGTCATAACGATAAGCATGAGATGTTATGGAAAACCATTATATTTCAGCTGGATATGATTGACTTAATCAATCCGGTGCTTTCACCATTTTCCCACTGGTTACAAAGGTTCCGGCGCCCAGATGGTGCAGCGTGTTCAGTTTGTCATCATCAAATTGCCAACGACCTGCGACAAATGCACGCTCATCCGCTGCGGCAGACACCACTTCGCCAAACAGGGTGTCATATTTCTCTGCGGCTGAAGTGACTGGCAATAAACGGCACTCCATCCACGCCAGACATTTCTCTTCAATAACCGGCAGACCCAGTTCCGGGCCATTCACCACCGGGATCCCGTAGCAGTTGAATTTATCTTCGTCACGACCACTGACACTGCCCACTGCGTAGGTCCAGTTAGCGGCGGCAACGCCTGGGATCACAATGCCAAACTTGCCACTGCGCTCAATCAGTTCGCGTGACCAGGCGCTTTTGTCGACCACGATTGCTATACGAGGCGGCTCAAATTCGACGGGCATCGACCAGGCTGCCGCCATCACGTTGCGACGGTTAATGGTTTCATCCCGGCTGGTGATCAGCACCGTCGGGCCATGATTAAGCAAGCGGCTGGCATGTTTTAAATCGACAGGGCGGAAGTGGCTCATCGTTATTCCTCTTATATGTGCTTGCTGGCATTAAACGACTGAAGTGCAGAGGAAATCAAGACGCAACATTAGCGTCATGTATTCGTCACACTGGCTGCCTACAGTGGCGGGCAGTAAATCCCAAAGAGGATAACAATATGCTCACGTCAATAACGCTTAAAGGCGTCTCGTACGCTTTTGGTGCGAACACTGTTTTGAATCAGATCGATCTGCACATTGAGGCGGGCAGCGTGGTTGCGCTGCTGGGTCCATCAGGCTGCGGGAAAAGTACGCTCTTACGGCTGCTGGCCGGGCTATCACACCCCGCACAGGGTGAAATCCATTTTGCTGAACGTCAGGTGGCGAAAGCAGGCTGGTCCCTGCCTCCAGAGGCTCGCGATATCGGTATGGTCTTCCAGGACTACGCTCTGTGGCCGCATATGACGGTCGGGCAGAACGTGGCCTTTCCCCTCAGGATGCGCAATATCCCTCGTCAGGAACGCGAAAGCCGCGTCATGCAGGCTTTAGCGCGTGTCGGGCTGGGAGAGTTTGCTGCACGAAAACCTGCTGGCTTATCGGGCGGACAACAACAGCGCGTGGCGCTGGCGAGGGCGATTGTCGCTGAACCCAGGGTGCTGCTGTTTGACGAACCGCTCTCCAACCTTGACAGCGAACTGCGTGAATCGCTGTGCCTGGAGATGTCGTCGTTGTTGCGCCAGCTCGGGACCACTGCCGTGTATGTTACCCATGATCGCCGGGAGGCTGAAATCCTGGCCGACCGCATCGTGCATTTATCTGCTGGCAGCATCGCTGCCGATCGTTTGATTTCAACCTCAGGGGAGTTCGCATGAAAACCACCATGTCCGTGAAAAAAGGAGTTTTGCTCGCAATGGCGTTATCGTCCGTCATGATGTCCAGCGCCCATGCGCTGACGGTATACACAGCAGGGCCAGGGTCACTGGCAAAGAATCTGGCGACCGGGTTTGAAAAGAAAACCGGCGTGAAGGTCGATATCTTCCAGGCGACCACCGGAAAAGTGATGGCCCGTCTTGAAGCCGAGCAGGCTAACCCGCAGGCCGATATTCTGATCTCTGCCTCCTGGGACACGGCGGAAGATTTACATACGCGCGGCTGGTTGTTGCCGTACCAAAGTGCGAATGCAGAGAAGGTTCCGGCTGAGCTTAAAACCACTGACTATGTAGCTCAGGGGGTATCAGCACTGGGGATCGTCTGGAATACCAAAAGCGGTACGCCGGAGCCAAAAGAGTGGCAGGACCTCACCTCCGGGGCCTTTAAAGACAAAGTGACTACGCCAGACCCGGCGTTATCAGGCGCCTCACTTGATTTGCTGATCGGTCTGCAAAACGGCATGGGGGACAAAGCCTGGGCGCTATTTGATGAGCTGAAGAAAAATGGCATGGTCGTCAGCGGCCCAAATGCCCAGGCAGTAACACCGGTCATGCAGGGGGCGAAAGCCGCTGTATTTGGTGCGGTGGATTATGTCTCGTATGGCAACATTAGCCAGGGCGAATCCCTGAAAGTAATCTTCCCGGCCAGCGGGACAGTGATTGCGCCACGCCCGATGATGATCCTCAAATCCTCGCAACACGCAGATGATGCAAAAGCCTTTGTCGACTATGTTCTGTCGCCGGAAGGTCAGGCCATGGTGGCCGACGCCTGGCTGATGCCTGCGCGTGAAGACGTGAAGGCCAAACGCCCGCTGTTGAATGAGCTGAAAATCCTGCCGACCAGGAGCGATGGTTCAAGCGTGCGCAGCGAGATCCTTAAGCGTTTTAACACCCTTTTCGCCCTCTAAATTACCCGACGGGGGGCAACCCCCGTATTCAGGAACGTCTCGTGAATCAACGAATTTTGTCGATGATGACGCTGGCACTGCTGGTGATCCTGGTCGCGCTTCCGCTCTCATTTATCGTGTTTCAGGCCGTATTTCCCCAGTTCAGTGCAGGCTCACTTCAGGGGGCGTTTAGCGGTGTAACCGTGTTACTGGCGGAGCCGCAATTACCGGCCATGCTGGGCGGTACGTTGCAGATAGCGCTGGGCGTCGCGCTGGTGAGTGCCCTGATAGGTTTCCCGCTAGGTGTGGCTCGTGGATTGTTTGCGCTGCCACTGCCACGCATGTGGGATCTCCTGTTCCTTATTCCTTTTTTAACGCCGCCCTATATTTCTGCGTTGTCGTGGATGCTGGTTCTGCAAACCAACGGCTATCTCCAGCAGTTAACCGGCCTAAACCTGAATGATTTACTGTTCAGCAAAACCGGTATTGTTCTGGTGATGGCGCTGAATATTTTTCCGGTGATCTATTTTGCCGTCTCGCGCAGTTTGCTGGCGAGCGGCCAGCGACTGGCACTGGTCGCCCGCGTGCATGGTGCAAGTGCCGGAAGGGCATTCTGGCATATCACATTGCCGATGCTTTCTCCGTCACTGGCGGCGGGGATGTTACTGGCGTTTACGCTGGCGATTGAGGAGTTCGGCGTACCCGCAGCGTTGGGTACGCGAGCCGGAGTGGTGATGCTCACCACCGATATCGAGAAAAAACTGGCGGACTGGCCGGTTGATCTTTCCGGGGCCTCGATGTTGTCGGTGGTCCTCGTGGTCATTGCGCTTTGTGCATGGGGTGTACAGAAAAAACTGACAGGTCAGCATGATGTTACCAGCATCACCGGTAAGCCGACGGAAAACACGGGGGCACATGCCGGGGTGTATGCGCTGCCGATGGTGATAATCATGGGCAGCGTCGGGATCATCGCGGTGATTTTGCCGGGACTCTCCATGGCACTTTCTGGAGTGCTGGGCACATTATCCGGCGGTGTGACACTGTCAAATGTGACAATGTCACATTACGTGGCGCTCTTTAGCCAGCAAGGGGATGCGCTTGCGGCGTTAGGAACCAGCCTGTCGCTGGCTCTTGGCGCAGCGTGTCTCACGGGAGGGTTAGGGTTATTGGCCTCCTGGCTGGTCGTTGTTCAGAAGATAAAAGGGCGCGGCGCGCTTGATGCGCTATCGCTGATGCCTGCCGCACTCCCCGGAATTGTTGTCGGTGTCGGGTTGATCCTGCTCTGGAACCGCCCCGGCTTGCCCGTGTCGCCTTACAATACCTGGGTCATTCTGTTGCTGTCCTATTGTTGTTTGTTGCTTCCGTGGCCGGTACGTTACGTCAGCAGTGCGTTGCGACAGTTGGGGGGGAATCTGGAGCCTGCCGCCCGCGTTCACGGTGCTTCTGCGTTTCAGGCGTTGCGCTTTATTGTCATGCCGCTGGTTTCGCCTGCACTGCTGGCCGCGATGCTGATGGTGTTTGCCATTGCTTCACGCGAGCTGGTGACATCTCTGTTACTGGCTCCGGCAGGAACGCAGACGGTGTCGGTGTTTATCTGGCGTCAGTTTGAGCAAGGTTCCGTCGGACAAGGTATGGCCATGGCGACGTTGACGCTTTTGACCGGGCTGGTTTTGATGCTGAGTGCACTCGGGATCATGCAGCGTAGCGCGCGCGGATAAAAAAGCACTTTTGCACCAGTGAGCGGATAAAAATAGTTTATAAACAGGGAATATCTAAACAAGGAAGCTCAAATATGTCTCCATTTCTGAACGCGTATTTCGCCCGTACGGGCTGGCAGAAGCCCGTTTCGGTCGATCTTGATACCCTTCGCGCCTTGCATTTGCAGCACAACGGCGCGTTTCCCTTCGAGAATATTGACGTCGTTTTGCCGCGAGAGATTCACCTCGATGACCAAAGTATCGCTGACAAACTGGTTACAGCCCGGCGTGGCGGATACTGCTTTGAGCAAAATGGTCTTTTTGAGCGCGTTTTACGTGAAACCGGTTTTAACGTTCGCAGCGTTCTGGGGCGCGTGGTGCTGTCTGCTCCGCCTCAGATGCCGCCGCGCACCCACCGGTTGCTGCTGGTCGAAGTGAATGGCGAACGCTGGATCGCCGATGTCGGGTTTGGCGGGCAGACGCTGACCGGGCCAATCCGTTTACTCGCTAATGAGGAGCAGGCCACGCCGCACGGTCTGTACCGTCTGCTGAGTGAAGGCAACGACTGGGTTTTACAGTTCCGCCATCATGAACACTGGCAATCGATGTACCATTTTGATCTGACGACGCAATATTTTAGCGATTATGTGATGGGCAATTTCTGGTCGGCCCACTGGCCGCAATCGCATTTCCGCCACCATCTGTTGATGTGCCGTCATCTCCCCGACGGTGGCAAACTGACGCTGACCAACTTCCATTTTACCCACTGGCAGGGTGCGCATGCGGAAGAGCAAATCCACTTACCGGATGCTGAGGCTCTTTACCAGTTGATGCAGGAGCGCTTTGGTTTGGGCGTTGACGATCCTAAACACGGTTTTTCGCTGGCAGAACTGACGGCGGTCATGGCCGGGTTTGATACCCATCCGCAGGCGGGGAAATAGCTGTAATTCCCTCTCCGAAAGGAGAGGGATGTTGGCACAGGGGTTAACGTACCAGTATTGTTTTCCCCTCCCGGTCAATCGATCTCGTTGGAATAGTAAAGCGATCTATACCAATTAATGTACAAAAGAGATCATGCGTAAAAATTTTATTTCCAAAATACCATGAGTGGGTCGGCATTCCTTTTATTCCATTGGGTTCATCCTGTTCGCGAATCGTTGAATCGTCTTCCAGCAGTTTAAAATAGTCAGTGCAATCGACATTAATCGCATTTGCCGGGGCGTCATCCGGAAGACCCACCCGCCCCACACGAGGGGCAACCCCTGCACGTTTCACGTTAGATATATCCAGCGCCTGGTCGCGTCGGCTTGAATAGTTGGTCAGACGAATGCAGTGGCGATAAATGGAGTCACTTCTTGGGTCCGGGGTTGACATTGTTCCGCTGGAAACATCTCCGGCAAC
The DNA here is from genome assembly GCF_013782625.1 of Enterobacter sp. RHBSTW-00994. Lineage (NCBI taxonomy): Bacteria > Pseudomonadati > Pseudomonadota > Gammaproteobacteria > Enterobacterales > Enterobacteriaceae > Enterobacter > Enterobacter sp. RHBSTW-00994. The sequence goes on along the minus strand of NZ_CP056199.1, from coordinate 2,373,380 downwards.
AAAAATAATCTGGCTGACTTTCCAGGCACTGTTAGGCAGGTTGGTATCATCCGCATCATCAAAGGCTTCCGTTAAGACATAAGCTCCTGTTGAATGGCCTAAAACATGAATGTTAATTGGACAGTCTGGTTTTTGCCTGGCGGAGACATAGGCAATGCCCTCCGACATAAGCCGCATCGCGGTGAGTTTTGCCTTGTGGCGATCGGGCAAATACGCGAGGGCTTTATCGTCGCAAGGCCAGTCAAATGAGACCACAATGCCCTTGAAACCAAATTCAGATAATCCGTTTGCCAGAAGCCGATGGCGCTCAACCACTTCGCTTTCGCTCATATTGTATCCATGGGCAGAAAACAGCAGGTCACCGCGCTTTTCGCCTTTTTCGTTTTGCCATTGTGCGCCCTGAGTGATCTTGTTAAACCACACTTCTGCCGGGACGGCATGGCCCGGACTTGGGTCCTGTCCATCAGGGACGATCAGATAATGGGTATCGCCGACATCAGCGGTAAATTTTCCTCTGGATACTTTACGAACAGACATGACATAGGATGGCATGATTATCTCCCACGATTAGACAATAATGTATGGTGTCTTATATACAGATTAGGCAGGACTTAAAGTGACAGGCATTTAAAACGCCGTAGCGCTTTAAATAACGTCAGATTTGTTTTTATATTAGCTGGTTGCAGGGTGAGTGATGTTTTTTATTTTTACAGGATGATGGCGATCTCATTTTTTTTAATATTTTAAATGAACATATTTGCGGCGTGAATATAAGGAGTGTGGTGTTTGTTATTCGCGGAAAATAAAAGGTCTGCTGCTATTACCCGTAAAAACAGACCTTTTGACCGCTATATGGAAACACTTATCTCCGCGACCGTACCACCTGATACCTGCGGGTTAAATATTCCACTGGCGCACTCCACACATGTACCAGGCGGGTGAACGGAAACAACAGAAAGATAGTCATCCCCAGAACCAGATGCACACGGAAGATAAAGGCCACGCCATCAAGATAGGCCGAGGCTCCGCCGTGAAACGTTACCACCGCCTGCGCCCAGTCCACCAGTTTCAGCATTTCACTGCCGTCGGGGTGTTGCGCAGAAAAGGGGATTGTGGTGAGTCCCAGGATGCACTGCACCAGCAGCACGCAGAGGATCAAAATATCGGCGGTGGAGGAGGTTGCGCGAATACGGGGATTGGTCAGGCGGCGAATCAGTAATCCAGCGCCTCCCACCAGCGTGAGTACGCCGCATATGCCACCCGCGATCATCGCCATCAGCTGTTTCTGCGACATCGGCAGAAACCAGGAGTAGACCCAGTGCGGGGTCAACATTCCGAAGAGATGCCCGAAGAAGATCCCCAGAATTCCGATGTGGAACAGGTTCGACCACAGCACCATCCCGCGTTTGTCCAGCATCTGACTTGATGAAGCCCGCCAGGTGTATTGCCCGTAGTCGTAACGTAGCCAGCTTCCCAGAAAAAACACCGTACCGCACAGGTAAGGGTAGATATCGTAAAAAAAGACGTTGAGGTATTGGATCATTTTGGGCCTCCGGCACTGACGTCCACGTACTGCGGTGCAACGTCCTGGCTAAAGCGTCGTTGATATTGCTGCATCGGTGAACTGTCACACGATGTGGCGTTGTCTTCGATAAACTTCACCTGTTCCTCTTCCCAGACCGCATCCAGCGCCTGTCGTGTATCATCGCGCGCTTCCGTTGCGACCTGTCTGTTGACGCTGTCACTGGTTAACGGGCTTCCCGCAAGAGAAAGAAGCGTATCAAATAGCTGATAATGCGCCACATCACGCTGCTTTAAGCGTCCGCCAATCAGGGCCAGGATCGGCGCGATATTTTGTAGCCCTTCCCGCGCCTCGTTATCGGTGACGATACTCAGGTATTCCAGGTAGAGCGGCAGGTAGTCCGGTAACTCGCGGCAGTCCAGCTGTAGCCCGGCTTTCTCGTATTGGCCCATCAGATCCACCATCGCCTGGCCGCGATCGCGGGACTCGGCATGTACATGCTCAAACAGCAGTAATGACGTCGCACGTCCCCGCTCAAAGACTTCGCACCACTGTGCCTGTTTATCCAGCAAGGGGGCGTCCAGGTGTTGCTGTGCAAAGGGCTGTAGCCGGGGGAGGTCCCGCGCTATCAGGGATAGCGCTTCATCACGGCTTTCCCAGAGCACCTCGTCAGGGTATTCAATCAGCAGGGCGATGATTTTGAGGATCTGCATTATTCTCCCTCCCCATGTTCACGCACTTCGGCAATGTTGATGGCATCAATGCGGTGACTGTTGAAGAGGTTGAATTTTGTATCGGACCCGTGGCAACCGTCCCCAAAGGTAAAGCCGCAGCCGTTTTTCTCCGGGAAGGCATCGCGCGCCATTTCGCGGTGGCTGGTCGGGATCACAAACCGGTCCTCGTAGTTGGCAATAGCGAGGTAACGATACATCTCTTCGACCTGCTCCACGCTCAGACCAACCTCTTCGATGGCGCGGGTGTCGGTCACGCCTTCCACGGTTTGCGAGCGTTTATAGTGGCGCATCGCCATCATGCGTTTCAGGGCACGCAGAACCGGACCGGTATCGCCTGCGCTGAGCATATTTGCCAGGTATTGCACCGGAATGCGCAGACTTTCCACCGCAGGCAGAACGCCATCACTCTTAGGCAAGCCACCTGCATCGGCATAAGACTGAATTGGAGACAGCGGCGGTACATACCAGACCATCGGCAAGGTGCGGTACTCCGGGTGCAGCGGCAGGGCGAGTTTCCAGTCCATTGCCATTTTGTAGACCGGCGAACGTTGTGCAGCCTCAATGACGTTTTGCGGAATGCCTTGCTTGAATGCCTCTTCGATGACTGCCGGGTCGTGTGGGTTCAGGAACACATCGCACTGGCGTTCATAGAGGTCAGTTTCGTGTTCGGTGCTGGCGGCCTCCTCAATACGATCTGCGTCGTACAGCAACACACCGAGGTAGCGAATGCGTCCGACACAGGTTTCCGAGCAGACGGTCGGCTGGCCGGATTCAATGCGCGGATAGCAGAAAATGCATTTTTCTGATTTTCCACTTTTCCAGTTGAAGTAGATTTTTTTGTAGGGACAGCCGCTGATGCACATCCTCCAGCCACGGCATTTGTCCTGGTCGATCAACACGATACCGTCTTCTTCACGTTTATAAATGGCGCCACTTGGGCAGGTTGCCACACAGCTTGGGTTCAGACAGTGTTCGCACAGGCGTGGCAGATACATCATGAAGGTGTTTTCAAACTGCCCGTACATCTCCTTCTGGATCGTATTGAAGTTACGGTCACGGGCGCGTTTTTCAAATTCGCCGCCGAGCAACTCTTCCCAGTTAGGGCCGCCGGTGATTTTATCCATGCGTTTACCGCTAATCAGCGAGCGTGGGCGGGCGGTTGGCAGGTGGTCGCCTTCTGGCGCACGGTGCAGGTCCTGATAATCGAAAGTGAAGGGCTCGTAATAGTCGTCAATGCCCGGCAGGGAGGGGTTCGCGAAGATTTTTGACAGCACGCCCACGCGCCCGCCAAGACGCGGCGTGAGTTTGCCTGTAATGCTACGAACCCAGCCGCCTTGCCACTCTTCCTGATCTTCCCAGTTTTTCGGGTAACCGATCCCCGGTTTGGTTTCGACGTTGTTAAACCACGCATATTCCATACCTTCGCGTCCGGTCCAGACGTTTTTGCACGTCACCGAGCAGGTATGGCAGCCAATGCACTTATCGAGATTCAGTACCATTCCAACCTGTGAGCGTATCTTCATTTTTTCGCCTCCTGTACCTGATCCCGACCTTCACCATCCAGCCAGTTAATGTTTTTCATTTTGCGGATCATGATGAACTCGTCGCGGTTCGAGCCGACGGTTCCGTAATAGTTGAAGCTGTAGGCCAGCTGGGCATAGCCGCCAATCATGTGAGTCGGTTTCGGGCAGACGCGCGTGACCGAATTATGGATCCCACCACGGCGTCCTGTGACTTCGGAACCCGGAATATTCAGAATGCGTTCCTGAGCGTGGTACATCATGGTCATCCCTGGCGGGACTCGCTGGCTGACCACCGCCCTGGCGGTGAGTGCGCCGTTGGCATTGAAGGCTTCAATCCAGTCGTTATCTTCAATCCCAAGCGCTTTGGCGTCGGTTTCGCTGATCCAGACAATCGGCCCGCCGCGCGACAAGGTTTGCATCAGCAGGTTTTCACTGTAGGTGGAGTGAATGCCCCATTTCTGGTGAGGCGTCAGGAAGTTCAACGCTTTTTCCGGGAAGCCGTTTGGCGGGATCTCGCGCATGTGGGTGAGACTTCGGGTATCAATCGGTGGACGGTAGGCCACCAGGCTCTCGCCAAAGGCCCGCATCCACTGATGATCCTGGTACAACTGCTGACGACCGGAGAGCGTGCGCCACGGGATCAGCTCATGTACGTTGGTATAACCTGCGTTGTAGGAGACATGTTCGCTTTCAAGACCAGACCAGGTTGGGCTGGAGATGATTTTGCGTGGCTGAGCCTGGATATCGCGAAAGCGGATCTTCTCGTCTTCTTTGTTAAGCGCCAGGTGCGTGTGTTCCCGCCCCGTCAGTTGCCCGAGCGCTTGCCAGGCTCTGACGGCCACCTGGCCGTTGGTTTCCGGAGCAAGGGCGAGGATCACCTCTGAGGCGTCAATCGCGGTGTCGATGCGCGGACGGCCTTTCGCCGGGCCATCGGGCTTGACGTAATTCAGCTTCCCGAGAAAATCGACCTCGTGTTGGGTATTCCATGAAATGCCTTTACCGCCATTACCGAGCTTATCCATCAGCGGGCCAAGGGCGGTAAAGCGTTCGTAAGTGTCCGGGTAATGACGTTCGACTACGGCAATAGAGGGGGCGGTTTTTCCCGGGACTAAATCGCATTCGCCTTTGCGCCAGTCCTGGATATCAAACGGCTGGGAGAGTTCCGCCGGGGAGTCATGCTGTAACGGCTGGAGTACCACATCGGTTTCGGTTCCCAGATGGCCGACGCACACCTCAGAGAAAACCTGAGCCAGGCCTTTGTAAATATCCCAGTCGCTGCGGGATTCCCATGCAGGATCAACGGCGGCTGAAAGAGGGTGAATAAACGGATGCATATCCGAGGTATTCATGTCGTCTTTCTCGTACCAGGTCGCCGTTGGCAGAACGATATCGGAGAACAGGCAGGTGCTCGACATGCGAAAATCAAGGGTCACCAGCAGATCCAGCTTGCCCTCAATGGCGGTGGTCTGCCACTCCACCTCTTCGGGTTTGACGTCGTCAGTGGAACCTAACGCATCACCCTGAATACCACTTTCTGTCCCGAGCAGGTACTTAAGCATGTACTCGTGGCCTTTTCCGGAGGAGCCGAGCAGGTTAGAGCGCCAGACAAACAAATTTCGCGGATGGTTTTTGCCGCTATCTGGCTGCTCGCAGGCAAAGCGAATATCCCCCGACGTTAACGCCTGGACGGTGTATTCCTGGGGCGTCATTCCGGCGGCGTCGGCGCGAGCTTTGATGTGTAACGGGTTGAGGTTAAGCTGTGGGGCCGAGGGCAGCCAGCCCATACGCTCTGCACGAACGTTAAAGTCGATCAGGTGGCCAGTAAATTTCGATGCATCGGCCAGCGGTGAAAGCAGTTCCTGCGCGGTCAGTTTTTCATAACGCCACTGGCTGGCATGGTTGTAAAAATAAGACGTGCTGTTCATCTGACGCGGCGGACGGTTCCAGTCCAGGGCAAAGGCGAGCGGCAGCCAGCCTGTCTGTGGGCGGAGTTTTTCCTGGCCGACATAGTGCGACCATCCGCCTCCGCTTTGCCCGACACAACCGCAGAAGACCAGCATGTTGATCATTCCCCGGTAGTTCATATCCATGTGATACCAGTGGTTCACCCCCGCGCCGAGGATGATCATTGAACGACCGTGGGTTTTATTGGCGGTATCGGCAAATTCACGGGCGATTTGTTCTATCTGATGACGAGGAACGCCCGTGATCTGCTCTGCCCAGGCAGGGGTGTAGGCTGTGATGGCGGCGTAATCTGTTGCCGCGTTGCTATCCTCAAGCCCCCGATCCAGACCATAGTTTGCCAGCACCAGATCGTAGACGCTGACGACGCGTTTTTGGCTGCCGTCTGCCAGCGTCAGCGTCTTGCTGGGCACGCGGCGAATCAACACCGGCTCTTGTTTCACGCTGCGAAAATGCGGGTTTTCATTGCCGCCAAAATAGGGGAAAGCGACGTCGGCGATGCTATCGTGGGTGATCAGCAGTGAGAGTGTTAGCTCGGTTTCCTGGCCCGCTGATACGGATTCGAGATTCCATTTGCCTTTTTCACCCCAGCGAAAACCAATTGAACCATTGGGCACAACCAGGTTGCCGGCAATATTAAAGGCGATTGTTTTCCACTCTGGGTTATTCACCTCGCCAAGCCCGTCTGCCAGATCGGCGGCACGCAGCATTCGCCCCGGTACAACCCGGCCATCGGGCAGTTCATCAAGCAGAACCAGCATCGGCATATCGGTATAACGGCGGCAGTAGTTGAGGAAATACTCGCTCGGATTGTTGAGGTGAAATTCCCTGAGGATCACATGGCCCATCGCCATTGCCAGGGCGCTGTCGGTTCCTTGCTTCGGTGCAAGCCACTGATCGCTGAGTTTGGCCACTTCTGAGAAATCTGGCGTGATGGCAACAGTTTTTGTGCCCTTATAGCGGACTTCAGTAAAAAAGTGGGCATCAGGTGTACGGGTCTGCGGCACGTTTGAGCCCCAGGCAATGATGTAACTGGAGTTATACCAGTCGGCGGATTCAGGAACGTCGGTTTGCTCGCCCCAGGTCATTGGTGAGGCGGGGGGCAAGTCACAATACCAGTCATAAAAACTCAGGCACGTTCCCCCGAGAAGAGACAGGTAACGCGTGCCTGCGGCATAAGAAACCATCGACATTGCTGGAATGGGAGAAAAACCCGCCACACGATCCGGCCCGAACTGTTTGATGGTCCAGACATTCGCTGCCGCAATCAGTTGATTCAGCTCTTTCCAGCTTGAGCGGATAAATCCGCCGTGTCCACGAACTTGCTTGTAGCTCTGGCTTTTTTGCGGATCGCTCTGAATGGCATTCCAGGCCAGCACCGGATCGCTATGCTGAGCCAGCGCCTCTCGCCATAGCTCAATCAACCGGCGGCGTACCAGCGGATATTTGAGCCGGTTTGCACTGTACAGATACCAGGAGTAACTGGCGCCACGCGGGCAGCCGCGAGGTTCATGGTTTGGCAGGTCGGGGCGTGTACGCGGGTAGTCGGTTTGCTGTGTCTCCCACGTCACCAGCCCATTTTTGACATAAATTTTCCAGCTACAGGAGCCTGTACAGTTTACACCGTGAGTGGAACGCACAATTTTGTCGAACTGCCAGCGCTGGCGATAGCTGTCTTCCCAGTCGCGGTTGGTGTGGTACACCTGTCCGTGGCCGTCGGCGAAGGTTTCGCCTTTTTGTTTAAAATAGCGGAAGCGATCCAACAGTTTACTCATGACGTTTCTCCTGACGAGGTGAAAGACTCACCCCGGGGTTACACTGCTCACAAAATGCCGAACGGAAGGTTATTGTTTGATGTGCGATTTGCGGCCATACACCAGCCAGGTCACAAACACGCAGATGACGTAAAACACCAGGAAGACTTTCATTGCGCCCACCGGTGAACCCGTCATCGCCAGTGATGTGCCGAAGGCTTTAGGAATGAAAAAACCACCGACCGCACCAATAGCGGAGATAAAACCAAGCGCGGCGGCGGTTTCGGTGACCGCTTCCTGCTGCGCCTGTTCATCCGTACCGCCTTGTTGCTTCACTCTGGCAAGGGTGATCTGGCGGAAAATAATGGCAATCATCTGGAAGGTGGACCCGCTGCCCAGACCGGCGGTGAGAAACAGCCCCATAAAGACGAGATAGAAAGCGACGAAGTTCCCGGAGCCTGAGCCGGGTAATGTCAGAAAAAGCAGGGCGCTAAACAGAGCCATAAAGATAAAATTGACCAGCGTTACCTGAACACCGCCGAGTTTGTCCGAGATCATGCCACCCGCCGAACGTGCCAGCGCCCCAATCAAAGGGCCAAAAAAGGCAAGGTGCAGAATATTCACTTCAGGAAATTGCGTTTTTGAGAGCATGGCAAAGCCTGCCGAGAAACCGATAAATGAGCCGAAGGTGGCGAGATAGAGCAGGCTCATAAGCCAGAGGTGAAAGCGCTTTAGCACCGGGAGCTGGCTGGCGATGGAGGCTTTAGAACTGGCAATATCGTTCATCCCAAAAAACGCGGCTACGGTTGCCAGGAGCAGGAGTGGGGCCCAGATCCAGGCGGCATTTGCCAGCCACAGGGTTGAACCGTCGTCCTGTGGTACGCCGCGTACGCCCAGGAAGGTAAACATTGGCAGAAAGATAACGAGAGGCGCGACCATCTGCATGACGCTAACGCCGAGATTGCCCAGCCCGCCGTTGATGCCCAGGGCGCTACCTTGCTTTGCTTTTGGAAAGAAAAAGCTGATATTTCCCATGCTTGACGCGAAGTTTGCGCCCGCAAAACCGCACAGCAGGGCAATAACAATAAATATTCCGTAGGGGGTTGCGGTATCCTGCACGGCAATACCGAGCCATACGCAGGGAATAATCAAAATAACTGTGCTTAATACCGTCCAGTAACGCCCGCCGAATATTGGAACCATAAAGGAGTAGGGGACGCGTAATATCGCACCAGAGAGCGAAGGTAATGCGGTTAACATGAAAAGTTGGTCGGTGGTGAAATTAAATCCGACTTTGTTGAGATTAACCGTGACAGCGCTAAATAACATCCATACACAGAAAGCCAATAACAGACAAGCAACAGAAATTAAAAGGTTTCTTCGTGCGATATGTTTGCCTTTATTCTCCCAGAATGCTGCATTCTCAGGTTTCCAGTTACTTAATAGATAATGATTGTTTTTCTCATTTCGTTGTGACATATCGCCCTCTTTCTTGCCCGTAAAAACAGAAAAGTGAAATGAAAACAGATAGATGCCTGGCGTTGTATCGTTAAGGTGATCGGCGTTTTTGGGATGCAATTGAAAGGATAGATAAAAAAGCGAACCCCTGAGTTTAGAAAGGGAATACGGGCTCGCATTATGTGTTACTAATTGTAACTTTTAGCGGTTTTTAATACTCACAAGGGAGTATTAAAACAATTCAAGGCTGATGAGTTTATCAATGTGCTTATTAAATGCTGAGTCATCCATCTCCGGCATATTTAATACATAAATACCGTCGAGTCCGCACACTAAGCCAATAAAACGCCAGGCAATATTTTCTGCTTTGTCGTTGAGGGTAAATTCTTTTGCCTCTGTACCCGCGTGAATAATGTTAACCGTTTCCTGATGCCACATTTCCATTGTCATCACATAGGCACTTTTGATTTCAGGATCGCGGGTGGCCAGAATTTGTGCCTCCCGCCACAGGCGAATGTAGGGTTCAAAGCCGCCGTCATTGCTGCCGAGCATCGCATGCAGGCGTTCACGCCAACTGGCATTTTGTGGGACGACGTCGGCATCCAGCAGTTCGCGGATCAGCCGGACAAACGCCAGCGATTTGAGCTCTCCACCTGAGGCAAAATGGTGGTGGACTTGTCCGGCGGCAACACCTGCCTGTGCAGCGATGCGTCTGACCGTCATAGCGGCCAGTCCTTCGGTTAACGCGACGCACATGGCGGCCTGAAGGATCGCTTCCCGACGCTCTTCCTTGCTCAAATAACTCATTTCATCTCACTCTCAATGGCGGCGAAACGAGTGTAACAAAGAGCTGGACAAGTGTTCAACTTTACGTAGGATCGCGTTTTGGACATGTGTCCAGGTTTTTAGGGTGAAAAGGAAATTTATGTTTCGTCAGTGGTTAGCGTTAGTGATTATCGTGCTGGTCTATATTCCGGTTGCGATTGACGCAACGGTGCTGCATGTGGCCGCGCCGACATTGAGCATGACGTTGGGCGCAAGCGGTAACGAATTACTGTGGATCATCGATATTTATTCGCTGGTGATGGCCGGTATGGTGTTGCCGATGGGAGCGCTTGGCGACCGGATCGGATTTAAACGGCTGTTAATGCTGGGCAGTATCCTGTTTGGCCTGTCATCTCTGGCTGCCGCCTTCGCGCCAACGGCAGGGTGGTTGATTGCCGCTCGCGCCTCACTGGCTATTGGCGCGGCGATGATCATTCCGGCGACGCTGGCCGGGATCCGAACACTGTTTGTTGAGGCGCGTCATCGCAATATCGCGCTTGGCGTGTGGGCTGCGGTCGGCTCCGGTGGCGCGGCGTTTGGCCCGCTGATTGGCGGCCTGCTGCTGGAGCATTTCTACTGGGGATCGGTGTTTTTGATCAACGTGCCGATCGTGCTGCTGGTGGTGACGCTTGCGGCTCGCTTTGTCCCTGTACAGCAAGGGCGACCAGAGCAACCGCTGAACATCAGCCATGCACTGATGCTGATCGTGGCCATTTTACTGCTGGTCTTCAGTGCTAAAACCGCGCTGAAAGGGACGTTGTCTCCGTGGCTGGTGGCCGTCACGCTACTGACCGGGGCAATACTGCTCTTCACGTTTGTGCGCATTCAGCTTGCCGCGAAAACGCCGATGATCGATATGCGCCTGTTCTGCCACCCGATTATTCTGAGTGGTGTGGTGATGGCGATGACGGCAATGATTGCGCTGGTCGGTTTTGAACTGTTGATGGCGCAGGAACTGCAGTTCGTTCACGGCTTCACTCCCTTTGATGCTGGAATGTTTATGCTGCCGTTGATGGTTGCCAGTGGTTTCAGTGGTCCGATTGCCGGTGTGCTCGTCGGACGCCTGGGATTGCGCATTGTGGCGACGGGGGGTATGGCGCTGAGTGCGTTGAGTTTCCTGGGCCTGTCTCAGCTTGATTTCAGTACTCAGCAATATGCGGCGTGGGCGTTGATGGTCCTCCTCGGCTTTAGCGCAGCAAGTGCCTTACTGGCCTCAACGGCGGCGATCATGGCGGCTGCGCCAAAAGAAAAAGCCGCTGCCGCAGGCGCGATTGAAACCATGTCCTATGAACTTGGCGCGGGGCTGGGGATTGCCATCTTTGGTTTGCTGCTCACGCGTAGCTTCTCGGCAACCATTACGTTACCGTCTGAACTGGATGCAACGCTTGCTGAAAAAGCGGCATCGTCGATTGGAGAAGCCGTGAAGGTGGCGCAAGATCTTGCGCCGTCGCTGGCGGAAGCCACCATTCAGGCGGCAAGAGCGGCATTTACAACCTCCCACAGCGTGGCTCTGGGCAGTGCTGGTGCGATGTTGCTGATTCTGGCTACCGGGATTTGGTTCAGCCTGGCACAGACGGACGATAAGAATTAACTCAATACAGATCACATTTTTAACAAGCGGTGATTGAACAACAGAAATGAAGTCCAGATAATCCGCCGAAATTGCCCATTTTTATTACGGCATGTTACTGCGCAAGCAGGCAAGACCAAAATAGAAATGCTCTCCCGTTAAGGGGAGCGTCTCTGTTTTGGTCTTTTTTTTTGCTTCAACACCAGGGAAACACCATGAACTATAACGAAATAGCAGAAAAAATCCTCCGGCACGTAGGAGGGGCAGAGAACATCCGCACGCTGACGCATTGCGCGACCCGATTGCGCATGGAGTTTAACGATCGTGCAAAAGTGCAGGATGAGGCGGTCAGCGTCATTCCGGGCGTGATCAGCGTGGTGGAGAAAGGCGGCCAGTTCCAGGTGGTGATCGGGAATGAAGTTCAGCAGGTTTTCCGTCTGCTTAACAAAGCGTTGCCTGAGAAAAAAGGGCGCAGCGAAGAAGGTAAAGACGGTAAACGAAATGGGGTGGTAGCGCGTGTTATTAGTGTGATTTCTACCACGTTTACCCCCGTGATCCCGGCGATTACCGGCGCGGGGATGATCAAAGCGCTGCTGGCGATCCTCAAACTGACAGGGTTGATCAGTGCCATCAGTCCAACCTATCAGTTGCTGAACGTGATCGCCGACGCGGCCTTCTTCTTCCTGCCGGTGTTGCTGGCCTACGGCGCATCGATGAAATTTGAGTGTAACCCTATTCTGGCGATGACCATTGCAGGCGTGCTGCTGCATCCTGGCATCGGTCAGATGATGGCAGCCGGGAAACCGGTCGATTTTATGGGCATCACTGTTCTTCTCTCCGACTACGCCGGGTCAGTATTGCCGATTATTCTGACGGTCTGGCTGATGTCGTGGGTTGAGCGCTTTGCGGAAAAAGTCTCACCATCGATCATCAAATTCTTTATCAAGCCGATGCTGATTTTGCTGATCACCGCGCCGCTGGCGCTGGTGGTTGTTGGTCCCGCAGGTATTCTACTCAACGATCTCGTCGCCGCAGGTGCAGCCTCTATTGACCGCCACGCCAGTTGGTTAATCCCGATGCTGATGGGAACGTTGCAGCCGTTCCTGATCATCACCGGTACGGCCTGGGCTATGACACCGATTGCTACGGGACAGCTCAGCAAAAACGGTTTCGAAATGATTAACGGACCCGGCATGCTGGCGTCAAACATCGCAATGGGGGCTGCAACCCTGTGCGTTGCCATGAAAACCAAAAACAGCAACCTTCGCCAACTGGCGTCATCGTCTGGTTTTACTGCACTGCTGGGGATCACCGAGCCTGCGCTGTACGGGGTACTGCTCAAATTCCGCCGCGTATTGATTGCTGCAATGATCGGCGGGGGCTGCGCCGGAATGTATGCTGGATTAAGCGGGCTGGTTCGTTATGCCTTTGTCTCGCCAGGACTGGCGGCACTTCCAGCGTTTATCGGTGAAGATCCGATGAACATTGTCCATGCCCTGATAACCTGCGCGATCTGCTCATTGAGCGCACACACTCTGTGTATTGCACGTGCAAAGGCATCAGGGAAACGCTTTGGACGCCCCTCCGCACTGAATGATGAACAGAAGCAGTCAGTCCTGGAACGACTCAGCATGGTCTGACGGTGAGTGCTGTGGCTCGTGAATTCAATACCACGCGACAGACTATTCTCAGGGTAAAAGCAGCCGGTTCAGAGAGTTAGAGTGTTATATCTTACAAAATTTTACTTTTGTGTTCCGTTCCGGAAACGGCGATAAAATGTCCGACGGTGTATGATAGCCCCGCATTTAACCCGATAAACAAAAAGGATTTGCTATGTCGAAGCCGGAAAATGGCCCGCAGGTCCCGGACATCCGCTGGCCGGTGCCGAAAAATAACCGGGGCGGGGAGTTCAGTAACCTGGAGGAGATGCTGGCGCATCTGGAGGGCGAGGCCACCGGGCACTGGCTTATCGGTCGCAATGGTATGTGGCACGGCGGCATTCACATCAGTGATACCACCACGCCATGGTGTGCGCTCAGCGGTCAGGCGATGAATGAGGCCGTGGATTTTTCGGTGCCGTTTAAGGGAGAGCAGGCCGTGCGCTGTATGGCAGACGGCGAGGTGGTGGCGTACCGGATTAACCGGGATTACCTCAGCGTGCCGTGGTACTGGGGGGATTTACGCTACTATCTATGACTATTAAACAAGTTATGGAAAGTCAGCTGCATACGAATGTGATGTTTGCTACTGGTCGTTTTCAGATCATCCCGGGAACGTTAATAGATGCGGTGAAATCACTCAATTTTGATGTTAATTCCTTGTATGACGAGGCCACTCAGGATCGGATTTTTGAAGAGTACCTTATTAAGGTTAAACGGCCTGCGATTATTGCCTATTTGGAAGGTAATGGGAGTGTTGAAGACGCAATATATGACTGGGCTAAAGAGTTTGCTTCTGCTGGGGTTCGCAAGGGGAACACGATTAGTAAAGGGCGGATTGCGCAAGAAGAAGGTGTTTCTTATTACTCTGGTGATGGACTTAATCATGCACATCTGTCACCTAATCAGATGGTTAATATATTGAGAGAGTCTAAAAATGGCACGAACTAGCAGAATTTTCCCCTACTTACTTAGTGGCGTTGCATGTTTGATGCTCCCCTTTGTTCATGCAGCTGAGCTACATGTCAAAGGCATACCTGAATTTAAAGATTATCCGGCTGATATAAACAAAGGCCCATTTGCTACTAGGTTAGATCTTTCTAGTGAACAGGTGAAATACTCCAGTCACTGGAAGAAAATAACAAGCAGTGAATTAAAAGAACCAGTAAATTTCGGAGGGCATTATCGCATATACACTGATGATAAGAGCAGTGGAAATGAATGTCTCGATCATCAAGGTGGTGTGTGTGGTTGGGTTATAGATAAGTTATCAGGGAAGGTTGTTTCACAACTTCCTGCTGTTGCTGGAACTAATGTTTATCAGCAAGTTGCTGATAACGGTACTCCTGTTGGTGAAGATTTTAGGATCGATACACAGAAAAACAGCTTTCTAATGATATTAACCGGTCAAGCGATCCCACAAAAAATTGAGTATGATGAAAATGGTATCCCGATAACTTATCCATGTAAGACGACCTACTACATTTTGAAAAATAACCAATTTTCTAAAATGTTTGAGGATAATCAAGGATGTTCAGGTGATTGATATTTGACCACATAGAGTGGTGCTGCCTGATGTAAAAAAGGATCTTCTTGAGATCCTTTTTTACACCTTTAACAACTTCCGCACCCCGCTCGTTTTGTAAAATGTCGCATTTTTCGGCTTCGCTCCCGTTGAGACAAAATTCAGGTTACGCTCAGTAGATAGCAGTATGTACAAAAAACAGGCTTAACGTAGGATATTTTCCGTTTTCCAAGCGGCCCCCAGGAACACTCAAACCGTAAAGGGTATCTGGAGGCGCTATCCTCCATTCCCGATCATCTGGTGTTTGCTATTGAGCGCTGCAACAAAGGTATTGCCATCCAGAACCGCTTGCTCTCAGAAGTCAGGCGGTTCTACCCGCAGCAGTATCGCGTTGCCAGCGACGCGGTGGTGGCAATCAATCAACAGTATGGTCTGCCTCTTCCGGATGAAGAGGCGGGTAACATCGCGTTTCATCTGGTGAACGGCCAGACGCAGGGCGATGATGTGGCACAGACCATGCAGTCGGTAAAAATGCTCAAGGATATTTTTAACCTTGTGCAGTATCACTTCAAACGGGAGATCGATACTGAGTCTATCAACTACTCACGTTTTCTCATTCATATGCAGTTCTTTTTGCAACGTTTGCAGGAAGGTGAACGGGAGACATCCCGCGACAGTTTTCTGCTGGTGCAAATTATTAAAGAGTTTCCCCATGTTTACCGCTGTTCGTTGCTGATACGTGACTATGTTAAGTCGCAACTGGATATCCCCCTCGGCGGGAACGAACTGCTGTGGCTGACGGTACATCTTGTGAGGATCACCGGAGCAGATGAGCAATAACGCTATGTGATCGCACCGTGGATGGCGGGAACCGGGTCTCTGGGCTATGTTTTTAAAAGGATTATCTTACCCACGCTGGAAAATATGAGCCTGCATCAATGCAGTGAAACGCCCGCAAAATCCCCCCGGATAGCCGTACTGGCGGGCAGTGCGTTGGGGGTAGTGTTTGGTGATATCGGAACCAGCCCTCTCTATACCTTTAAAACGGTACTGTCTTTATCAGGGCACGATCCAACCCCTTCAGTGGTTTTGGGGTTGTTGTCCCTGATTATCTGGACCCTGATCCTGGTGACCTCTCTTAAATATGCCGCGTTTGCCATGCGAATTGATAACCATGGCGAAGGCGGCATTATGGCTCTGATGTCGTTGCTGGTGCGCAAGGGAAAAGGGGGGCGATGGGTGATTTTTGCCGCATTGATCGGCGCGGCACTTATTTACGGTGACGGTGCAATCACCCCCGCGATCTCTGTACTCTCCGCACTGGAAGGGCTGACGATTGTCATCCCGGAGTCACATCCCTGTATTCTGCCTCTAACGGTCGTCATTTTGTTGGTGCTCTTTTGTATTCAGCCTTTTGGCACAGCGAAAATCGGCAAGGTATTTGGCCCGATAATGGCTCTGTGGTTTTTCGTCATCGCCGCGTTGGGGATATGGGGGATTATCCAGTATCCGGCAGTCTTACTGGCGGTGAATCCCTGGTATGGCATGACTTTTTTGCTCTCAAACGGGTTTGTCAGCTTTATGGTGTTAGGGGGCGTATTTCTCTGTGTGACCGGCGCCGAGGCGCTGTACGCAGACATGGGCCATTTTGGTAAGAAACCTATCTGGTTTGCCTGGTACGGTGTGGTGTTCCCGGCGCTGGTGCTCAATTACGCCGGGCAATCTGCTCTGATACTTGCCGGAGCAGACAGTAAACACAATATCTTCTTTCTGTTATGTCCTCCGGTGTTGCAGGTTCCGCTGATTCTCCTGGCGACGCTGGCGACGATTATCGCCAGTCAGGCCATCATCACCGGCGCTTTCTCGATGACCCGTCAGGCTATTCTGCTGGGCTGGCTGCCACGACTTCGCATTAAACAGACTGCCGCTGAAAGCTACGGGCAGATTTACATAGGAGTCATCAACGGGTTATTGATGGTGGTAACGATCGGGCTGGTTATCTTCTTTAAATCCTCCGATAAACTCGCCGCCGCGTATGGTATCGCCGTGTCGCTGACGATGCTGATGACATCCGGATTATTATTCGTCGCCATGCGCGAGGTATGGCGCTGGAGTCTGCTCAGTAGCGCCTTGATTGCCCTTGTGTTTCTCATCATTGATACCAGCTTCTTAGTGGCCAATATGATCAAGGTTCTGGAAGGGGGATATATTCCGTTGTTGCTGGCTGCTGTTATTTGTACGGTGATGGTGATCTGGAACCGGGGAATAAAAGCGGTATCACGAGCGGTCGGCGAAAAGGGGATCGGCATTGACCAGTTTTTTGCTCAGTTGAAGGCAGATGACATCCCAAGAGTTCCGGGTTCCGCCGTTTTTCTGACCCGAACGCAGCATAATACCCCGCCGGTGATGCACTGGCATGTTGCGCGAAACCGCGCGCTGCAACGCAATGTGTTCTCCCTGACGATAGATATTCTTAATGTGCCTTATGTTGACCCTCGTCAGCGGATGGTGATTACTCCGCGAGCACCGAATTACTGGCACGGTGTCGCGCAGTACGGCTTTATGGAACATCCGAATGTGCCTCATCTGCTGCAAGGGATGGGAGAAATGAAGGATCTGTTTGCCAGTGACGATGTGACTTACTACGTCGGCCATGAGACGATTGTGGCGCGTGAAAGTGCTACCGGAATGGCGTCCTGGCAGCGTAGCGCTTTTGCCTTTATGCAACGTAATTGCACGCATGTGATTAATCATTACCATCTTCCGAGCGACCGGGTGGTGGAAATCAGTCGGCGAGTGGCGATATGAATCAGAGTGAAAGCGAAATATTTCCCGCTTCCACTCTATCTGACGGGAGCCTTATACATCCTGAGCGGCGGCTAACACGCTGTGCAGTAAAACGTTAGCCCCTTTCTCCGACCATTCAGGGTAAATGCATTCGGCTTCGTTATGACTGATGCCTTTCACACACGGAATAAAGATCATGCTGGCCGGGGCGATCTTGCTGATGTAACAGGTGTCATGTCCTGCTCCGGACACCATCGGTTTTGATGAATACCCCAGTGCTGCTACTGCATTTTCGCTGCGAGCCAGACACCCAGCGTCAAATGCGATCGGGGCGTAATCAAAAATACGCTCAACGGTTGCCGTTACACCGCGTGCAGCGAGGTGCTCTGCGGCAGTGTGAAGTGCGGATTCCATTGCTTCCAGGACCGACTGCGCGGGATGGCGGAACTCTACACTGCACACCACCCTGGAAGGGACAACGTTGCGCGAATTGGGCGTGATCTGCGCCATACCGATAGTCGCGCGGCCGTCTGGCTCATGCTGATAGCCGATCTTTTCAACCTTCAGCGCCAGCTCGGCGAATGCGGTTAAAGCATCCCGACGGCTGTGCATCGGGGTCGTTCCGGCATGTGCGGCGAAGCCGTCCAGGGTTATCGTAAACCAGCGTTGTCCCATGGCGGCGCGAACCAGTCCGATATCAATGGCGTCATCTTCGAGAATAGGGCCTTGCTCAATATGCAGTTCGTAACAGGCGTGGAGTGGAAACGCACGGGCAGGGGTTTCACCGCGATAGCCGATATTGCCCAATGCTTCACTGACGGTGATCCCCTGGTTATCTGCGCGGCTCCAGGCGAAATCCTGAGTGAACTGGCCGCTCCATACGCCCGACGACAGCATGGCAGGCGCAAAGCGTGCGCCTTCTTCGTTGGTCCAGTTCACCAGCACGATATCGCGTTCGGTTTCAACGTCGTTATCGTTCAGGGTGCGTAGCAGTTCCAGGCCAGCCATCACACCGTAGATCCCGTCATAGTTTCCACCGAGCGGTTGCGAATCCACATGCGACCCCGTCATTACCGGAGCAAGCGCCGGGTTTTTGCCCGCGCGGCGAATAAACATGTTGCCCATGCTGTCGACCTCACAGCTCAGGCCTGCTTCCAGCGCCCAGTCCCGAAGCAGGTTTCGGGCGATCCTGTCCTCTTCACTCAGCGCCAGACGGGTCACGCCACCGGCAGGCGTTCCACCAATTTGCGCCATCATTTCAAGCGTTGACCACAGGCGCTCTGCATTCACGCGGATCATGCTTTGTCCTTTTTACTGCGGTAACGGAAATCGCAACACGAACCACCCTGCATAATGGTGCTGGTGCGGGTCAGTTCGACATCTGGCGCGTAACCGACAATGAACTTCTCATCGCGGGCGCAGGAGAGCAGATGCCCAATCTCGGCCAGCCCCATTTCATGATACATCTCGGCATAACGGCAGCGCGTAACGTTGTAGTTGTACTGCTGTTCGTCGGCGTCAATGACCTTAACGTCGAGGGCGTTATCCTTCTCCCACAGATACTGGAGCGCGATAAAACTCTTCACATCCGTACCCTTGGGTTCCTGTCGGGCAAAGTGCTGCCCGGCGTCGATTGCGGCCTGCTCAATGGCCTCGCCAATCACGGCCTGAGCGCGTGTTTTTCCTATCTCGCGCACCAGGATTTCGTAAATTGGCTTAATAATTTCTGCTTCAATTTTGCGGCGGGCAAGAATACCCAGCTCATTATTATCACTCATCACATTGCCTCACTGCGTTACTTCGCTTTTGCGCCACCCAGAACGGTTTGTGGCTGCCATTTACCATCCACCACTTTGTAAACGGTAAATGATGGGGCTTTCAGGTTGCCTTCGTTATCAAACGCAATCTGCCCGGTAACGCCGGAATAGCTGATTGCACGCAGGGCAGGCAAATACTCAGCCGGATCGACAGAGTTTGCTTTTTCCATTGCGGCAACCAGAACGCGTGTGGCGTCATAGGCGAACGGCGCATGCAGTTCGATGTGGGTGTGATAACGCGACTGGTACGCCTGTTCAAAGGCTTTACCGCCTGGCATTTGCTCAACTGGCAGACCTGGCTCTAGCGCCACCACTCCATTACCTTCTTTTTGCGCCAGTTGCAGGAACGTCTGGCTCACGAAGCCGCCTGCGCCCATCAGCGTGGCGTTCATACCCAGTTGTTTGATTCGACGGGCCAGCGGGGCAGCCTGGCTGTCCACGCCACCGAAGAAGATCAGGTCGGCGTTTTTACTGCGAATGGCGGTCAGCACTGCGCTGAAATCGACGGTTTTGTCGTCAACATATTGACGGTCAACAATGTTTACGCCCTGTGCTTTCAGCGATTTAATAAACTCGTCGGCCAGCCCCTGACCAAATGCAGTACGATCGTCGATTACCGCAATACGTTTTGCCTTGAGCGTATTCACGGCGTATTGACCGGCGAACTGACCGCCGTCATCGTCGTGGCCCATCACACGGAAACTGGTGTCAAAACCCTGTTTGGTATAGGCGTGACCCGTGGCAACCGGAGCGACCTGAGCGATACCGGCATCGTGATAGACACGTGCTGCGGGAATGCTGGTCCCGGTATTCCAGTGGCCCACAACACCTGCCACACCGTTGTCCACCAGACGTTGTGCCACAGCAACCGCCGTACGCGGGTCAGACTGATCGTCTTCGGATTGCAGCTTAAAGGTTACGGCTTTGCCGCCGATGGTCGGGTGCTGTTTGTTGATATCGTCGATCGCCAGTTGCGCACCGTTTTCCAGGTCTTTACCGATACGGGCAGATGGACCGGTTAACGGGCCTGCAAGGCCGATAAGCACCGTTTCACTGTCTGCTGACCATGCGCCCGTTGAGGCAAAACCACTGAGCAGAAGCGCGGCGCTAAGCGCACTGATTTTTACTGTTTTCATTGTTTTTCCCTGATGTTGGCTGGTGTGTTAAACGGGCATTTCGCCCAAATAAATGTGTGCTATCTGGTCGTCATCAAGCATCGCTTTTGACTGACCGTGATGCACAATACTGCCGCTGTCCATCACCCATGCGGTATCGGTGACGTTCAGCGCCAGACGTGCATTTTGTTCAATGAGCAGCAGGGCAACGCCGCGTTCACGAAGCCCGGCAATCACGGTGAAAATATTCTCCACCATCTTCGGGGCAAGCCCCATTGACGGTTCATCCAGAATCAGCAGGCGGGGGCGGCTGAGCAGCGCGCGGTTGAGCGCCAGTAACTGTTGCTCACCGCCGGAAAGCAATCCGGCAAGCTGATGCTGTCGCTCACCCAGACGCGGAAAACGCACAAAAATCTCTGCCATTTCATGTTTTACGGTGACAGTGTCACGCCGGAGCCATGCGCCCATTTGCAGGTTTTCCAGGACCGTCATGCGTGCGAAGATCCCGCGTCCTTCCGGGACCATAACCAGCCCGTCGCGCAGTAACGCCTCGGCCTTATGCTTACGCACATTTTTACCGTTGTAGATAATGTTGCCGCTAAAGCTTTCCAGCCCGGTGATAGCCCTGACGGTGGAGCTTTTTCCTGCACCGTTTGCGCCAATCAGCGTAGCCTGCTCACCTTCCTGCAACGAGAAGGAGACATCCCGTACCGCCTGAATACCGCCGTAATGTACGTCCAGACGCTCAACCTTTAGTAATTCAGTCATGTGCATTGCCTCCCAGCCACGCGGCAATGACCGCCGGGTCGCGTCGCACATTGTCCGGCGTGCCACTGGCGAGTGTTTTGCCATAATCGAGCACGGTCAGGCGGTCACAAATCCCCATCACCAGCTTCACGTCGTGTTCAATTATTAACAGGGTTTTCCCGTCATCCCGAATGCGAACCAGTAGTTCACCCAGCGCCACTTTTTCAGCGGCATTCATCCCGGCGGCTGGTTCATCGAGCGCCAGCAGCAGCGGGTCGGTTGCCAGTGCGCGGGCAATTTCAAGGCGACGCTGATGCCCGTAGGCCAGGTCGCAGGCGCGGTAATGGGCGAATTTCGCAATGCCGGTGTAGTCCAGCCAGTGCCAGGCCTGTTCACAGGTGTTCGCCTCTTCGGCTCTGGCGCGTTTATGGCGAGTGAGCGCCGCCCACAGTCCGTTTCGGGTGCGCACATGGCGGCCCACCATCACGTTTTCCAGTACCGACATCTCATTGAACAGGCGCACGTTCTGGAAGGTACGGGCGATCCCGGCCGCCGTGACTTTCTCGATCTGCTTTGGGAAATAGGGGGTATCTGCAATCGAAAATTCGCCGCTGTCAGCAGGATAAAGCCCGGTTATCAGGTTAAAACAGGTGGTTTTACCCGCGCCGTTAGGGCCAATCAGACCGTAGATTTCCCCTTTGTTAATGGACAGGGAGACGTTATCCACAGCGGTCAGGCCGCCAAAGCGTTTGGTCATATTACGAACGGTTAACAGGCTCATACGCTAATCTCCTTGTGACGCACTGGCCATATCCCGGAAGGGCGAACCAGCATGACCAACACCAGTGCCAGGCCGTAAAACAGCTGACGGAGGATTTCCGGGTCAATCAGGACTGTGCCGAACAGTGCCTGCTGAACCGGGGCCGCCTGGCTGCGGAGCAACTCCGGCAGGGCGGTCAACAGTGCCGCACCGAGGATCACCCCGGGAATGTGTCCCATTCCCCCCAGCACCACCATCGCCAGCACTGCGATGGATTCCTGCAAAGTGAAGGATTCCGGTGAAACAAAACCCTGGAACGCGCCAAACAGTGCTCCCGCCACGCCGCCAAAGGATGCGCCCATTGCAAAGGCCAGCAGCTTATAGTTCCGCACGTTGATCCCCATCGCGCGGGCCACGTCTTCATCTTCACGAATGGCGTGCCAGGCGCGACCGATACGCGAGTGTTGCAGGCGCAGGCAGACAAAAATGATCGCCACAATCACCAGCATCAGCAGGTAGTACCAAAGCCACAGGGCGGGAACCTTGAAGCCAAACCAGTGATAAACGCCACTAAACTTGAGGCCAAAGAGGTTCAGCGTATCAACACCGGTAATGCCTTTCGCCCCGTTGGTGATATTGACCGGACGATCGAGATTTCGCATGAGGATGCGGATGATTTCGCCAAAGCCGAGTGTCACTATCGCCAGGTAATCACCCCGCAGCTTCAGTGTGGGGGCACCAAGCAAAATACCGCATACTGCGGCAACCAGGGCCGCGACGGGAATGATCACCAGATATGAGGTGTGAAGCCCATTCGGGAACCAGACACTGAGGATCGGGAAGTCCTCAGGCAGATGCGGAGAGGCCAGCAGTGCCGCCAGATACGCGCCGACGGCGTAAAATGCGATGAAACCCATATCCAGCAAGCCGGTATAGCCGACGACGATGTTAAGCCCCAGTGCCAGCATGATGTAAAGCAGGGCGAAGTCGATCACCCGCACCCAGTAGTTTCCGCCGAGCTGGCTGGCCACGACGGGCGCAATCAGCAGCGCGAGACAGAATAAGGTCATGCCGGGCCAGAATTTACGCGTTGTAGCAGGAGTCTGTAATTGTACGGTTGTCATCATTTCCCTTAGGCTCTGTTTGCCACGCGCTCGCCCAGCAAACCTGCCGGACGGAAGACCAGAACCAGAATCAGCACGATGAATGCGAAGACGTCCTGATAGTTGCTGCCAAATACGCCGTTGGTCAGTTCGCCAAGATAACCCGCGCCCAGTGCTTCAATGATGCCAAGCAAAATACCGCCGACCATCGCGCCACGAATATTACCGATGCCACCCAGAACGGCGGCAGTGAAGGCCTTGATACCGGGCAAAAAGCCCATTGAGAAGCTGGCGTTACCGTAATTGCTTGCCATCATGACGCCCGCGAGTGCGGCAAACACACCACCGATGGCAAATGTCAGGGTAATGATGGCGTTAGGGTTCACGCCCATCAGGGTTGCGACACGCGGATTTTCTGCCACCGCGCGCATGCCGCGACCCAGACGGGTGTATTCAACCAGCAGCCATAACCCGGTCATGACCACTAGCGCCAGCACAACGGTGACGATGCCAGTCACGGTGATAATTGCGGGCGGATGCATCTCGCTGCCGGCTGTCACGGCGATTGGGTCCATCGGCAGGATCTGCGGGAACATCAGTGGATTGCGGGTCCAGATGATCATCGCAACGGTTTGCAACAATACGGAAACGCCAATCCCCGAGATCAGCGGCGCCAGACGTGGGGCATTACGCAGGCGGCGGTAGGCAAAGCGTTCAACGGCCATCGCAAGCAGAGCACAGACGACCATCGCGATCGCCAGCGCAAAACCCAACTGCAACAGCAGCGGCATGTGCGGGAAGGTGTTGTTCAGGGCGTTAATGGCCGACAGCGTCGTGAGTGCGCCAACCATCAGAATATCGCCGTGGGCAAAGTTAATAATGCGCAAAATGCCATACACCATGGTATAGCCCAGCGCGATCAACGCGTAGATGCTTCCCAGCATCACCCCATTGATCAGTTGTTGTATGAGTGTATCCAACGTTCGTACCCGACAAATTGCTCTTTCAGCGGCTACCATCCAATAATTGAATTAAATTGTAAAATACACATATATTATTTCTTATGATAAACCGGTATTGTTTTATCTTAATGATTTATATGAAAATAATGAAATGACTCATACGGCCAAATGACCTAAAGAAATCAATATATGAATAAAACAGAACAGTTGCAGGGCGTGCCTGCTTTCGCAGAAAGCCGTCTGGCCAACGATCCGCCACTGAGGGCGGTCCGCGCGTTTGAAGCGATTGCGCGGCTCGGCAGTGTGACGCTTGCTGCACAAGAACTGGCTATTTCACCTTCAGCGGTGAGCCATCAACTCAAAGTGCTCGAAGGGTATTTGCAAATGCCGCTGACGGAGCGCCAGGGGCGCAGGCTTGCGTTGAGCCAGCAGGGGCGTGATTACTACCGCTCGATCCGTGCGGCATTTAACGTGCTGCGCCAGGCGACGGAGCATCTGGTGGAGCAGGCGCAAACCCGTCAAGTGACCATCAGCTTGATCCCGCTGTTTGGCATGGGCTGGTTTATCCCTCGTCTGCCTGCGTTCATGCGTGCCAACCCGAAAACGGAAATCAATGTGGTGTATGCCAACCACCGTAACTACCTGAGCGATGCGTCGGATATGTCTATCCGTTTTGGCAACGGACAGTGGGCAGGATATCAAAGCGAAAAGCTGATCTCGGGGCAGATGGTTCCGGTATGCAGTCGCGCATTTTTGCGTATTCACGGGCATATCGACACGCCTGAACAACTTCTTCAAATGCCACTGTTGCATGATGAAGAACGGACTACATGGCAACAGTGGTTTATGTTGCAGGGGGTAAAACGTCCGCCGCGTCGAAGCGGGCCGATGTTTGAAGATGGTCTGCTGACGCTGGCGGGTGTTCAGGCTGGCCTGGGCTGCGCGCTGATGCGCGAACCGCTTATTGCACCTTATCTGGAGAGCGGTGAGCTGGTGAAAATCTTCGACTCCCCTATAGAAGATGGGCGCGATTACTACCTGTGCGTACGCTCAGATACGGAAATGACCGAAGACGGTAAACTTCTGCAACACTGGCTACGTCGAGTGGCAGGCAATGAACAGTCTACGGGGTAAGCACGCAACTCTTATCCATCGCCTCAATCTCGGTTCCACTCAGCCGCGCGTATTGTCCTGTGAGCCGCCAGAACGCTGGCTGCGTCTCGGTGTAGATTTCGGCAGCCAGTACCAGGCGACGCCGTTCATCCTCACTCATCTCAAGCAAGGTCCAGGGGATAAAATAACGTTCGGATGTCGTCAACTCAAACCACAGGGGGCAGCCACAGCCAGGGCAAAACCAGCGCTCACCGCGCGTGGAGGAGGAAAAATGGGAAGGGGCGATGGAGTCTTGCTCAACGAGCGGTTGTCCTTCAGCTTCCAGGTACATGGCAATACCACCTGACCATTTCTGGCACAGTGTGCAATGGCAGGCGTAGACATCGAAGTTGTTGAGACTGACGCTGAAATGGCTCATCCCACACAGACAGCGTCCTTTGAATATGTGCATGGCGTACTCCTTTATCACGCCAGGTCATCCGGATAAAAAAAGCCAGCCACGAGGGCTGGCTTTTTTACACTAACAAAATCTTAGAACTGGTAGGTCAGACCTACAGCTACGATGTTGTCGGTAGACACTTTCGCGTCTTTAGTGAACTGGCTGTCGTCAACCAGGTTGATTTTGTAATCAACATAGGTGGACATGTTTTTGTTGAAGTAGTAGCTCGCGCCGACATCGATGTACTCAACCAGATCCTGGTCGCCGTAAGAACCAATGTCTTTACCTTTGGATTTCAGGTAAGCGATGGATGGACGCAGACCGAAATCAAACTGGTACTGAGCAACAGCTTCGAAGTTCTGAGCTTTGTTCGCAATATAACCGCTACCGAAGTTGGTCATGTTGCGGGTTTCAGAATAGGTGGTTGCCAGGTAGATGTTGTTCGCATCGTACTTCAGACCAGCAGCCCATACTTCTGCGTTCTCGCCACCTGCATTCAGGTTGCTTGCAGAACGAACCTGCAGATCGGTACGGTCAGATTTCGCATAGGTAGCCCCCACGCCGAAACCGTTCATTTCGTAGGTAGAAGACAGGCCCCAACCGTCGCCGTTCGCTTCAGTGATGTCGCGGTCGTCGTTTTTACCCTGGTACTGAGCAGCAAAGTTCAGACCGTCAACCAGACCGAAGAAGTCGGTGTTACGGTAGGTTGCAACGCCAGTCGTACGGCCAGTCATAAAGCCATCAGTCTGAGTCCAGGTGTCGCCGCCGAATTCTGGCAGAACATCGGTCCATGCGCCGATGTCATAAGCAACACCGTAGTTACGACCGTAGTCGAAAGAACCGAATTCGTTAAATTTCAGACCTGCAAATGCCAGACGGGTTTTGTTGCCGTCAGCACCTTCGGATTCTGAACGGTTACCTTTGAACTCATATTCCCACTGACCATAGCCGGTCATCTGGTCGTTAATCTGAGTTTCACCTTTGAAACCCAAACGCACGTAAGTTTTATCGCCGTCGTTTTTGGTTTCATCAGAGAAATAGTGCAGACCTGTTACTTTTCCGTACAGATCCAGTTTGTTACCGTCTTTGTTATATACTTCAGCCGCGTTTACAACGCCTGCTGCCAACATGGAAGTCACTGCCACTGCAACTAATTTAAGTTTCATTTTTAATAATCCTTATAATTTTCTTTACGCATTTCCTGCGTCATTGCTAAACAATTTCTAAACGAAGCCGCTTGTCAATGACATGCTATTCTTAAAAATCTTGTGGTCTCCTTTCAATAATAAGTTTCAATTTATTAATTTTAATTTCAATTAGTGTGATCGTGATCGGAAAAAGTGACTCGAAACAGCGTTTTCTGGCTAATTAACAGACAGCGATGCATTATTTTCTGTGTATCACAATTCCCGTTGAAATAGTTTTAATGTGTTTTTGTTGCCACTTGAAATTTTTATCTCACGCATAACAATTGATTAACAATAAAGACATTTGCTCATATTAAAACAGGGTGTTATGAGTATTTTCGCATTTTGATAATGTTATAAGTGCCGACATATCCAGAAATAAACTATTGCAATAAGTGCTATTTAAACAGTGAATATACGCAGAGGATTAATCACGTGCCGGTGTCAATTTATGTCAATTAATGGCGGTGGGGATTTACGAAGGGAAGGTAATATAAACAAGCGCTGAACAAGGATGCTATAGATGAAGAGAATATTCTTAAACTAAATCACACTGATATTTTGAACCTGTTGCGGCGGGCACTTCATCTGCCCGACACAGGGTTTTGAACGCTATTTGCGTGTCGCATACCAGCACAGCAGAGAACCGGCGCACACCATCACCGCGCCTTGCCAGAATGAGAACGACAGCGGAGCGCTCAGCAAGACTGCAGCCAGTGCAGCCGATAACACAGGGGTAAAATAGGAGACCGCGGCAAGGACGGTAACATTGCCGTACAGGATACCAATATTCCAGGAGGCATAGCCGAACCCGAGTGCCACGCCACACATTAATAGCTTCACGACAACAGGAACGCTAAACACCATTTCCGGTTGCTCGCTAAAGGCATATTTCAGCCATAAACTGAGCGCTGTGAGCAAAACAAAAAGGGTAATGCCGTTCTGTCCGTTGGCAAATTTACTGGTGACGGTGCAGTAGGCCGCCCAGATAAATGCCCCGGCAAAAGCCAGTGCGTAACTGAGTGGACTGGAGACAATATTACGCGTGATCTCGTCTATATGCAGGCCGTGTTCACCACCCAATACCCAGCATACCCCCATGAGTGAGATGGCTAATCCGGGGATGACCCACAGGGTTGATTTTTGGCCGTTAAACAAAATCGCAAATACAATAGTGAGGCTAGGCCAAAGATAATTGACCATGCCGACTTCGATCGCCTGGGGACGTGTTGCCGCATATCCCAGTGAGAGCGCCAGGCAAATTTCGTAGCTGACAAATAAGACGCTCCCGGCAATAAGGTAACGTGGAGAGAAACGTCTAATATTTGGCAAGCCAACCGTCACCAGACAAAGTAATCCGCTGACGGTATAGATCATTGCCGCTCCCCCAACAGGACCTAATCCTTCGCTCACGCTACGAATAAGTCCGACCATCGTGCTCCACAGCAGGATTGCCGCCAGTCCAATGAGCGTTGCTCTTTTTTTATCCATCACCTTGCCATCGCCATAAAATACAAAGGGAAAATTTATAGCACTAATCTGCTATTGCTCGCGAATTATTCTCTTTAGCGGGTAACTCCAAAGGATTAAACAAACCCGCCAGGGGCGACTATTAAGGGGGCGAAGCTGAGTGACATTGATTTGACGCAAAAAAATCAGGGACTTTGCTGTTAGTTTGCGGCGCGAAGTCTTATCAGATAACGAGGACAGCAATGGACGTCAGCCGCAGACAATTTTTTAAAATCTGCGCGGGCGGTATGGCCGGAACAACAGCTGCCATGTTGGGATTTGCGCCCAAAATGGCACTGGCTCAGGCGCGCAACTATAAACTGCTGCGTGCCAAAGAGATCCGTAACACCTGCACATACTGCTCCGTAGGATGTGGGCTATTGATGTATAGCCTGGGCGATGGCGCGAAGAACGCCAAAGAAGCGATTTATCATATTGAAGGTGACCCGGATCATCCGGTCAGCCGTGGAGCACTCTGCCCGAAAGGGGCTGGCCTGCTGGATTATGTCCACAGTGAAAACCGGCTACGTTACCCGGAGTATCGAGCGCCTGGCTCCGACACGTGGCAACGAATCTCCTGGGATGAGGCCTTTAGCCGCATAGCAACCCTGATGAAAGCCGACCGCGACGCCAACTTTGTTGAAAAGAATGAGCAGGGCGTCACTGTCAATCGTTGGCTTTCCACCGGGATGCTCTGTGCATCTGCGGCCAGTAATGAAACCGGCATGCTGACGCAGAAGTTTGTGCGCTCACTCGGCATGCTGGCGGTAGACAATCAGGCGCGTGTCTGACACGGACCAACGGTAGCAAGTCTTGCTCCAACATTTGGTCGCGGTGCGATGACCAACCACTGGGTTGATATCAAAAATGCCAATGTCGTGGTGGTGATGGGCGGTAACGCCGCAGAAGCCCACCCGGTGGGATTCCGCTGGGCGATGGAAGCGAAAAACAATAATGATGCGACGCTTATCGTGGTCGACCCGCGCTTTACGCGAACGGCATCGGTGGCTGATATCTATGCGCCAATCCGCTCCGGTACGGACATTACGTTCCTGTCCGGCGTACTACTGTACCTGATTGAAAACGGCAAAATTAACGCGGAATACGTTAAACACTACACCAACGCTAATCTGCTGGTGCGGGAAGATTTTGCCTTTGATGACGGTCTGTTCAGCGGGTATGACGCCGAAAAACGGCAATACGACAAATCATCCTGGAATTATCAGTTTGATGAAAACGGTTATGCGAAACGTGATGAAACCCTGACCGACCCGCGCTGTGTGTGGAATCTGCTGAAACAGCATGTTTCCCGTTATACGCCGGATGTCGTGGAAAACATCTGCGGCACGCCGAAAGCGGACTTCCTGAAGGTATGCGAAGTGCTGGCGTCCACCAGTGCAGCAGATCGAACCACCACCTTCCTGTATGCGCTGGGCTGGACGCAACACACGGTGGGGGCACAGAACATCCGCACTATGGCGATGATCCAGTTGCTCCTGGGCAACATGGGGATGGCCGGAGGTGGCGTAAACGCCCTGCGAGGTCACTCGAATATTCAGGGGTTAACGGATCTCGGCCTGCTCTCTACCAGTCTGCCGGGGTATCTGACGCTGCCATCGGAAAAACAGCCGGATCTACAAACGTACCTTGCGGCAAATACACCTAAAGCAACGCTGCCCGACCAGGTGAACTACTGGCGTAATTATCCGACGTTCTTCGTCAGCCTGATGAAGTCGTTCTATGGTGATGCCGCGCAGAAGGAGAACAACTGGGGGTTTGACTGGTTGCCTAAATGGGATCAGTCCTGGGATGTCATCAAGTATTTCAACATGATGGATAAGGGCGACGTAACGGGCTATATCTGTCAGGGGTTCAATCCGGTTGCGTCCTTCCCGGATAAAAACAAGGTGGTTCGCAGCTTAAGCAAGCTGAAGTATATGGTGGTGATCGATCCTCTGGTGACCGAAACCTCTAACTTCTGGCAAAACCACGGCGAGATGAACGAGGTCGATCCGGCATCCATTCAGACTGAAGTGTTCCGTCTGCCTTCCACCTGCTTTGCAGAAGAAGATGGCTCGATTGCTAACTCCGGTCGCTGGCTGCAGTGGCACTGGAAAGGACAGGATGCGCCGGGTGACGCGCGAAACGACGGTGAGATCCTGGCCGGGATATACCATCGCTTGCGCGAGAAGTACCGAACCGAAGGGGGTAAAGGCGTTGAGCCGCTGCTGAGAATGCAGTGGAACTACAGTCAGCCGGACCATCCGGAATCGGAAGAGGTGGCAAAAGAGAATAACGGCGTGGCACTGGCCGATCTCTATGACATCAGCGGTAATCTGGTGGCAAAAAAAGGCCAACTGCTGAACAGCTTTGCGCTGCTACGCGATGATGGCACGACGGCCTCGTCTTGCTGGATCTACGCCGGAAGCTGGACGGAGCAGGGCAACCAGATGGCGAACCGCGATAACGCTGATCCGTCAGGATTGGGCAATACGCTGGGGTGGGCCTGGGCCTGGCCGCTGAACCGTCGCGTTTTGTACAACCGCGCTTCGGCGGATATCAACGGCAAACCGTGGGATCCGAAGCGGATGCTGATCCAGTGGAACGGTACGAAGTGGGTGGGGAACGATATCCCGGACTTCAACACCGCAGCACCAGGAAGCGCCACCGGACCATTCATTATGCAACCAGAGGGGGTGGGACGCCTGTTTGCGCTCGACAAGCTGGCAGAGGGGCCTTTCCCGGAACATTACGAGCCGATGGAGACGCCACTGGGAACCAACCCGCTGCACCCGAACGTGATCTCAAGTCCGGTAGTACGCATCTACGAAGAGGATGTGCTGCGTTTAGGCAAAAAGGACGCGTTCCCGTATGTCGGAACGACTTACCGCCTGACCGAGCATTTCCATACCTGGACTAAGCATGCGCGGCTTAACGCGATTGCCCAGCCGGAACAGTTTGTGGAGATAAGCGAAACGCTGGCGAAAGCAAAAGGGATTGCGAATGGCGACCGTGTGACGGTGAGCAGCAAACGCGGGTTTATTCGCGCGGTAGCGGTGGTAACCCGTCGTCTGCAAACCCTGCACGTTAACGGCCAGCAGGTTGAGACGGTGGGCATCCCACTGCACTGGGGCTTTGAAGGGGTGGCGCAGAAAGGCTATATCGCCAATACCCTGACGCCAAACGTCGGCGATTCAAACTCGCAAACGCCGGAGTATAAGGCGTTTCTGGTCAACATCGAGAAAGCGTAAGGAGCGATTACATGGCGATGGAAACACAAGACGTTATCAAACGCTCCGCGACAAACCCGATAACCCCCGCGCCTCGCGTGCGGGATTATAAGGCGGAAGTGGCAAAGCTGATTGATGTCTCATCCTGTGTGGGCTGTAAAGCCTGCCAGGTGGCCTGTTCGGAGTGGAACGATATCCGTGATGAGGTAGGGCATTGTGTCGGGGTTTACGATAACCCGGCCGACCTGAGCGCCAAATCCTGGACGGTGATGCGTTTTAGTGAAACCGAACAGAACGGCCGGCTGGAGTGGCTGATCCGTAAAGATGGCTGTATGCACTGCGACGACCCGGGCTGCCTCAAGGCATGCCCGTCTGCCGGGGCGATTATTCAGTACGCTAACGGCATCGTCGATTTTCAGCAGGATAACTGCATCGGCTGTGGTTACTGCATCGCCGGGTGTCCGTTCAATATTCCGCGTCTCAACAAAGAGGATAACCGGGTCTACAAATGTACCCTGTGCGTAGACCGCGTAAGCGTTGGGCAAGAGCCCGCTTGCGTGAAAACCTGTCCAACCGGTGCGATTCACTTTGGTACAAAGAGAGAGATGCTGGATGTGGCGCAGGTACGCGTCGATAAACTCAAGGCTCGTGGTTACACCAATGCCGGTATTTACAACCCTCAGGGGGTAGGCGGCACGCATGTGATGTACGTCCTGCATCACAACGATCAGCCGGAGTTGTATCACAATCTGCCAAAAAATCCGGCAATCGACACCTCTATCAATCTGTGGAAGGGGGCGCTAAAACCGCTCTCAGCGGCAGGTTTTATCGCCACGTTTGCCGGGTTGATTTATCACTACATTGGTATCGGGCCTAACAAAGAGGTGGATGACGACAAGGAGGAACACCATGAGTAAGTCAAAGATGATTGTGCGCACCAAATTTATTGACCGCGCCTGTCACTGGACGGTGGTGATCTGCTTTTTCCTCGTGGCGGTCTCCGGGATTTCGTTTTTTTTCCCAACGCTACAATGGCTGACCGAAACCTTCGGTACACCGCAGATGGGACGCATTCTTCATCCGTTCTTCGGCGTGCTGATTTTCGTGGTGCTGATGTTTATGTTCGTGCGCTTCGTTCACCACAATATCCCGGACAAGCAGGATATTCCGTGGGTAAAAGGGATTGTTGAGGTTCTGAAGGGGAACGAGCACAAAGTGGCGCGTGTCGGGAAATACAACGCCGGGCAAAAGATGATGTTCTGGACCATTATGAGTATGATTTTTGTCCTTCTGGTCACGGGGGTAATCATCTGGCGTCCCTGGTTTGCGCCGTATTTCCCCATTCAAGTGATTCGTTACAGTCTGCTGATCCACGCCACCTCGGCCATTATTTTGATCCATGCCATCCTGATCCATATGTACATGGCCTTCTGGGTGAAGGGATCGATTAAAGGCATGATTGAAGGGAAGGTGAGTCGTCGCTGGGCGCAGAAACACCATCCACGCTGGTATCGCGATGTGGAACGAATTGAAGCAAAAAAAGACAGTACCGAAGGGATGAAGTAAGCGGATGCGTCGCCGGCATTGCCCGGCGGCGTGTTACTGCAAATATAGCGAGCCGCATTCTCATGAGTAATAAAGGGTATTCGCCCTTTTATTTATTTGCATAAAAGGGCGGGTGTTGATTAGAACCGCTCTGCAACATACCGGAACGGATAAGTGGTTGGTTTCATTTTTCCCACTTTTCGTTTCGGTAAATTCACCGCTTCTGTATGCAAATCTTTATAGGGGATCTGCGAAAGGAGATGCGAAATAATATTTAACCGCACGCGTTTCTTGTCTTCGGAGCGGGCAACAAACCACGGAGCCCAGGCAGTATCGGTGGCGGCAAACATGGCATCACGTGCCACGGTGTAGTCATCCCACATATTGAAAGATTTGATATCCATGGGAGAGAGTTTCCAGGTTTTGCGGCCATCATTAATGCGATCGCGCAGGCGGCGCTCTTGCTCTTTCGGCGTGACCTCAAGCCAGTACTTCAGCAGAATGATCCCGGCATCGACCATGGCTTTTTCCATCACCGGTGTGCCATCGAGAAACTTATCCACTTGTTCCTGAGTGCAGAATCCCATGACCCGTTCAACGCCCGCGCGGTTGTACCAGCTTCGATCAAAGATAACGATTTCACCTGCGGAAGGCAGGTGGGGAATATAACGCTGGAAGTAGAGCTGGCTCTTTTCTTTATCTGTGGGGGCGGGGAGCGCAACAACACGGAAGACGCGAGGGCTGACGCGCTCGGTGATGGCTTTAATCGTCCCGCCTTTACCTGCGCCGTCACGG
Source organism: Enterobacter sp. RHBSTW-00994 (assembly GCF_013782625.1). Classification (NCBI taxonomy): domain Bacteria; kingdom Pseudomonadati; phylum Pseudomonadota; class Gammaproteobacteria; order Enterobacterales; family Enterobacteriaceae; genus Enterobacter; species Enterobacter sp. RHBSTW-00994. The sequence continues at coordinate 2,339,740 of NZ_CP056199.1, read as the reverse complement.
CCTTCAAACACGATGCAGACTTTAAGCCCTTTGCTGACCACCCACTGCTGGAGTTTAACCAGCTCCACATGCAGCCGACGAAGCTCTTTCTCATAGTCCTTCGTCTTAAGGGAAACCTTAATGGCCTTGTCTGGAGAGGCTTTGGGCGCGGCTTTTGCTTCGGTTTTGTCTTGCCTGGTCTTTCCCATAACATTCCTCTTTTTCAGTACAGATCATGAACGTTGAAGGCGCTAACACTTTGAAGTGTAATCCTGGCTGCAACGCTTCGCGGGAATTATTTGCACAAATCAGTTCCTCTGCGGCGAGGTCCGGGTTACACTTTTACGCATATACTGTATAAATAAACAGGCGTGTATCATGGCATTGATTCTGGAAGGTGAAAAGATAGGCCGTAGCCGGTTTACCGGCGAGAAAATCGAAAATGCACTCTTTCGCCACTGTGATTTTTCCGGTACGGATCTGACGGGTACGGAGTTTATCGGCTGCCAGTTTTATGATCGTGAAAGCCAGACAGGGGGCAATTTCAGCCGGGCGCAGTTGAAGGATGCCATCTTCAAAAGCTGTGATTTATCGATGGCAGATTTCAGAAATGCCAGTGCGTTGGGGATTGAGATTCGTGAGTGCAGGGCGCAAGGGGCCGATTTTCGTGGAACCAGTTTTATGAATATGATTACCCCACGCACCTGGTTTTGCAGCGCTTATATCACCAAAAGTAACCTCAGCTACGCCAACTTTTCGAACGTGATCCTTGAGAAATGTGAGCTGTGGGAAAACCGCTGGAATGGAGCGCAAACGCCTGGTGCAACCTTCAGCGGCTCCGATCTTTCCGGTGGCGAGTTTTCTTCATTTGACTGGCGCGCGGCCAACTTTACGCACTGCGATCTGACGAACGCTGAACTGGGCGAACTCGACGTGCGCGGCGTTGATTTGCAGGGGGTCAAACTGGACAGTTACCAGGTGTCTCAGCTTATGGAACGCCTTGGGATCGTCATTATCGGTTAATCATATTCACAACCCTACCCGAAATGATGGATTAACGTGCCAGAAAGACGTTTTGAACTGGTTCGCCCTACATGATTGTTCAATAATGCATGTTGCAAATTTTTAACAAGTGGTTGTGGTATGAAAAAAACAATTTTTTCGTTGGCACTTGGTACATTCGGTCTGGGAATGGCTGAATTCGGCATTATGGGGGTGTTAACGGAACTGGCTCATGACACCGGGATTTCGATTCCCTCCGCCGGCAATATGATCTCATTTTACGCGTTTGGCGTGGTGATCGGCGCTCCCATCGTGGCACTCTTTTCCTGCAGGTTCTCGCTTAAATCAACGCTGCTGTTCCTGATGGTTATGTGTGCCATCGGGAATGCCATCTTTACCTTTTCCACATCGTATCTCTGGCTGGCGACGGGGCGTTTGATTTCCGGTTTCCCCCATGGGGCGATTTTCGGTGTTGGCGCGATAATTCTGTCGAAAATTGCGCCTCCGGGGAAAGTGACGGTTGCGGTCGCGGGGATGATCGCGGGAATGACGGTGGCGAACCTGGTGGGTGTGCCACTTGGCACCTGGTTGGGCCATGAATATAACTGGCGCTACACCTTTTTCCTGATCGCGGTTTTTGATGCGCTGGTGATCCTGTCGGTGCTGCTGTGGGTTCCTAAGCTCTACGATAAGACCGAAACGCGCCTTACCGAACAGTTCCACTTCCTCAAAAAGCCGGAGCCGTGGCTGATTTTTGCGGCAACCATGTTTGGTAATGCCGGTGTTTTTGCCTGGTTCAGCTTTGTTAAGCCCTTTATGGTCAACGTGTCGGGTTTCTCCGAAGGGGTAATGACCGTTATCATGATGCTGATGGGGCTGGGAATGGTGCTGGGAAATCTGCTCAGCGGCAAGTTGTCCGCCCGCTTTAGCCCATTGCGCATTGCGGCGACAACCGATCTGGTGATCGTCGTCGCCTTGCTGCTACTGTTTGCCTTTGGTGAGCACAAAATGGCCTCGCTGATAACCGGTTTTATCTGCTGTGCCGGGTTGTTTGCACTCTCTGCCCCTCTGCAAATAATGCTCCTGCAAAATGCAAAAGGGGGAGAATTACTGGGTGCTGCCGGAGGTCAGGTGGCATTTAATCTGGGAAGTGCGATTGGGGCATATTTCGGTGGAATGATGATTACACTCGGTTTTAGCTGGAGCTATGTCACGCTGCCAGCGGCCATTCTCTCCTTCTCGGCAATGTCATCCCTGCTGCTTTATGGTTATCTGAAGGCCAAACGTAATCAGGCTAACGCGCATGCGTTAGCCTGATTCTTCTCAGGAAAGCCAGGGCTCGCCCAGGGTCAACATCAGGCGGTTGGCCCAGGCGAAGAAGGCGGCAGACTGAACCAGATCAAGCTGCTGTAACGTATCCAGTTCCTGTTTTTCGAGCGCCGCCAGATGGGCTGGCGTGATGGCAGGCGGCGTAACCGACAGCGCTGCAGCAAAATGAATTTCCGCCTGCCAGCGGGGCGACTGTCCCTCACTCAGCGACTGGCCAGGACGTACTGCCAGCAGCGCCTCTACGGCGGTGTCATCCTTTGACAACTGACTGGCTTTACGCGCATGGACAGATGCGCAGTAAATGCAGCCGTTGATTTTACTGACGACCGTCGCAGCCAGTTCACGCTCTGCACGCGGTAATCCTCCCGGCGTGTAAAAAATTCCTTTATCCGTTAACGTGCGCTGCTCCAGCACCGGCAGGTTGCGTCCCAGCAGGCGGAAATAATCCGAATCGGTATGGCCAAATTTCGCCAGGACGGCAACCTCATCGGCGTTAAAGTCTGCCAGCGGTTTTGCGGCGACCCAGGGTTCCCAGCCCAGCTCTTGCTGCGTGAAAGCCACAGGCGCCGCTTTGCCCGTCAACGTCGTCGCGGTGGTGTGCCAGACGCCAGCCACAACCGGTGCGTCACTGGCGGGGACCGGTTTGTCATTCAACAACCGCAATCCGGCGATCAACCGACTCTGGAAGCTGACAAACGCGATGACTTGTGCCAGCGTGACGATGGCCTCTTTGCTCCAGCCGGCCTGTGTCAGGGTGTTCAGGGCGCCAGGTGTCGCTTCCACAGGGGAGAAGGTCAGCAAACGGGCAAAATTCAGCGCAGGTGTTAACCGGGATGATATCGGGTTAGCCAGGCCAAACCCGGCGTAGTGGGCGGCCAGCGACGGTGCGTTGTGCCATTTGGCCACTTTCGCTGCCACGGCAAAACGCTCATCCAGCGCGAAAGCAGGATCCTGTTGGCTAAACAGGGTTTCGTAACTGCCCTGGGCGTGACGTGTGGCGGCATCACGGGTGGCGCGTGCTTGTGCCAGAGGTGAACCGGGTACGATCTCCGCCAGCTCGGCGAGAATATCCTGACTTAATGCCATGCGTGTCTCCTCAAAGAATGTGGGGGGCAATGTGGTCTGCAATCAGCTCAATAGAGCGCAAGGTATCCCGGTGGGAAGGTTCGACCGAGTGTACCTGGAATGAGATGTCGGTAGCTCGCGCCAGAACAGAATCCCCTTGAAGTGACGCCAGTACCGTTTGCGGTGCGCCGATATGGGCGTCGAACTGACGACGATAATCTGTGACAGTGTCACCTGTAACCTGATGTCCGGCCGCACGATGCTGCTGTGCTTGTCTGGTTAAACCGGGGGCAGCCACCTTCAGTGCGTAGTCATCGCTGTCAGCGACAAACGCGGTGCGGGAGGCCAGAATTCTCGGCGCAATGCCCGCTGGCAGGGCGTCAAGATAGGCATCCACTATAGGGTTTTGGATCTCATCCAGCGTTAAATCGAGCCGATCTGCCGGGCGGGGCTGAGTGCGGGACAGCATCAGCCCATGTCCTGCCTGTGCAGCTCTTACTGCGCCGTCAATGGAGAAGGTTGCGATCCAGATTCGGTCGGCAAGTTGCGGAGCTGGCGGGTAAAGATGATTATCCGGATGCGTCAGCGAATCGCCGCGCCAGGCACTTTGGATCAGATGTAAATATTCGGCGAAGGCTGCACCGCGCTCCTCGAATGTCAGGCCGAACGGCAGAAACGACGTGGGCGTACCGCCCGAACCAAAACCGACCTCCAGCCTCCCGTCGGCCAGCAGATCCAGTACTGCGGCGTCTTCCGCCACGCGCAGTGGGTTTTCCATCGGCAGGGTAATGATGGCGGTTCCCAGACGAATATGTTCTGTATGAGCGGCAACGTGTACCAGGAACAGCAGCGGAGAAGGCAGGCCGCCTTCATGTTCGTGAAAGTGGTGTTGTGCAATCCACGCACTGTCGAAACCGTGGCGTTCAGCGTGGCGGATCTGTTCTGTCGCCAGCCGGTAGCGTTCTTTTGGTGTGGCATCATCCAGCAGGCGGGTGAAAAAACCCAGGCGTTTTCGCGTCATGCAAACTCCTCCGTAACAGGTGAAAAATGGGGAATGGCGTCAATCAGTTCGCGGGTATAACTGTTCTGTGGCGAGGCAAACAGGGTCTCGACGGCGCCATGTTCAACAACCTGACCATTGCGCAGCACCGTCACGCTATGTGCGATACGGCGAACGGTCGCCAGGTCGTGGGTGATAAAGAGATAGGTCAACCCCAGCTGTTGCTGGAGCTGCTGAAGCAGTGCCAGGATCTGCGCCTGTACTGTGACATCCAGGGCGGAAGTGGCCTCATCAAGCACCAGAATCGTCGGGTTCAGAATCAGGGCACGTGCGATGGCGACACGCTGACGCTGCCCGCCTGAAAGTTCACGCGCCGTCCGGTTCAGTAACTCGACAGGCAGGGCTACCCGCTGGGCCACCGTTTCAACACGCGTTTTTCGTTCCCCTTTATTAAAGCGGGCAAAGTTTTTCAGTGGCTCTTCGATGATTTCAAAGAGCGTCTGGCGCGGGTCGAGCGACGCAAAAGGGTTCTGGTAGACAAACTGGATTTTTTGCCGTAACTGCCTGCGCGCCTCACGGCTTAGTTCAGTGGCGTTAATGTCGTCAATCACCACACGGCCACTGTCTGCCTGTTCAAACCCCAATAGAATACGGGCGAGGGTGGTTTTGCCTGACCCTGACTCACCCACCAGCGCATGCGTGCTGCCGCGCGTAACGTCAAAACTGACGGTATCAAGCGCCTGTAGCTGATGACCTTTTCCCAGCGAAAATTGTTTGCTGATGGCCTCTGCGCGAATCGCAGGCGACGCCAGCGGACGTCCGGATACCGGAGCAATCGTCAGCCGCTGTCCTTGCAGGTCGCTTAATAGCTGGCGGGTGTAAGCATGCCGGGGAGCGCGGACAATGTCTGCTGTCGCGCCCTGTTCCTGAATTTCGCCGTGACGGAATACCAGCAGTCTGTCAGCACGTTGCGCGGCCAGTGCCAGATCGTGGGTGACGAACAGCACCGCCGTACCGGACTCGCGGCGCAGCAGATCCAGCAAATCAAGAATGCGCTTTTGTACGGTCACATCCAGCGCGCTGGTTGGCTCATCGGCAATGATCACATCCGGGCGCAGTGCGATAGCGATGGCGATCAGCACTCGCTGTTTCATGCCGCCGGAGAGCTGGTGCGGGTACTGTTTCATCCGCTGTGCCGGATGGCTGAGCCCCACTTTGGTTAACAGTGTCAGCACCTGTTCATCACGTTGAGCCGCCGTCATTTTCTGGTGAAGCTGAACGATTTCGCCCACCTGCGCGCCTATTGTCTTCACCGGGTTAAGCGAGTTACCAGGGTCTTGTGGTACGAGACTGATACGTGCTCCACGCAGGCTATCCAGCCGCCGGGATGACCACTGGCTTATCTCCTCGCCATTCAGACGGATGCTGCCGCTGTCGCGACGGGCATTTTCTGCCAACAGGCCAATGATGGCCTGAGCCGTCGTGGTTTTGCCTGAACCGGATTCACCGACAAAGGCCAGCATTTCACCGCGACCAAGGCTAAAGCTGACGTTATGCACCACTTCACGCCACTGGCGGCCCGTCCGGTAGCTGAGGGTAAGATTTTCAACCGTGAGTACCGTCATACGCGACCTCCGCTGAACTGTTGACTGATTCGGTTAGTGGCCAACACTACGGCAATGACGACAATCCCGGGGAAGGTGGTGAGCCACCAGGCGGTTGAGAGATAATTGCGCCCTTCAGCGATCAATAACCCCCATTCTGGTACGGGAGGCGGTGTGCCATATCCCAGAAAACTCAGTGTGGAAAGGGCCAGAATGGCCTGCCCGAACTGCAACGTGGCGAAGGCCAGCACCGCGGTGAAGGCATTGGGCAGAATATGTCGCCACAGCACGGCCCAAAAGGTTCCGCCGCTGCCGAACGCCGCTTCAACGTAGTCAGCATGGCGAATGCGGACCACTTCCCCCCGCGCCAGACGTGCGAAGCTGGCGATTGATGCAACCCCGACAGCGATAGCGGCATTGACCGTGCCAAAACCAAGCAGGATGATCACCGTCAGAGAGAGCAGCAGGGATGGGATTGCGAGCAGTACGTCAACAAAACGCATCAGCAATGACTCGACGCGCCCGGCAACAGCACCGGCGATAACACCCAGACCTGTACCGACGACCAGCCCGAGGCTGACGGCGGCCAGTGCGGCACTCAGGGAATGCGATGCGCCATAGACAATCCGGGTATACACATCGCGACCAAGCTGGTCAGTACCCAGCCAGTGTCCGGACTGAGGCGCGAGACGCTGTGCTCCTGCGATGCCTTCAATCGGGCTGTAGTGGGTAAAAATGCCCGGTGCGAATGCCGCGAATGCGGCCAGGAACATCACGGCCCAGGCCAGCCATAATCCTGGCTGCCACGGCAATGCCTGCCAGGAAGGGACGTGTTTTCGCGCCGCCGCTGCGTAATCAACCAGGCTCATGATGCACCTCCGGTAACGGTTTGCAGGCGAGGATCGAACAGCGGCATCAGCAGATCCACCAGCAGATTGATCAGGACAAAACCGAGGGCTGAAATCATGACCACTGCCTGAAGCACCGCGATATCCTGGTTGTTAACGGCCTGCTGTGTGAGCTGTCCCAGGCCGCTGCGGCCAAAGACGGTTTCAGTGATCAGTGCCCCGGCAATCAGTTCCCCGAGCAGCAATCCCGCAATATTCAGTACCGGCAGCAGCGCGTTCCCGGTGACGTGCCGCCACAATACGGCGGTTTCACTCAGCCCTTTGGCCCGCGCCACAGCGACGAATGGCTGAGAGGCCACTTGATCCAGACTGCGCATCAGAATCTGCGCCAGCGGCGCGGAGATCGGAATAGCGACGGTGACGATCGGCAGGATCAACCCCTGTAGCGGACCAGGGTTAATGACCGGAATCAGCCGGAACTGGAAGGAAAAGAGCTGAATCAGGGCGATTCCCAGCCAGAAAGTGGGCAAGGAGATAAACAGCACAGGCAGAGACTGTATCGCGTTGCTGAGCCAGCGTAAGCCGGGCAAACGCGCGGCAAAGGCCAGGGCGAACGCCAAAATCACGGCCAGGGCGAAGGCGGGTAATGCCAGGCTTAAAGTGTCCGGCAGATTTGTGGCAATCAATTCGCTCACCGGAACCCCTGCCTGTAATGAGTAGCCAAAATCCCCGTGGAGCATGGCAAACAGCGTGTGGGCATATTGCTGCCACAACGGACTGTCTGCGCCATACGCCACGCGCATCTCCTCGATTTGTGCCGGGCTTAACCCTAAATCCGGATTCTGAAATTTGATCAGTACAGCATCACCCGGCAGCACCTGAAGCAGCACAAACGAGAGGGTAAATGCTGCCCATAGCACCAGCAATCCGTGGCCGAATCGTTGCAGAAGTGCGTGGCTCATGATCGGCTCCTTAATGTTTTTCGAGCCATGCGCCGTAGAACGACGGACGGCCAACCGCTTCAAAACTCACGCCTTTTAACCATGGCGCACCCGCAAATACCTGAGGCTCTTCGAAGATAGGGATCACATAGGCGTTATCCAGAAGGTAATGCTGTGCATCCCCCGTAAGCTGGAGACGTTTTTGCGGATCGGTTTCGGCAGAGATATTCACCAGCAGTGCATTGAGCTTGTCGTCGCGGAAGTCTTTCACTTTGTCGCTGGAGCCGCCTTTTTGCAGAAGTGCGTCTCGGTTCGCCGGGTAGAACATGCTCTTCACAACGTCCGGGTCTGCACGTCCCACTTCGGATACCGTTAGCGGTGTTTTCAACGGATCGAGGTTATCCAGCGTGCGGCTTCCCGCATCACCCGCTTTAACGCTCAGCGCTACACCAACTTGTCGCCATTGCTGGGCGACCAACTGGAGAACTTCTTTGTTTTGCGGCTGCGGCAGGGATTCATAAATGGTTAGCGCCAGGCGTTGTCCATCTTTGGCCCGGATGCCGTCGCTGCCCGCTTTCCATCCGGCTTCATCCAGCAGGGTGTTGGCTTTTGTCGGGTCAAACGTCAGTTTGTCGCTCAGGTCAACAAAACCGGCGGCGGAGTCGGCAATCACCGATTTTGCCTGCGGATAATTGGGGGAGAAGAGGGTCTCTACCACCTGTTTAGCATTGGTGGCATGCAGTAACGCCTGGCGGACGCGGATATCTGAAACCAGCGGGTTATCCGGGCGGAAGCTGATGCTGTCGTTTACCCCGCGCGTGGGGGCCGCGTAAATGGTGTATCCCTGATCGGTAGCCTGTTTCTCGTCATAAGCCTGTACCTGACGAATAAAATCAGCCTGGCCTGCCAGTAGCGCACCCACGCGGACGCTGTCTTCCTGGGTAACAATAAATTTAATGCCATCCAGATTTGCGGGCCCTTGCTGCGCGAGGTTTTTCGGCCCCCACTGGTAGTCTTTGCGGGCATCCAGCGTTACTTCCCGACCCAGTTTTTCGTCTTTCACCACAAACGGGCCTGATCCAATGATATGGCGGGCATCGCCCAGCTCTTCAAAGTTACGTTTCAGCGTGCTCAACGACACCAGACCGGAGCCGATAGTCGCTGTACCTTGTAAGAAACCCGGCGAAGGTTTTTTAAAGAAGAACTTCACAGTCAAAGGATCGACCACTTCACTGTGATCGTAGTTATTGATCACCTCGGAGACCGGCAGGCGTTGTGCTTTGTTGCCTAATCCGTAAGTGTCGAAGTTTTTCGCTACGGCGCTGGCATCCAGTGGTGTACCGTCGGAGAAGGTAATACCTGGGCGGATTTTAAAGGTGTATTCCGTTTTATCGATGTTACTGCTCCAGCTTTCAGCCACCCAGGGTTCAACCTGGAGTGTTTTCGGGTTCTGCCAGGTCAGTTTATCGGTGATCTGATTAAGGATACCGCCGTTGGGATAAAACCCACCGGCAGGGGGATAGAGGTTGGTGTGGGCCTGTTGCTCCAGGTAGACAAGCGTGCCACCTTTAACAGGGGCATCTGCGGCATATGCTGACGTTGCCACAAGGATGAGCGCCGTTAGCAGCGGCAGGCGAAAGGGGGGTTGCATGGTGAATTCCTTTGTTATCTTCTTGTTAGCGTCGGATTCATCATCGGGCGCGGCAGAAAACAAGGGAACAAAGGAATTAAGATAAGGATTGCCGGAAAGTGAAAATAAAAACGCCCCGGGGAAGGGGCGGTAATACAGGACTACACAAATTTTGCCAGCGGGTCGGCTGCCGCAAAAGCAACTGCGCGGTCGGCTGCGGGTGGATAGATTAGCTCGTGAGTAATGGCCATTTTGATCTTCTTCGCCTCCTCGCGTACAGACTTGACCGTTTGCTCCCAGCCTTCGGTATAGACTGCGCCCCATGCGCCTAAATCGAGGCAGGTTACATAGTTCACCTGACGATAAGGACAGGGAGCAACGCCTAACAGGCTGGCCGCCGCGTTGTGTCCGGCAAATTTACCTAACTGAATCGCGTGCTGGCAGGTCATCAGCGCGGTGTTGCCCAGGTCATCAGTTTTCGCGTGCGCCATATCCCCGGTGGCGAAAACATCTGGGTGAGCCGGAAGTTGCAGGCTTTCGTTGACCTTCAGGCGTCCCTGGTTGTCGCGCTCACCGTCGATCTGCTGGCTGAGCGCATGCGCTTCAACACCAGCAGTCCAGACAACGGTTGAGACGCCAATGCGCTCCCCATTTTTTAGCGTGACGCCGCTGGCATCAATCGCTTCAATTTCACTGTTTAAGCGCCACTCCACGCCAAGCTCAAGGCTTGCCGCTTCAATCGTCTCACGTAGTGCCTCACTGTAACGACCGCCAATCACAGCACCTCGCTCAACTACGATAACTTTAGTCTCTGTTTCGGGACCGAAACGGGCACGAAGGCGTGCTGGCAATTCGGTTGCCAGTTCAATGCCAGTAAACCCACCGCCGCACACCACTACCGTATTGCGCTCGGGTGTGGAAGGGCGATCGATGAGTGAGTCGAGGTGTTTTTCGAAAACCTGAGCAGATTCTAACTGGTCGATATCAAAAGCATATTCGGCAAGCCCGGCAATCGGTGGACGACGGGTCTGGCTACCCGTTGCCAGCACCAGTCGATCGTAGGTCGCGGATACAGTCTGGCCATTGGCATCGCGATACCACACCATTTTTCCTTTTGTATCAATGCGCTCGGCACTTCCGGAGAGATGCGTTACATTCAGCTCGGCAAACAAATCGTCCAGTGGCGCTACAAATGCGGACACCTGCTCCTCATAAAAACGCGGACGGACGCGCAGCTCAGCCCGGGGAGCCAGAACCGTAATGGCCAGGTCATGACATTTTTCCCGATCGGCCAGACGCGCAGCGCTGACGGCTGCCCACATACCAGAGAAACCGCTGCCTACAATTAAAATCTGCTTCTTCATTTTCGATCCTTTTGGTCATCAGACTGCGTGCCTGACATAACTGCAACTATACTTGTCGCAGTTAACTGCGACAACTTTTTTCTGAGTTAAAAATTAAAGCGTCGAAAAGCAGGTAGTTACTGGAATCATGAACTCCGGGCTGTTTTATGCTCATCCTCAAGGCTATAATGACCTGGATTATTAACCTCGGAGTTAAACATGGCTTTTTACAGTTCCGGCGTGGAATATGGCATTCATAGCCTGATGTGTATGGTGGATGCGAAAGGCAACGAACGTGAGATGAGTGTCCGGGAGATGGCGGCCTTACAGGGCGTACCTTATGACTACCTGGGGAAAATTTTCACGCGTTTGTCACGTGCCGGGCTGGTTACCAGTACGGAAGGCAAGGGGGGGGGATTTAAGCTGGCGCGTCCTGCCGAGCTGATCTCCGTGCTGGATGTAGCGCACGCGATTGATGGCGAGAAAAATATGTTTGAGTGCCGAGAAGTGCGTCAGCGTCTGGCGGTGTTTGATGAAACCCCTCCGGGTTGGGTATGCGACGGTCCGTGCGGAGTTCGCTCCGTAATGGATAGTGCGCAGCAACGTATGGAAGAGGAGCTGGCCCGACACACGATCCTCGATCTGGCACGCAAAATGTATCGCAAAGCGCCTGATACCTTTCAGATTGAAGTTCAGGAGTGGATTTCAGACCGACGAAATGCGTCCTGATTCTTTAACTCACGCCCTCTCAGCCAGGGAGAGGGCGTGGCGATGGCTTACGAGCGTAAATCAATCACCATACGGCCACGGATCTGGCCCTGTTCCATCTCTTTGAAAATGGCGTTGATATCTTCCAGCGGTCGCAGCGTGACTTTCGGTACAACCTTACCTTCAGCTGCGAACTGGAAGGCTTCCAGCAGATCCTGACGCGTACCCACCAGGGAACCCACAACCTGGATACCATCCAGAACCAGACGTGGAATATCCAGGCTCATCGCTTCTGGCGGCAGACCGACGGCCACCACACGGCCACCTGCACGCACAGCATCGACGGCTGAGTTAAACGCCGCTTTTGCCACCGCAGTGACCACTGCGGCATGCGCGCCACCGGTTTTCTCCTGAATGACTTTCGCGGCATCTTCGCTGCGGGAATTTACGGTTAAATCAGCACCCATGCTGGCGGCCAGTTTCAGCTGTTCATCATTCACATCAACAGCAATCACTTTCGCGTTAAAGACGTTTTTGGCGTACTGCAGCGCCAGGTTACCCAGACCGCCCAGACCATAAATGGCAATCCATTGTCCGGGTTTGATATAGGAAATTTTCACGGCTTTGTAGGTGGTAACACCCGCGCAGGTGATGCTACTGGCGGCGGCGGAATCCAGACCGTCAGGCACTTTCACTGCATAATCCGCCGTCACGATGCACTCTTGCGCCATGCCGCCGTCAACGGTATAACCCGCATTTTTAACATCGCGGCAGAGTGTTTCATTTCCGGTGTTACAGTATTCGCAGTGGCCACAGCCTTCGAAGAACCAGGCTACGCTGGTACGATCGCCCACTTTCAGTGAGGTCACACCCGGCCCAATTTCTTTCACGATGCCAATCCCTTCGTGGCCCAGGATCACCCCAGTCTTATCGCCAAAATCACCATTTTTAACGTGAAGATCGGTATGGCAAACCCCACAGCATTCCATCGTCAGGAGTGCTTCACCGTGTTTGAGCGCCCGCAAGGTTTTCTCGGTAACATCAACGTGGTGATCTTTGGTTACAACAGCAGCCTTCATATGTTTCTCCTTATTCATGGTCAGCATCTGCATAGCAAACAAGACGGATGAGAATACGTCTTACTTCTTTAGGATTAATCCTTTGACGGCGTGTTGCAAGGGCGGCGCAACAAAATGTAATAATTTCATTAGCTTCTGATTAATAAGTCAGCAAAAAATCATTAATACTCTTAATAAATGGGGGTGATAAAAACTGACAAAAAAGCGTCATGGGTCTGTCATCTGTCAAACGTACTGTGTTGTCTTCCTAATAACCGAAGAGTTAAAAGACAATGCATCTGGTGAAAAAACTTATCGCAATCAGCGTTCTTCTGTCCGCTTCCGTTCAGGCGCAAAACATCCTTGAATTCCCTCAGCCGGAAAACAACCCGGAAGAGTTCTACGCCGTCACGGAGATCCCGGCGGGCGGCATTATCAAATATGAGACCGACGCGAAAACCGGTTTTATTATTGCTGACCGTTTCCAGTCGATGCCGGTGGCTTATCCCGCAAACTACGGCTCGTTGACCCAGTCGCTGGCCGGTGATGGCGACCCACTGGACGTGATTTTCTACACCCGTGCGCCAATGGCGCCAGGTACACTCATTAAACTGCGTGCGATTGGTGTACTGAAGATGGTGGATGGTGGTGAGAAAGACGACAAAATTGTGGCAGTTCCGACGAGTAAAATCGACCCGACATACGACGATATCAAAGAGTTGAAAGACCTGCCGAAGATTGAAGTCCAGCGCCTGGAGTCGTTCTTCCGCGTCTACAAACAACTTCCGGAAGGACGCAAAAAAGTGGAGCTGAGTGGCTTTAATGATGCCGCGACGGCGAAGCAGGAGATCAAACAGGCATGGGATGCCTGGAAAGAGAAAAACCCTCAGTAGCAAACTGGCCCGGCGGATTTTCCGCCGGGCACAGACTTACAGTTGCGCCTCCAGTGCCTCAATTTCTTTACGCCATTGCGCCTGAAGTTGTGGCTTTTGATGCTTAGGTTTTCGCGCTACATCCTCTGCCAACAGTGTTTCCAGCGCAACCAGCCTTTCCAGCAGATCGTCATACGCTGACGGGATTTCGTCCCGTGGCAACGCATCATCTACCGGTTGAGCCAGACCCGAACTTTCACGCAGACGTTCAAACACGGCGTCGGCATCGTGCCATTCGCTCAGCTTCCCGTCTTCAATCAGCCAGAAACGATTGCAGCTATGGTGGATCAGTTGTCGGTCGTGACTGACCAGCAAAACGCCACCCTCGAACTGCTGCAGCGTTTCACCCAGCGCCTCTTTGCCTTCCATGTCCAGGTGGTTGGTCGGTTCATCCAGCATCAACAGGCTATAGCGGGCAAGCGTAAGACCGACAAACAGCAGGCGAGAGCGCTCGCCGCCACTGAGCGTACTGACCTTTTGCCCGTGACGCGCCCAGGGGAAACCGGAACTTATAAGCGCCATTTTGCGATCCTGTTGATGAGGTGCAAACGGCTCCAGCGCATCCAGCAGCGAAGCGTCGTCCGGTAACTGGTGCAGTGTCTGGTCGTAATAACCCAGGGTTACACGCGGATGAATGATCAGCCCTTCGGCACAGCCTCCATGGGCGAACTGTCGCCAGATAAGTTTCATCAGTGACGATTTACCACATCCGTTGCGTCCGACAATCGCCACCCGATCACCGCTTTTCAGTCGAGCGATATCGACATCAAACAGCGGGAGCAGCCCCGGAGCCGGAGGTACAGCGAGATTGCTTATCTCCAGCAGCCGATCGGCTCGTAGCGCATCGCCCCGCAGGGTTAATGTCCACTGACTGCCCGTAGTGACTTCTGTCTGGCTCTCCTTTAGCCGCTCAACCTGTTTTTCCATCTGCTTGGCCTTACGGGCCAGATCTTCGTTATCGTAGACCTTGCCCCAGGTGGCCAGCCGTTTAGCGCTGGCGGCGACGCGATCGATCTCCTTTTGTTCCGCCTTGTGGCGCTGTGCATCACTTTCATCCTTTGCAACCAGTGCCTTGCGTGCCGCCGAGCAGGGGAGCGCAAAGTAGTGCAGCGTTTTGTCACGCAAGATCCAGCTTCCGTTAGTGACAGCATCCAGCAATTGCCTGTCATGCGAAACCAACACAAAGCTGCCGGACCAGTTCTGTAAAAACTGTTCCAGCCAGAGCATGGTTGGCAGATCAAGGTGGTTGCTGGGTTCATCAAGCAGCAGCAGATCCGGCTCGCTGATTAACGCCCTCGCCAGCAGCAGACGGGTGTGCTGACCGCCGCTGAGCGTTGCCGATTGCAGAGCCATATCCTGTGCGGTGAACCCCATGCTCGCCAGCAATGCTTCTGCCTTCCAGCGCAAACTGTCATGCTCTGTGCGGGGGACTTGCGCCAGTACAGCATCGAGCATAGTCAGCGGGTAAATGGCCTCCGGCAGATGCTGTTCAACGCGGGACATCAGGCAATGTCCGGCCAGCGCCACCGTTCCGCTTGCAGGCGAATCTGTGCCGTCCAGGACTTTCAGAAGTGTACTTTTTCCGCAGCCGTTATCGCCCAGCAGGCCAATGCGGTCGCCTTTTTTCAGCGTAAAGGAGAGGTCGTCGAAGAGCGTGCCAAACGCCGTATCAACACGTAAAGAATGTGCAGTGAGTAAAGTGCTCATTTGTTGCTTACCCAAGAGTTACAGGCAGGTTAATGCCTCGTCAAACATCGCTGACGATAACTCAGTAAGCCCGAGAGAAGGGATTTCAGGGATTGGTGTCTTCGCTCAAGCCGAAGTTATCGCAGCACGATACCGATAACGCTTGAGCGGGTACGATTACCAAATGTATGTGAAAAATGGAAAATTTCACAATACAGCATAGTTGGCCTCCTTATATATTCAGTAGGTTAATGAATGAAAGGAGTGTAGCGGAAGGATGCGAGAGTGCAAACAATAAAAAAGGCAACTTACGTTGCCTTTTTCGCGCTTAAATCGACGTTCGACGGTAGCTGCGGTATTCCGGCATCCAGAAGTTCTCATCAATGGCTTGCTGCAGAGCATCGGCAGAGGTTTTCACCGCCACGCCCTGTTGCTGCGCCATTTTGCCCACGGCAAAAGCGATAGCACGCGAAACTTTGTGAATATCTTTCAGCTCCGGTAGTACCAGTCCTTCGCCGTTATTCACCAGAGGCGAGTATTTCGCCAGCGTTTCGCTTGCCGACATCAGCATTTCATCGGTAATGCGTGACGCGCCGGAGGCAATCACACCCAGGCCAATTCCAGGGAAGATATAGGAGTTGTTACATTGGGCGATCGGGTAGGTTTTCTCCTTCCAGACGACAGGATCAAACGGGCTACCGGTGGCGACAAGTGCGTTACCTTCAGTCCAGGCAATGATGTCCTGCGGCGTTGCTTCCACGCGCGACGTTGGGTTGGAGAGCGGCATCACGATAGGGCGTTCGCAATGTTTGTGCATCTCGCGGATGATCTCTTCAGTGAACAACCCGGTCTGCCCGGAAACACCGATCAGGATGTCCGGTTTCACGTTGCGTACCACGTCCAGCAGAGAGAGCACTTCGTTGTCGGTGTCCCAGTTTTTCAGGTTGTCGCGCTTCTGCACCAGCTTCGTCTGGAACGGCAGCAGGTTTGGCATCGCATCGGTCAGCAGGCCGAAGCGATCGACCATAAAGACGCGCGAGCGAGCGAGCTCTTCGCTTAACCCTTCACGCTGGGTCTGGGCAATAATTTGTTCGGCGATCCCGCAACCAGCAGACCCTGCGCCGAGGAAGACGATTTTCTGGTAGCTCAACTGGCTGCCAGCCGCACGGCTGGCGGCAATCAGCGTACCGACGGTGACGGCTGCTGTGCCCTGAATATCATCGTTGAACGAACAAATTTCATCGCGATAACGGTTCAGTAATGGCATGGCGTTCTTCTGCGCAAAATCTTCAAACTGCAACAGAACATCCGGCCAGCGGTGTTTAACCGCCTGGATAAAATCATCCACGAACTGGTAGTACTCATCATCAGTGATACGCGGGTGACGCCAGCCCATATAAAGCGGGTCATTGAGCAGTTGCTGATTATTTGTGCCGACATCCAGCACAACCGGCAAGGTGTACGCCGGGCTGATCCCACCACAGGCGGTATAGAGGGATAATTTACCGATAGGGATACCCATCCCGCCGATCCCCTGGTCGCCCAGGCCCAGAATACGTTCGCCGTCGGTGACCACAATCACTTTGATATTGTGGTTGGGCACGTTTTGCAGAATGTCGTCCATGTTGTGACGGTTCTGGTATGAGATAAACACCCCGCGGGAACGGCGGTAAATCTCGGAGAAGCGTTCGCAGGCGGCGCCCACAGTCGGGGTATAAATCACCGGCATCATCTCTTCGAGATGATTTTGTACCAGGCGATAGAACAAGGTTTCGTTGGTATCCTGGATGTTACGCAGATAGATGTGTTTATCGATCTCCGTCTTGAATCCCTGGTACTGGATCCAGGCGCGTTCTGCCTGTTCTTCGATGGTTTCGACCACTTCAGGCAGCAGGCCGAGCAGGTTGAAGCTGCTGCGCTCTTCGGCGCTAAAGGCGCTGCCTTTATTGAGCAGGGGAAACTCAAGCAGAACCGGGCCTGCATAAGGAATATATAAGGAACGATGTTGTTTCGGTTTGTTGTCCATGTCACTCACTCTTTTTTTGAAGATCCGTCCCTGGCACTGTCGTTTGTCATCTTTCTGGCCGGTGCTACGGGTTTCGGTCGGCTGGTATTATAAAGGAGCTGAATGTTAATTACCGCAACACATAAGCAAAAACACCATCGGTTTTGCCGATGGTGTTGTGCGTCATAACGCGAAACTTACTTCTCTACGTGGCGTCTTCTGCCTGAAGCCTGGTGGACAACCGTTTCGTGGTTGTCTTCAATAACCACTTTTTTGTGGTTAGAAATCTTATAGTTAAGTCCCAGAATATGACGTGCCTTACGGTTCGATTTCATGCTTACTCCTCAATCCTGTTGATAGTTTTAAGGACCACTCCGCATGTGCGGACGAAATGTAACCCCTTAGGTTGCCCATCCAGCTTAGCAGGTTTTCAGCTTACCACTTCATTTCGCCGGTATTCACTTTGGCACTCAGCTCCAGCGAACTCGCTTCTGCGAGATCGGGATACTGTTTTTTCATCGTGCTAATCACGGCTGCCGAGCCTTTCTGGTCTGCCAGAGCCTTTTCGAACTGCTGGAGATAGTTGCTGGTGAAGGTGATAGCGCCAGTGCCTGTCGGAGGTGTACCAAGATAGTGCCCTGGGATCACGCGCTCAGGCTTATGTGCCGCCATCGCCTCCAGTGTGTGCAACCACTGTTGGCGGCTCTCTTTGGTTTGGGTATCGGCTGTCCAGACGTGAATCCCCCATGAAACGCCCGTCCCGCCTAAAATGGCTTTTGCCGAAGGGATCCAGACATAGGCCGCATAGCTATCCGGCTGTTCAATGCTGACGGTTTCACCATCGATCATAAAGGTGGTGGAAGCGATAACCTGTGGAACGACAAGTGTTGTCGGCGCGCCATCTTTCATCTGCGGACCCCAGAATGCCAGTTTGGCATCTTTGGTCGCTTTAATGTGATCCACCACATTTTGGGTTGCCACGACTTTGGCGTTCGGGAACGCTTTCACCAGTGGTTGCAGACCAAAGTAGAAATCCGGGTCGCCGGAGGTAATCACGATCTTATTCAGAGTCTTTCCGCTGCGACGAATTTTCTCAACCAGAGCTTCGCCATCTTTTACGCTGAATTGTGCGTCAAACAGAACAGCCTCTTTCGGCCCGGAAACCAGCGTGGAGGAGACCGCAAAAATAGCGTTCTCTTGTGGGTTATAGGTGTCCAGCGTGAGCGGTGCGGCAAATACCGCTGGCGTGAACAGGGCGCACAGCAGTGCAAGGCGGTTAAGCGTCATCATCATTTC
Organism: Enterobacter sp. RHBSTW-00994; assembly: GCF_013782625.1. Taxonomy (NCBI): domain Bacteria; kingdom Pseudomonadati; phylum Pseudomonadota; class Gammaproteobacteria; order Enterobacterales; family Enterobacteriaceae; genus Enterobacter; species Enterobacter sp. RHBSTW-00994. The sequence goes on along the minus strand of NZ_CP056199.1, from coordinate 2,321,314 downwards.
TCTTATCAGGTGGAAAGCATCCATTGTAAGGATTTCTGCATTTGCCAGAATTCCTGAAACAAGACATGCTTTGTTTCATAAATCGATCAGATGGAGTGCTGGAATGGATCGCGTTATTGCCGCTCAGGTCTATAACCGGATATGTGAGCTGGGCAGTTTGAGTGCGGCGGCTCGTGCGCTGGGGATTTCCCGGCCAATGGTGAGCCGTTATCTTGAGCAGATGGAAAAGTGGGCCGGGACACGGCTGGTACACCGCTCGACGCGGAAGCTGACGCTGACAACGGCAGGCGAAAAGGTGCTACAGAAAACGCGCACGCTGACGCAGTTATCTCAGGAAATTGAAGATCAGTCGGCGAAAGACAGGCCATCCGGCACATTGCGTGTGGCCTGCGCGCATTTCACGGCGATGCACATGGTGGCTCCTGTGCTTCCCGATATTCTCTTACGCTATCCGCAACTGCGGGTAGAACTGGATGTGAACAACCATCCTGTGAGCCTGGTGGGGGAACGCATTGATGTGGCGATCCGCATCACTGATAACCCGGAACCCGGTATGATTGCACGCCGTCTGGGGGAGTGTCGCTCGGTGTTGTGCGCGTCGCCAGAGTATCTCGCGCAGAAGGGGGTTCCTCAACATCCTGAGGATTTAGCCCTGCACAACTGTTTGCATTACAGCTTTTTCGCCGGGCAGTCGTGGCATTTCCTCTCTCCGGAGGGCGAGGGTGTCAGTGTGGCCGTTAGCGGTAACCTGAGCGCCAGTATCTCCGCGCTGCTGATGGAGGCCGCTATTCGCCATTGCGGTATTGCGATGCTGCCAGAACGCGAGGCGCAAACGGCACTTGAACAAGGGACATTAGTGCCCGTGTTGTCATCGCTCACACCCAAACCGCTTGCTATCTATGGCATTTATCAGTCGAGAGAGTATCAACCCGCGGCCTTGCGCCTGTTCCTTGATGAAATTGCCGGTAGCCTGGGGTAATTCATGAGCTACGCTCATTACGCTATTCCACTTTTATCCATAGTCAGCGCGCCAGGGGTACAGTAGCTTTGGACGGTTCCTTTTGCGCGAGACCACTAGTGAGGTAAAGAGATGAAAGTTCTGGGCTATGCAGCAAAAACTCCCACCGCGCCGCTCGCACCGTTCACCTTTGAACGTCGCGAACCCCGCCCCGACGATGTGGTGATCGAAATCCTGTATTGCGGCGTCTGCCATTCCGATTTGCATCAGGCGCGTAATGACTGGGGATTCAGTGAATATCCTGTTGTTCCGGGTCATGAAATTATTGGTCGCGTGAAATCCGTTGGTGACAGTGTCACAAAACTGAGCGTCGGCGATCTGGCCGGTATTGGTTGTATGGTCGATTCGTGCCGCGAATGTGAGCCCTGCAAACAGGGGCTGGAGCAGTATTGTGAAGAGGGCAATGTCCAGACCTATAACGGCCATGATCGCTTTGACCATCAGCGGACTTACGGCGGTTATTCCCGGACAATTGTCGCCAGTGAAGACTTCGTCCTGCATATTCCGCAAACCCTCGATCTGAAAGGTGTCGCCCCTTTGCTCTGCGCCGGGATCACCACCTGGTCGCCATTGCGTCACTGGAATATTGGCAAAGGCAGCAAAGTGGCTGTGATTGGTCTGGGCGGACTTGGTCATATGGCCATTAAGCTGGCTCACGGACTGGGCGCGGAGGTGACGCTCTTTACCCGCTCGCCAGGCAAAGAGGCGGATGCTCGCCGTCTGGGGGCCGATCATATTGTCTATTCCACCGATGACGAACAGATGCAGTCGGTGGCTAATCAGTTCAACCTGATTATCGATACCGTACCGTATGTTCACGATATTAATCCGTATATGTCGACACTGACGCTGGACGGTACGCTGGTCTTTGTTGGCTATCTGGGGGACAACCCGCCAGTGAGCACATTGCCGCTGATCCTTGGCCGTAAATCGGTTGCGGGCTCCTGCATTGGCGGCATCGCCGAAACCCAGGAGATGCTCGATTTCTGCGGTGAAAAAGGCATTACTGCAGATGTCGAGGTGATCCGGATGGATGAGATCAACGCGGCCTTTGAGCGCATGCTTAAAAGTGACGTGAAATACCGCTTTGTGATCGACATGAGCACGTTGAACGCCTGATATAACATTATTTATGACAGCCCAAGATTTCATCATTTTTCCTTTGGGCTTCACCTTCCTACACTCGCGCTACTTTTTATTCTTATTGAGTAGCGTGAGATGCCTTTTGTTATCTATATCTTTACCATCAGCGCCTTTGCGTTAGGCCTGGCTGAATTTATTCCTATTGGACTGACCGATGTGATTGCTCGCGATCTGCACCTTAGCGTGGAGCATGTCGGGGCTACCGTCACGGCGTATGCGCTCGGGGCGACATTTTCAGCTCCGGTCCTTACCGCACTGACCGCGGGATGGGCCCGCAAGCGGGTTATGATCCTGACCATGATTATCTTTAGCGTCGGTAGCGTGCTGGCCGCACTAGCACCGTCTCTTGAGTTGATGATCGTTGCCCGTTTCGTCGCCGGTCTGGGGCACGGTTTATTCCTGGCGGTTGCCTCCAGTACAGCCGCAGCCCTTGCCGGTCCCGGTAAAGCAGGGCGAGCGGTGGCGGTGGTTTTCGGTGGATTCACCCTGGCGATGGCGTTTGGTGTCCCGGCGGGAACCTGGCTTGGCGGGCTGATGAACTGGCGACCAATGATGGCATTGATTGGTGTGTTTGGTGTGTTTGGTCTGTTGGGCGTAATCGGGCTGATCCCAGGAATGAAAGATCCGCTTCCTGGTAACACCAGCGTGACGGTTAAAGGCAGTCTGTCGGCTTTGCTTAATCCTGTTTTGCTGGGGGCTGCACTGGTGACAGTACTCTCCTATGCCGGTTCGTTTACCGCGTACACGTACATTGCACCTCTGCTCACGTCCCTCACCGGCCTGAGTGTTGCAAGCGTGGGTATCTTCATGTTTATCTACGGGATTGCGGCGGCAGTGGGTAATGTTCTGGGCGGAAAACTGACGGACGTACTCGGGGTAAACCGTGCCAGCGTGCTGCTTATCGGCGGAATTATTGTTGTCACCCTGGGTATGTGGATCTTTGTCCGTCACCCGCTGATGATGGGCGTATTGGTCGCGTTACTGGGAATGTTCACCTTTGCCGCCGTTCCTGCGTTGCAGGCACGATTAATTCATGTGGCGCATGATAAAGCGCCCCATGCACAGGGTATCGCTGCGGGGCTGAATATTGCCGGGTTCAACTCCGGGATCGCATTAGGATCGGTGAGCGGCAGCCTGACTATCGTCCACGCAGGCTTAATCTATACGGGGCTGGCGGGGGCTGTACTGTCGATTCTGGGGCTTATACTGCTGTTCGTGCAGACCCGCACAAAACGCCAGACCACGGTACAGACAAACTGAACAGAGCATCGGGAGTAAGGGATGAGCCATCTGACCCATTTAAGAACGTTTCTTGAAGTGTACCGCCTGCGTTCAATGTCTAAGGCAGCGGTACGTCTGGGCATGACTCAGCCTGCGGCGTCCCAGCACATTCAGTCACTGGAAGCACTGACCGGCAAGCCTCTGTTTGTTCGGCAGGCGCGGGGGGTTGCAGCGACGGAAGCGGCAGATGAGCTTGCCCGTTCGATTGCCCCGCATATCGATGGTCTGGAAATGAAGCTGGCAACGCTGCGTCCGGGAGGTGTCAATGGTGGAACGGTACATATTGTCGGTCCTTCGGATTTTATTCACTACTGCCTGGCGCCACGGCTTGCTCCGCTCATTCAGGATGGCTTCAGCCTGCGATTCCATACAGGGGAGAAACGCCGAATTTATGACCTGCTGGATAACGAAGCCGTTGATCTTGCGGTGACGGCTTCCGTTCCCGACCCCCACCGCTATCACTATGCCCGTTTACTGAGCGAAAAATTGCTGCTGGTCTATGCCCCTTCATTGATGAGGCATCTGGAGACGCTCACCCAGGAGACATTAAGCCGCACACCGCTGCTGGCTTTCGATGAAGATTTACCCCTGGTGCGCGCGCTCTGGCTATCACTTTTCAACACCGCACCGGATTTAAAAGCGGCGCTCACTGTACCTGATATGCGAATTCTTAAAACGCTTGCGCTTAATGCCCACGGCTGGACGGTGCTACCAGATTATCATTGTCATACTGAGCTGGCGGAAGGGCACTTGATTGCCCCTCAGGCGCACCCTCCGGTAAACGAGCTGTATCTGGTCTGGGGAAAACGCAGGACGTTAACCCCAGCGGCACAACACATTAAGGATGTGGTGCTGACCGGGCCTGTTTAAGGCGCATTCCCCTTAATGGCCTCAGGAAATACCTCTGAAAGCCAGTCAATGAATACTCTCAGACGGTGCGTGACATGCCGGTTTTGCGGGTAAACAACATGAAAAGGGTAAACGGCGGGACGCCATTTCTGCAAAATCTCCACCAGGGCTCCCTCTTTCAGTAATGCCCCCGTCGAGTAGCTAAACGTCTGCACGATACCCAGCCCCGCAACGGCGGCCGCGAGGTGGGCATTACTCTCATTTACCCCGAAATGGTGCTCAGCCTTGATCTCTTGCACTTCGCCGTTGCGCGTAAAACGAAACGGAAAGGCCCGGCCCGTCACCGGTGAGAGATAACTGATGAGTTTGTGCCCGTTCTTCAGTTCTTCAGGATAAGCAGGTATGCCGTAGGTTTTCAGGTATGTCGGGGTTGCGCAGGTGATAAGCACCGCATTCCCGATATGGCGGGCGATAAGAGATGAATCATCCATCGGGCCGCCACGGATCACGCAATCCACATTGCCGCTGATCAAGTCAACCGGACGGTCAGCGACGCCTAAATCAATCCTGATATCGGGATAACGGCGAATGAAATCTGGCAGCGCAGGGATCAGCACATCCCGCGCCGTTGAGCCACCAACGTCAATGCGCAAACGCCCTCCGGGCGTGGTTTGTGAGACAGAAAAAGAGGTATCAATGTCTTCAATATCAATGAGCACGCGTGAGGCTTTCTCGTAATACTCCAGTCCTTCAGGCGTTGGCATCACGCGCCGCGTCGTGCGCTGCAGGAGGCGAACACCGAGATGCTGTTCGAGGGATTTAACCAGCTTGCTGAGCGTCGCATTCGGCATATTCAGCGAATCTGCCGCGCGGGTAAAACTGCCACTTTCAACGACGCGGGCAAACGCGCGCATTGCCATTAACTGATCCACCTTGTGCTCCTGATTCAGTGAAATGATTATTCCCCTGTGTGAATAGTCATTTTCATTTTTGCCTATTTTTCATTAATCAGACCAACGCTACAGTAAGTTCAACGCAAGCGAAAGCCCCTTCAAATGCTTTTGCTGGCATCACAATCTACCTAACAGAAGGTGAACAACATGAACGCATCTCTCTCAGGAAAAATCGCACTGGTTACAGGTGGCAGTACGGGCATTGGTCTGGCGACGGCTCAGGAGCTGGCGGCTCAGGGCGCACAGGTTTACATCACAGGGCGTCGTCAGGAGGAACTGGATGCGGCCGTCAAATCTATCGGGTCTGCCGCGACCGGTATTCGTGCGGATGCTTCAAAACTGTCAGATCTTGATCAGGTATACGCGCAGATCGCAAAAGAGACAGGACGGCTGGATATTCTGTTCGCTAATGCTGGCGGGGGCGATATGCTGCCACTCGGCGCGATCACGGAAGAACAGTTTGACCGGATTTTTGGTACTAACGTTCGCGGTGTGCTGTTTACTGTGCAAAAAGCACTGCCGCTTCTGGCGGCCGGGGCGTCCATTATCCTTACGGGTTCCACCGTTTCGATTAAGGGAACAGCAAGCTTTAGCGTTTACAGCGCGAGTAAGGCTGCCGTCAGGAACTTTGCGCGTTCGTGGGCACTGGATCTTCAGGGGCGGGGCATTCGGGTAAACGTCGTCAGCCCTGGGCCGATTAAAACACCGGGGTTGGGCGATTTGGTTGCCCTGGAGGATCGTCAGGGATTGTTCGATGCGCTTGCTGCGCAGGTTCCTCTTGGCCGCCTCGGCAAGCCTGAAGAGGTGGGTAAAGCAGTGGCGTTTCTGGCGTCTGATGCCGCCAGCTTTATTAATGCCACCGAGCTGTTTGTGGATGGCGGTATGGCGCAAATTTAAGGCCCATACAACACCGTTAAATCGCCGCCGAGACGGCGATTTTTCAGTGGCCGGTGCGCATCTCGCCGCGCCAGGGTGGGGCGAGCGCACTGCGTCAGCGAACAATACGGCTCCAGCCATTCGGCATCCGCCGTATCCCGTTTCAGGACATAACCCGCCAGTCGCGCCAGCGCCCCCTCGTTTTCTTGCATCAAGTCAACCCGGTTCGCGTGGGCAAAACTGGCCATCATCACCAGCGGCTCGAGCGCATAGTGGTGGTATGCCAGCGCTCTGGAACCCCGTTTTTTCTCGTTAGGTAACGATCCATCAGGATCAATCTGGCTGGCGGCAATACGGTACTCTTTAAGGGACCAGTCGAATAAATCCCGACGGTTGAGCGCCGCACTTGTAGCCATCACTGACCATGCGGCCCAGTAACTGTGATTATTGGTTTTCGACAGCGGAAGCCCATCCCAGTCGGTCACGACCTGGTCAGCCAGCAGGCCGAGCCAGCGCTCTGTTTCGGCCGACGCGTGATGGTTTGCCAGGGGATGTCCGGGTAAAAATTTCAGTTCAAGCCAGCCCGTCGCAAGCGTTGCCAGCGCCCACTTGCGCATGGATCGCCCGGTGTGGTTGGTGTCTGTCGACTGGAGTGCGCCGGCATTGGCCCAGGTGGAGTAGCCTGCGAGAATACACGCCAGCGTTCGCGGATCGCCGCTTTGTTTATAGCGCCAGACCATCGTCATGATCCCACGTTCAAAATCGGCAATGGGTTTCGTCGCACTCTGGTATGCCGCTTCTGCCTGCGGATTGAGCGTGGCACGCGCCGGGCCTGACCCTTCATATTTACTGCGAAACTGCAACGTACCGGTAAAAGGAGCGGGTAGAGTGACACATTTGCCTTTGACCGTCTGTGGCAGCTCACGGGTAAATCCGGGCGGCGGGACGAGCGGGCTGGCAAGCCCGCTTATCGGGAACAGGAGAAGGCAGATCGCCCGACGCATCAATCCACCTCCCGCCAGCAACGCACCACCCGGTTGTCAGCCGTTTGTTGCAACGACTGCGGTTTCCCGCACCCGGAATCGGCTAACGGGCAACGCTCGCGAAAGTAACATCCGGCAGGCAGGTGGCGATTACCCGGCAGCTCTGTTTTGCGCAGGGCAAGACCATCGTCCAGCGGCTCGCCGGTTTTAGGAACAGAGTCGAGAAGCAAGCGCGTGTACGGATGCCGGGGTTGGCCCAGCACCTGTTGGGCGCGGCCCAGTTCAACGATTTGCCCGAGATACATCACCGCCACGCGGTCGCTCATGTGTCTGACCACTGAGACGTTATGGGAAATCAGCACATAGGTGAGATTACGTTGCTGCTGGAGCGTCACCAGCAGATTGAGGATTTGCGCCTGTACTGAGATATCGAGCGCGCTGGTGGGCTCATCCAGCACGATAATATCCGGATTGGACGATAATGCCCGGGCGATAGCAATACGCTGACGTTGACCGCCTGAAAAGGCATGGGGAAGCCGATCAAGGTATTCGGGGCGGATCCCAACCTGTAAGGCCAGGGTTTCGGCCAGTTGGCGACGTTCATGTTCCCGGCTGCGTTTCTGGATCCAGACCGGTTCCGTAATAATGCGCCAGACCGGGAGGCGGGGATCGAGTGATGAAAGCGGGTCCTGAAACACCATCTGCATGCCCTCTGTGCCGTGAGCGTGATGACAGCTTCCGGTACTGGGCTTTAGCATCCCCATTAATAGCTGTGCCAGAGTGCTTTTTCCGCAACCTGACTCCCCGACAATCCCCAGCGTCTCACCCCGGTGGATATGCAGATCCATCCCGTTAAGGGCGTGAACCTGCTCCGTCACACGACCTAACCAGTTTTTGCGGGCAGGAAAGTTCACATGCACGCTGTCCAGTTCGAGCAGAATATCAGACATGACGATCCTCCAGTTGCGGATACCAGCACGCGGCCTGTTGTCCTGCTGCGCCGTGGGCTGTTAAGCGGGGCGTTTCGTCACATTGCGCGCTGGCCGCGAAACAACGCTCACGGAAGGCACAACCCCGGGGCAGGTGGGTGAGATTGGGAACTGTCCCCGGAATAGCCGGTAACATCTCGCGCGGTTCACCGTTTTCAGGCGCACACTGCAGCAGACCAATCGAATAGGGATGCACGGGATGGTGGATGAGCGTTTGCGTTGTTCCACTTTCTATCACGCTGCCCGCGTACATCACATACATGCGGTCGCACAGTTGCGACACCACCGCCATATCATGACTGATAAACAACACGGAGGTTCCGCTGGCGCGCGCTTTGTGTTTAAGCAAACGCAGAACCTGCAACTGGACGGTGACGTCCAGTGCGGTGGTCGGTTCATCGGCAATAATCAGCTCCGGCTCGCAGGAGAACGCCAGGGCGATCATCACTCGCTGGCGCATTCCCCCCGAAAGCTCGAAGGGGTAGCGCTCCATCACCTCCCGGGCATCCGGAATTTGCATCTCTTCCAACAACGAAATGGCTTTTTGCTGTGCGTCCCGCCGGGTCAGTGGCTGGTGCTGACGAATTACCTCCACCATCTGTTTACCGATCCGGCGTGTGGGGTTTAGCGCCGTCATGGGTTCCTGGAAAATCATGGAGACTTTCGCCCCTCGCCACTGGCGGAGCTGTTTCTCCGTGGCGTTCAGAACGTCATCGCCCAATAGCGTCACGCGGCCGCGATGAATACGGTAGCTCCCTTCAGGCAATAAGCGCATAGCCAGCATGGCAGTAACGGATTTTCCTGAGCCAGACTCGCCAACCACGCCGACAATCTCCCCGCGTTTTATCTCCAGAGACACACGATTCAGCGCGTGGACTTCTCCACGATAGAAGGGGAAGCTCAGGTGTAAATCTTCAATCGATAAGACCGTATCGCTCATGACTGTTTTCCTCCTGCTTTCGGGTCAAGCAGGTCGCGGATGCCATCACCAAACAGATTGAACCCGACGGCGGTAATCAGGATAGCCGCCCCTGGAAATGCGCAGTACCACCACTGGTCAAGGACATAGTTACGACCGACGGCGACCATCGCGCCCCATTCAGCAGTCGGTTGCTGTGCACCTAAACCGATAAAACCGAGTGTGGCGGCCATCAGAATGGCGCTGCCAATATCCAGTGATGCCTGAACGATCAGCGGCGGCAGGGCATTGCGCAGAATATGCCAGCTGATCAAATGCCAGCGTGATGCGCCAAAGGTGCGGGCCGCCTGTACATAGGTAAACTGGCGCACGACCAGCGTTTGCCCGCGAGCCAGACGGACGTAAAAGGGAATGCGCACAATGGCAATCGCGAGCATGGCGTTAAACAGACTGGGGCCCAGTGCGGCTGCCAGTGCCATCGTCAGTACCAGCGACGGAATGGAGAGCATGATGTCCATTATCCGCATAATGATGGCGTCGCCGCGCCCACCCAGGATGCCGGACAAACAGCCCAGTAGCGAGCCGATGCCTCCGGCAATGAGCACCACCGCCAGGCCTGCGGCGATGGATTGCTGGCTCCCCACCAGCACACGGCTGAACAGATCGCGACCCACTTCATCCGTGCCAAACCAGTGCTGAGCCGACGGTGCTTGCAAACGGGCGGTTAAATCCAGCGCGTTTGGGTCGTGTGGCACAATCCACGGCGAGGCGATCATCAGCGCCAGCATCAGGAACATAATCACTCCACCCACCAGTGTCAGCGGGCTTTTGCGCAGTAGCCAGAACAGTTTTGCCCAGTCGATGCGCGGCCTGTTGGTTTTCACGGGGACGGGCGTTTCTTGCGTTAACATCATTCGGCACCTCCGCGCCCGATACGGGGGTCAATCCACAGATAGAGCAGATCAACCACCAGATTAACCAGCACATAGGCCAGTGACACCACAACAGCGAAGCCCATCACGGCAGGGAAATCGAGCGCCTGAATAGAGGTCACTACCCAGGCACCCATGCCCGGCCAGGCAAAAACCGTTTCGGTCAGGACTGCGCCATAAAGCAGATCCCCCAGCGCCAGACCCAGCACAGTAATCGACGGGATCATCGCGTTGGGCAAGGCGTAGCGCAGGATGATGTACCAACCTGGCAAGCCACTGGCCCGCGCGGTACGAATGTAATCTTCGCTAAGCTGCTCCAGCATGGCAGAGCGGACCTGACGCGCCACGATGCCTAAATGGACAAACGCCAGAGTCAGGGCAGGCAAAATCAGGTGTTGCAGGGCATTAAAGAAGACCTCACCGTTTCCTTCCAGTAACGCATCCACCAGATAGAATCCGGTGACGTGTGCGGGCGGATCGAGCCAGTCATCCAGTCGGCCACCACCGGGCAGAATTTGCAGATGCCCGTAAAACAGCACAATCACCCCCAGCCCGAGCCAGAATGCTGGTGTCGAGATCCCAGTCATCGCCATCAGTCGCACCAGGTGATCCAGCCAGCGGTTGCGATAAACCGCAGACAAAATCCCCAACGGTACACCGATCACTAACGCCAGGAGCAGAGAACAAAACGCCAGTTCCAGGGTTGCGGGAAAGAACGCTTTCAAATCTTCCGCCACCGGGCGACCGGTGCGGATAGATGTCCCCAGATCGCCGTGTGCCAGGGCATCCACATAGCGCCCAAACTGGATATAGAGCGGCTGATCCAGCCCAAGCTGCTGGCGAATGTTCTGCACGATGTCATCGCTGGCGCGGTCACCGGCCAGCAGACGGGCCGGATCGCCGGGGATCATGTGCGAAATAATAAACGTGATGATACAAACACCTGCCACCACCAGGATTAACCCCCAGAAGCGCTGGCGCAGAATGCTCCAGAACGTCATACACTTTCTCCCCGGCTCGGTCAGTTACTTGCTCATCGTCGAGATGTTGAACACCTGCTCAAGCATCGGATTAAAGACGAAACCCTTAACCTCTTTGTTCATCGCCAGTTGGTAGTTTTTCTGGAACAGATAAACGTAGGCGGCTTCGTCGATCACAATCTTCTGCGCCTGTTGGTAGTCTTTGGTGCGTTCGGCCTGGTCTGTGGTTTTCAGGGCGCTTTGCAGCAGACTATCCACCTCTTTGTTTTCATAATAAGAGCGGTTGCCTGGCAGCCCTTTTTTGTCTGACTCAAACCAGTAGTTCATGAACATGTACGGGTCGGCAAAGTCCGGACTCCAGTTACCAATCGCGATGTCATAGTCTCCTTTGCCTACACGGTCGCGCATGGTGGCGTTAGCCAGCTTCTCCAGCTTGACGCTGATCCCGATTTTGCCGAGGCTGGCCTGAGTGGAAAGGGCGATAGGCTCCCAGTTCGGGTCGTTGTCGGAATAGAGGAACGTCAGGCTGGCCGGTTTATCTTTCACGTTGGCGAGCGCGTCTTTGGCTTTGGCTTCATCAAAGCTGTATTGCATCGCCGTGGCATCGAAGCCCCACATGCCGTCCGGAATCGGACCGCGCATCTGTTTGCCATTTCCGCTCAGGATCCCTTTCACCATGCCCTGGTAGTCCGTCGCCCAGGAGACAGCGCGACGCAAGTCAACCTGGTTCATTGGCGCTTTGCTGTTGTTGAGATACAGATAGGTGACGCGCAGTGACGGATATTCTGCAACGGTAACGTTACCTTCCTGCTTGAGTGCGGTGAGTTGATCCACCGGTAGTGAATCCGCGATATCCAGATCGCCACGGGAGAGTTGCAGGCGACGTGAAGCGCTCTCGCCGATGATTTTCACCGAGACGCGTTTGAAATGTGGCTTTTCTCCTGTCCAGTGTGGGTTGGGCACCAGGACCAGTTGCTGGCCTTTCTGCCAGCTTTTCAGCATGAACGGCCCAGAACCTGCCGTGTTTTGTGCCAGGAACCCGCGCGCATCATCCGCAGCATTCGCTTTCAGTACGGCCGGGTTAATGATAGAGGCGCCGTCGTTAGCCAGCGTATAGAGGAACGGGGCAAACGGCTGGCTCAGGGTGAATTTCACCGTGTGGTCATCAAGTGCATCAATTTTTAAATCTTTGGGGAAGGCTTCCGAAGGACCCTGAGCAATTTTCAACAAGCGCTCAAAGGAGAGTTTTACCGCTTCGGCGGTCACTGGCGTCCCGTCGGCAAACATCGCGTTATCCTTCAGTGTGAAGGTCCACTCTTTTTGATCGTCTGACGCTTTCCAGCCCGTGGATAAATCACCTTCCACTTCAGTGGTTCCTGGTTTGTACTGCACCAGACGCTGATAAGCCGGATAGGTCACGGTCCAGTCATTGTTATCAATGGTGACGGCGGGATCGAGGGTTTGCGGATCGGCCGCTTTCCCGATAACCAGCATATCTTTTGGCACTGCCGCCTGGGCAGCAGAAAGGCTCAGGCCCATCGCTGCGGCAATCAGGGCTGGACGAAACAGAGACATAAATGCGTTTGATGTTTTCATGGCAGAGCTCCGGGATTAAAGGGCGGTGTGTGTTGTCGAAAAACAGGCAAATTGGTCGTCCAACAGGGGATAACTGGCCGCCTGAGGCAGTTCAAAATGCCACCATTCACTGCTGATCCCGACAAAGCCGCCGCCAAACATAATGGCGTTGAGCAACAGGCGATGACGCTGCGCCTGCGGGGGGACAGAAGGGTGATACGGATGCGAACGGTCGTGCATTTCGTCAAACCCCGCGCCCATATCCAGCACGGTGTTGTGTTCATCCATCAGCGTCACATCGATGGCGGTTCCCCGACTGTGGTTGGAGCCAATCGCCACATCCACCACATATTCCGGATCAGGACAAGCCTGCCACAATTGCGCCTGGGCCTGCTGCGGACGATAGGCGTCGTAGACCACCAGTTTGAGTCCGGCCAAAGTGGCGATGCCGATCGCTTTGGTCAGTGCAGTGATGGCATCAGGGTGAAGCAGACACAGGTGTTCCTGGTAAATCGGCCGACCGGTAATGTTGTCGGCGGTGGCGTATTTCAGATCGATATGCAGCGCAGGAAAAGTCTTCGCGACATCAACCAGTTGACACTCTTCGGGCATAGCTCCGCTCCTTAGCGTTCGAATTGACCAAACTCTTGTTGTAATTGCCGGTTTGCCGCCAGGCGGTCAGGAAGTGCATTACCCAGCGCCTCCACCACGCCCGACAACAGCAGGTTAAACAGACAACTCACAGGGGCTAATGAATCCCAGAAATGTCCGGTATCCGTTTTCACCTGCAATAAATCAATGGGGTAGTCCCGCGCCCACGGACACCAGATATCGGTGATGAGCGCCATTGCGATCCCTTTGTCGGTGGCAACCCGACAGTACTGACGCGCGATAGCGGAGTAAGCACGCGTATCCGTCAGCACAACATAGGGATGTGAAAAACCAGAGTTCAGCGACTCGACCCAGCTCCCGGATAACCCTTCGGAATAGCTGACGCGTGGACGCAGATATTCCAGATGGCTGAAGAAGGCGTTGGCGATCCCGCGCGTGGACTGAATGCCCAGCACAAACACGGCGTCAGCATGCGTGAGCTGGTGCACCACGAGCTTAAACGCGTCGCTTTGCGCCAACTGGTACACATGCGATATGGCATCGACTTCCAGCGAGAGGGAGTGCTGAACCCTGTCTGACAGCGGGCGTTGCTGCTGCCAGGAGTCGAGGCGCTCGTTCATTCCCCAGGGCTGATAAGGATCGCGCAGACTGTTTTTGGCATCGTCCAGATTGCGAAACCCGAGCTTACGCAGGAATCGGCCTACGGTGATCCCGCTGGTTCCTGTGGCCAGAGCAACGCTTTCCGCCGTTTCAAACGGAATTTGCGCAGCATGCGCCAGCATCCAGCTTGCAACCCGTTTTTCACTGGGCGTGAGCTGGCTAAAGGTGGCCTCGATCCGGGTCAGCAGTTCTGGTTTTGTCGTCATACCGCCTCGCTGTTAACAGTCTGTCAAATGCCCGATATTTGTTATCTGATTAACAATGCACGACGCATGCCATGTCCACATGGGCCTGTAAATCGCCTGTGCTGCAAAGTTAATGCAATATTTACTTAACCAATGATCAACATTTGTGCAGCGTAGTTCACTTTTGGTGCAACGTTGGTCTCTGTAACGATGTATTTGGTGAATACGTCAGTGCCTTCACATTTTTGTTAAGATAAAGACATGATGGAAAAGGAAGGGAAATCGGCATGGCGAACTTGCCCTGGCGTGTCAGTGTGCGGCTGGTGCTCCTCACAAAAAAAATCGTGCTGGTGCTGGGTATTGTGCTGGTTGTGTTGCTCGCAGTCCGAATTTATCTTTCGCAGCAGGGACCTGAACTGCATCTATGGCACACCTGGACGGCGGATGAAATGTCCGTTCGGGAGATCGATAAAGCCAGCTTTGCGCAGTACCTCGCCCGTGAAAGCAAAATTTTTGCCGATTTGCAGACCAGGGTAACGAACAAAACAGCGGGAGATGATCGTACCCCTCTGAACCGCTATTACCGGGGTAGCCTGGTCTGGCCTGGGCGGTTTACGCCTGATACCAATCGTTCGTTTGTGCTGATGCCAGAAGGGACACCGCGTGGGGCTGTGGTACTGCTTCATGGCCTGACGGACTCCCCCTACAGCATGAAACATCTGGCCGTTGATTATCAGCGCCGTGGGTTTGTGACCGTCGTGCCACGCCTGCCGGGTCACGGGACTGCGCCCGGCGCGCTGACGCGTGTGGACTGGGAAATGTGGCTGGCGGTGACCCGTCTTGCGGTGCGGGAAGCGACGCGACTCGCCGGGAATGATGTGCCACTGCATCTGGTGGGTTATTCCAATGGCGGCGCGCTGGCAATGAAATATACGCTCGATACACTGGAAACCCCTGCGCTGCGTAAGCCTCAGCAACTGGTGCTGTTGTCCCCGATGATCGGCGTGACGACGTTTGCCCGTTTTGCTGGCCTGGCAGGTTTACCTGCCATGTTACCGGCCTTTGCCAAAGCAGCCTGGCTGAACATCACGCCTGAATATAACCCTTACAAATACAACTCCTTCCCGGTTAACGCCGCGCGGCAGTCCTGGCTACTGACACAAGTTTTGCAGCAACAGCTCAGTCGTGATGCACGTAATAACACGCTGACAGGATTGCCTCCGGTGTTGGCTTTTCAATCGGTGATGGATTCAACGGTAAGTACTCGCGCAGTGGTGGAGTCACTTTTTAATCAGTTGCCTGAAAATGGCAGTGAGCTGGTAATGTTTGATATCAACCAGGCCGCCAGCTTTCGTCCACTGTTCAAACCCTCATCATGGACTGCGGTGTCCGAATTGCTGCCAACGGCAGTGCGTCGTTACACTGTCACTATAATCACCAATGCCTCAGCGAATACCTTTAACACCGTGGCGAAAACCACGCTGGCTGGTAGCAAACAGGAGACGGTTTCTTCTCTGGACACGCGGTATCCACAGGAGATCTACTCGCTTTCGCATGTCGCCGTTCCATTCCCCCCTGAGGATGATTTGTACGGCAGTCACCCTGCGGTGAAAAACCGCTACGGGGTTAGTCTTGGAACGGTTTCGCTCAGGGGTGAAACCTCAGTATTAATTGTTAGCAAAGATGCGCTGATGCGAGTGACATCAAATCCGTTTTATGACGATATGCTTTCGATGATCCATCAGCATAATGGGACGATATCCCTGAACAGAAAAGCACCGTAACGCATTCATTTGACTTATGTTTAATGAGGAAAATCTTTAAATATTCTATAGCGATAATATCATTAGTCGACAATGGTAAATTATGCTAAACAATACGTTATAGGTGCACCCTCCAATTCAGGAACAGTTCTTGTGCTGACTACACTCATTTATCGAAGCCAGTTGAATTCATCCTGTAAATCTATCCACCTGGCTTCTCTGGTTGAGAAAGCCCGGCATCGGAACGCAAAACTGAACATTACCGGGATTTTGCTTTTTAACGGCTATGACATTTTGCAAGTGCTGGAAGGCTCGGAAGAAAGCGTCATTCAGCTTTTCCATAAAATCCGTGAGGATAAACGGCACAGCGACGTGGTTGAACTGATGCGCGACTACGGCCCGCGCAGACGTTTTGAAAACGTCGGTATGCTGCTGTTTGATCTCCAGGTTAAGTCACCGAAATCGGTGCTTGAATCTGTTTTGCGCTACAGCAAACTCGAAAGTTACCTGGCTTCTGATGACCGGGTGTTTAAATTCATCCAGACGTTTATTACCCAAAAAAATCCGTCGCCACCAGACACGACGTACAATGCGGATAAATGGACGCTCTCGCGGGAAAACGCCCCCTTTGGTGAGTGCATTAACGGTGTGATTGCGCATCAGTCTTGCCAGTTTGCGCTGCAACCGATTGTTGAACCCGGAGAGGGGAAGATCACCTCGCTTGAGGCACTCATCCGTGGCAACGATGGCGGTAGCCCGGAACGATTTTTCCAGGCGATCGATCAGGACAAAGTGTACGAAATAGATTTGCAAACCAAAGCCTATGCGTTTGCGCTGGCCGAAAAAATCGGTATTGGGGGTCACAAAATCGCGGTGAATCTTCTGCCGATGTCTTTGGTTAACGTACCGGGGGCGGTGGAGTTTCTGGTTGATCAAATTAAGCTTCACGGTCTTCAGCCAGAGCAGGTGGTGATTGAGGTGACGGAAAACGAGATGATTTCCGGGTTTAATCAGTTTAACAGTGCGATCAAACACCTGCGGGCAGAGGGAATAGGCCTTGCGATTGATGATTTTGGTTCGGGTTATGCCGGGCTTTCCCTCCTGACCAAATTCCAGCCGGATAAGATCAAGATCGACCGCGAGATCGTCAGTAACATTCATTTGAGTGGCCCCAAACAGGCCATTGTGCGATCTATCGTGAGTTGTTGTACCGATATGGAAATCTCGCTGGTGGCGGAAGGTATTGAGAAGATAGAGGAGTGGTGCTGGCTGGAATCTGCCGGTATTAGACGTTTTCAGGGTTTTTTGTTTTCCCGTCCTCAGCTTAATGGCGTTGGCGATATTCACTGGCCACAGGTAACGCGTTAACAGGGACACCCTTCGTTTCAACGCGCTATTTATACCCCGTATATTTCCCGTTCGTCTGGCCTGTGCTTAAATAGCTAAAACGGTTTAATTATAGTTTAGCTAAGAGGTGTACATGAAAAAGGTCTGGGTACTTGGCGATGCCGTCGTGGATTTGTTACCGGATGGAGAGGGTAAATTACTGCAATGCCCAGGAGGGGCACCGGCAAATGTCGCGGTAGGTATCGCAAGGCTTGGCGGGGAGAGTGCGTTCATCGGCAGGGTTGGCGACGATCCCTTTGGCCGATTTATGCAAAAGACATTAGCGGCTGAAAAGGTAGATGTGAAGTGGATGCGGCCCGATCCTCTTCATCGCACGTCAACGGTAGTGGTCGACCTCGACGAGCAGGGCGAGCGTTCGTTTACCTTCATGGTGCGCCCGAGTGCCGATTTGTTCCTGGCGTCTGCCGATATTCCCGCGTTTCACGCGGGAGAATGGCTTCATGTCTGCTCCATCGCCCTAAGTGCAGAACCCAGCCGTAGCGCGACGTTTCAGGCGATGGATGCGGTAAAACGCGCGGGCGGCTATGTCAGTTTTGACCCCAACATTCGCCCCGACCTCTGGAATGATAACGATACGCTGCGCCAGTGCCTGGAACAGGCGATGAGCAAAGCGGACGTGGTGAAACTTTCCGTCGAGGAACTTCACTTTGTCAGCGGTTATCAGGCCGTAGAAGAAGGGCTGGTGGAGCTGATGCGGCATTGTCCCGCCAGACTGGTCCTGGTCACACAGGGTAAAGACGGGGTGATTGCCTGGCATGACGGAAATGTCGTGCTTTATCCGGCAACACCTGTAGAGAGCGTTGATACAACCGGTGCGGGGGATGCATTTGTTGCCGGACTGCTCTACGGACTCGCCAGCAACGGATTGTCTGCGGCCCAGGACCTCGCTTCCCTCATCGGTTTAGCACAACGCTGTGGAGCGCTGGCTACCACGGCAAAAGGTGCGATGACCGCCTTACCTTACCATCACGAACTGTAAGTTTTCCCTTCACAGGCCGCGCTCTGGCGGCCTGAATTGTCGCCCTGGTCACAATTACTAAATCGGTTTAGCAAAAAACATTGCTCATCTAAAATTCGCGGGTTTAGTATCATCAACCTAAACCGGTTTAGCAATTTAGCAACTATCAATGACTTCTTTTTAGGGATGCGACAAAATGTATAAAAAACGCAGACTTGCCGTGATGATTGGCATGCTGGCCGGTAGTACCTCTGTTTTTGCCCAAACGGATATGACAAGCATCGAAACACGCCTTGCCGCGCTTGAGCAGCGTCTTCAGGATGCTGAAACGCGAGCCCAGGTTGCAGAAAAGCGCGCGACGGTAGCAGAACAAAAAACACAGCAGCTGGTGGCCGCTCAACAAAAAGCGCAGACCACAACTCAGGACGTCGCGCAGCGAACCGCCATGCTGGAGAAAAAAGCCGACCAGAGCAGTGGTTTCGAGTTCCACGGCTATGCGCGTTCCGGTCTGCTGATGAACGATGCCGCATCCAGCAGTAAAAGTGGTCCATACCTGACACCAGCCGGTGAAACAGGGGGCGCAATTGGGCGTCTGGGTAATGAAGCGGACACCTACGTTGAGCTCAATGTTGAGCATAAACAGACGCTGGATAATGGCGCGACGACCCGCTTTAAAGCCATGCTGGCCGACGGGCAAAAGACGTATAACGACTGGTCCGCCGATACCAGCGACCTCAATATTCGCCAGGCGTTTGCTGAGCTGGGCAATCTGCCCGATTTTACCGGCGCGTTGAAGGGCAGTACGTTCTGGGCCGGTAAACGTTTTGACCGTGATAACTTCGACATCCACTGGCTGGATTCCGATGTGGTGTTCCTGGCCGGGACCGGTGGTGGTGTGTACGACGTGAAGTGGAATGACACACTGCGCAGTAACTTCTCGATTTATGGGCGCAACTTCGGCAGTGAAGAACAGATCGACAATAACGTTCAGAACTACATTCTGAGCATGAACCACTTCGCCGGGCCATTCCAGTTGATGGTGAGCGGACTGCGCGCCAAAGATAACGATGACCGCAAAGATGCTAACGGCGACCTCATCAAAACAGATGCGGCAAACAACGGTGTTCATGCTCTGGTCGGCCTGCATAACGACAGCTTCTATGGCATGCGTGAAGGTTCCGCCAAAACGGCTCTGCTGTACGGCCATGGGCTAGGGGCGGAAGTTAAGAGTATCGGTTCCGACGGGGCACTGTTATCGGATGCTGATACCTGGCGCTTTGCCAGCTACGGTGTGACCCCGCTGGGCGGCGGCTGGCACATCGCTCCGGCGGTGCTGGCGCAAAGCAGTAAAGATCGTTATGTGAAAGGTGACAGTTACGAGTGGGTCACGCTTAACACACGCCTGATTAAGGAGGTCACGCAGAACTTTGCCCTGGCCTTTGAGGGAAGCTATCAGTACATGGATTTAAACCCGGAAGGGTATAAAGACCGTAACGCCGTAAATGGTAGCTTCTACAAACTCACCTTCGCCCCGACGCTGAAAGCGGGCAAGATCGGTGATTTCTTCAGCCGTCCTGAACTGCGCCTGTTCGCAACCTGGATGGACTGGAGCAGCAAACTGGATAACTACGCCAGTGATGATGCCTTTGGCAGCAGTGGTTTCAACGCCGGCGGGGAATGGAACTTTGGGGTACAGATGGAAACCTGGTTTTAACCCTTCACGCTCCCGCACTGCGGGGGCGTTACTTACATCATAAAAATGAGGTCAGGCAGAGGTGTCTATGGATTTTGATAATATCGCCCGTGAGCTTATTCCGCTGCTCGGTGGCAAAGAGAACATCGCCAGTGCTGCGCACTGTGCTACGCGTCTTCGTCTGGTACTGGTCGATGATGCGCTTGCCGATCAGCAGGCCATCGGCAAGGTGGAAGGGGTAAAAGGGTGTTTTCGTAACGCCGGTCAGATGCAGGTGATTTTCGGTACGGGTGTGGTCAATAAAGTCTACGCCGCGTTTATTCAGGCGGCAGGGATCAGTGAATCCAGTAAGTCGGAAGCGGCCGATATGGCGGCGCGTAAACTGAATCCGTTCCAGCGAATCGCGCGTCTGCTGTCGAACATCTTTGTTCCGATCATTCCGGCGATTGTGGCCTCCGGTTTACTGATGGGCCTGCTGGGCATGGTGAAAACCTACGGCTGGGTCAATGCCGATAATGCGCTCTACATCATGCTGGATATGTGCAGCTCGGCCGCGTTTATTATTCTGCCGATCCTGATTGGTTTTACCGCCGCCCGTGAATTTGGCGGTAACCCTTATCTGGGGGCGACCCTGGGCGGTATTTTGACTCACCCGGCGCTGACCAACGCCTGGGGTGTGGCCTCCGGTTTCCACACCATGAACTTCTTTGGGTTAGACATCGCCATGATTGGTTATCAGGGAACGGTGTTCCCTGTGCTGCTCGCCGTCTGGTTTATGAGCATTGTCGAGAAACAGTTGCGTCGCGTTATTCCTGATGCACTGGACCTGATTTTGACTCCGTTCCTGACGGTCATTATTTCCGGTTTTATTGCCTTACTGATTATTGGCCCTGCAGGGCGTGCGTTAGGGGACGGGATCTCATTCATTCTGAGTACGCTGATTGAACACGCGGGCTGGCTGGCCGGGCTGCTGTTTGGCGGCTTATATTCGGTGATTGTGATTACCGGCATTCACCACAGCTTCCACGCGATTGAAGCAGGTTTGTTAGGTAACCCGGCCATTGGCGTTAACTTCCTGCTACCTATCTGGGCGATGGCGAACGTTGCACAGGGCGGGGCATGTCTGGCCGTGTGGTTCAAAACCAAAGACGCAAAAATAAAGGCCATTACCTTACCGTCAGCATTTTCTGCAATGCTTGGGATCACCGAGGCGGCGATTTTCGGTATTAACCTGCGTTTTGTGAAGCCTTTCATTGCAGCCCTGATTGGCGGTGCAGCAGGCGGGGCATGGGTTGTTTCCGTACATGTTTACATGACGGCTGTCGGGTTGACGGCAATCCCTGGAATGGCAATTGTACAGGCAAGCTCACTTCTGAATTATATTATCGGCATGGTGATTGCCTTCGGGGTGGCGTTTATCCTCTCGCTTCTGCTGAAGTACAAAACGGACGCTGAATAATGACATTACCTTCACGCTGGCCTGCTGTATTGCAGGCCGTAATGAAAGGCCAGCCACGCGCACTGGCTGACAGCCATTACCCACAATGGCATCCCGCGCCTGTCACAGGGCTGATGAACGATCCGAACGGCTTTATCTGGTTCGCCGGGCGTTACCATCTGTTTTACCAGTGGAACCCACTGGGATGTGACCACCGTTATAAGTGCTGGGGTCACTGGAGCTCTGTCGACCTGGTACACTGGCAACATGAGCCTATGGCGCTGATGCCGGATGAAGAGTACGACCGCAGCGGATGTTATTCCGGCAGCGCCGTCGATAACAACGGCGTACTGACTCTGTGCTACACCGGCAACGTGAAGTTTGACGACGGTAGCCGTACGGCCTGGCAGTGCCTGGCTGTACAAAAAGCGGATGGCAGCGTTGAGAAACGTGGCCCCGTAATGGCCCTGCCGGAAGGGTATACCGGGCACGTGCGTGATCCAAAGGTGTGGCAGCACAATGGCGAGTGGTTCATGGTGCTGGGCGCACAGGATCTGCAAAAACGCGGCAAAGTCCTGCTTTTTAAATCACCGGATTTGAACACGTGGCATGCCTGCGGTGAGATAGCCGGTCATGGTGTGAATGGCCTTTCCGATGCAGGCTATATGTGGGAGTGTCCGGATCTGTTTGCACTCGACGGCACACACATTCTGATCTGCTGTCCGCAAGGGCTGACGCGCGAAGCACATCGCTATCTCAATACCTATCCGGCAACCTGGATGAGTGGAGCGTTTGACTATGATCGTGCGACGTTTGATCACGGCGCACTGCACGAGCTGGACGCGGGCTTTGAGTTCTATGCGCCGCAAACCACGCTGGCCGCCGACGGGCGACGAATTCTGATTGGCTGGATGGGCGTTCCTGACGGGGAAGAGATGTTACAGCCGACTCGCACGCAGGGCTGGATCCACCAGATGACCTGTCCACGCGAACTGCGGTATCGCGACGGAAAATTATGGCAAACCCCGATTCGTGAACTGGAGCAACTGCGTCAGGAGGAACAACGCTGGCAGGGCAACGCGTGTGATGCTCCGGGTCTGGATGCGACAGGCCTGGAGTTTGAGCTAACGCCGTCGTCATCGGTCAGTGTGGATTTTGCACATACGCTGCGGTTAACGGTCGATCGTGACGGGCTGCGTCTGGAGCGAGCCAGTCTGCAAAACGGAGAAACGCTGACACGCTACTGGCGAGGTGATGTCCAGCATTTACAGGTTCTGTGTGACCGTTCCAGTGTTGAAATTTTCATCAACCACGGCGAAGGTGTGATGAGCAGCCGCTATTTTCCTGACCATCCTGCACGGGTGAACTTCGAAGGTGCGTCCGACATCACATTACGGTACTGGTCGCTGCGCGGCTGCATGATAGAATAGAGGTTTTGGCAGCCGGATCTAAGTCGTTGTGAGAAAAACAAAACGCGTCACAATAAAAGACATCGCAGAACTGGCGGGGGTATCAAAAGCCACCGCCAGCCTGGTCCTGAACGGACGCAGTAAAGAGCTTCGTGTAGCGGAAGACACCCGTGAACGCGTGCTGGCCATTGCGAAAGAGCACCACTATCAACCGAGCATTCATGCACGTTCTTTGCGTGATAACCGCAGCCATACCATCGGACTGGTCGTTCCCGAAATCACCAACTACGGTTTTGCCGTCTTTTCTCATGAACTGGAGACCTTGTGCCGTGAGGCGGGTGTTCAGTTGTTGATCTCCTGTAGTGATGAAAATCCGGGGCAGGAAACGGTGGTGGTCAACAATATGGTGGCGCGGCAGGTTGATGGTCTGATTGTCGCATCCAGTATGCTCAATGATACCGACTATCAAAAGCTGAGCGAACAACTGCCGGTTGTTCTGTTTGACCGTCACATGAACGACAGCTCCCTTCCTCTGGTCATCACGGACTCCATCAGGCCAACGGCTGAACTGGTGGCAGAGATTGCCCGTGAACATCCTGATGAAGTCTATTTCCTTGGTGGTCAGCCGCGTCTTTCCCCTACACGCGATCGTCTTGAAGGGTTTAAGCAAGGCTTGCACGATGCAAACGTTGAGTTACGGCCGGAATGGATTATTCACGGTAATTATCACCCAAGTTCCGGCTATGAGATGTTT
This sequence comes from Enterobacter sp. RHBSTW-00994, assembly GCF_013782625.1. NCBI lineage: Bacteria > Pseudomonadati > Pseudomonadota > Gammaproteobacteria > Enterobacterales > Enterobacteriaceae > Enterobacter > Enterobacter sp. RHBSTW-00994. Next base: position 2,297,937 of record NZ_CP056199.1, on the reverse strand, counting down.
GCTGAGCTGTGCGCGCGGTTAGGCCGTCCTCCCAAAGCCCTGTTCACAGCAGCATGCGGATTACTGGAAGGGGTGCTGCGCTATATGGGTCAGCACAATCTGCTGCAAAGCGAGATGCGACTGGCCAGTTTTGACGATCACTATCTGTATGATTCCCTGACCATACCTATTGATACGGTTCGCCAGGATAACCGGCAACTGGCATGGCACTGCTTTGATCTGATTGGTAAATTGATCGAAGGGGAAACCCCGGAGCCATTACAGCGTAAATTGAATGCGACGTTGCAGCGGCGATATAAAAAGGCAGAGTAAATCTGCCTTTTGTTTATTAATTGCCCAGCCAGGGGTTAATTGATAGCCTAAAAAACAGCATAAATGGTTAGTCGTCAAATAGATAAGCTACAGTCATTAAATATCCCACTCACACTATGGCACTTTCACCTAACCCATTGATATTAATTATTTTAATGTCATGTTAATTTTATTTAATAATGTAGTAACTTTAATTAAATAATAGTCCCATTACGCCGATAACCTTTAGGAATATTTATCCCTGAGGTGTCTATGTCGTTGAAAAAATCGTCTCTGATTATTTTGTTTACACTGCTGTTTTTCTTTGTTGCCAGTACGATCACAAGTGTCGGGTTAATCATCAAGAGCAACAATTCGCTCGATAATGTGAATAAAGAAATTCAGGTTGTCCTGTCGATAATTGACCCTATCAACCATAGCCGTACGCTACGTGTAAGAGCGATGGAGTATGTGAAGATGGTGGAAGCGGGCGATTCAGCGGATCTCTCTGAGAAGCTGATGGCGGTCAAAACGGCGCTGACCAAAGCAGACAGTGCGTTTGCTGCGTTTATCGCTTCGCCGCGTCTTCCAGATGAAGCGCCAATGGTTAATGCCTACGCCGATGCCTGGAAAAACTACCGCGATCAGGGTCTTGAACCTTTAATCAATGCTGCAGAAGCGAAAGACTCTGCAAAATTCAACGCGTTAATCCCGGTTGTCTCTCAGCTTGATCGTCAATATGAAATTGTGCTCGACCAGGTACTCTCTGTACACCAGAAATATGCCAGGAGCCTGAATGAAGATGCGAGCAGTAATTTTGTCTCTGGCCTCGCGATTATCGCCGCATTCGCTTTACTGTTTGTGGTGGTGATTATCGCCGTCAGTCTGCTGATGAAGCGCCTGGTATTTGCCCCGGTAAATCTGGCCCAAGAGCACTGCAGTCAGATTGCTGCCGGTAAGCTGAACATCCCTGTCCCGGTGAAGGGAAGTGCCAATAACGAAATTGACCACCTGATGGGGTCAATGGAGCAGATGCGTCAGGCGCTGCTCTCAACGATTTCACAGGTGCGTGATGCCAGCCATACGGTGACCTATGCCGCCCAGGAAATTGCCTCCGGGAATATCGATCTGGCGTCACGAACAGAGCAACAAGCCTCTGCGTTGACACAAACAGCGGCCAGCATGGAAGAGCTGAGTGCTACGGTGGCGAATAATACCGACAACGTTCATCAGGCCAGCCGACTGGTTCAGGATGCGGTGAAAAATGCCCATACCGGAGAGTCAGTCACCCGCGAGGTGATTGAAACCATGAATACGATTGCCGCAAACTCTAAGCGTATTGAAGATATTACCAGCGTGATTAACAGTATCGCCTTCCAGACCAATATTCTGGCCTTAAACGCCGCCGTTGAGGCTGCTCGTGCCGGAACGCAAGGGCGCGGATTTGCAGTCGTGGCAAGCGAAGTACGTACACTGGCGCAGAAGAGCGCCGTTGCGGCGAAGGATATCGAAAACCTGATTGCCCAGTCAGTGACCAGCGTGAAAAACGGTGCTCAACTGGTAAACCGCTCCGGAGAGGTGATTGATTCCATTATCACGTCAGTCAATAAAGTGAACACGTTGATGGAGCAGATCTCGGTTGCCTCAGAAGAACAAAGTCGGGGGATTGGCCAGGTGGGTCAGGCCGTTACGGAGATGGACGGGGTAACTCAGCAAAATGCCGCTCTGGTTCAGGAGTCTGCCGCTGCCGCTGCATCTCTTGAAGAGCAGGCGCAGCATCTGACACAGAGCATTTCGAGCTTTAGTTTACCCGCGCACGCCTAACCCTTCTTCCAGGGGGAGTGGTCCCCCTGCATAAAAATAAAGTCACTTTTTTAGCAATATTTCCCCCGCTCATTCGTCTACCTCATCACAAGCCATAATCAGTTACTGTAATGAGGTAAATATAATGAGAGATTTTGATATGCGTGGTCATGGACGGGGTTTTGGTCGTCATCGTATGGGGAAAGCGCTGGTCATAGGCGCAGTGTTGTTTGTGGTGCTCGGCCTTCTGGTGATGAGCTTATGGAATGCGTTGTTACCGGCCATTCTGGGGGTTAAAGCCATCGGGTTCTGGCAGGCGCTGGGCATTCTGGTGCTGAGCCGCATTCTGTTTGGTGGACTGGGTTTCCGTCCGGGGATGTTTGGCGCGCACCGTCGGATGCATGAACGCTGGATGCAAATGACACCCGAGCAGCGTGAAGCCTTTATTCAGCAACGGCGCGATGGGTTTGGTCGTCACGGACATTGTCATTGGCGCGGTCATCGTGATGACAAGCGTGAGGACAGTACACCGAAAGCGCCGGAAGCAGAGTGAGTGAAATGAAGGCCGGGATGGTGGGGGAATCATTGCTGATGTCGGCGCTTAATGCCTGCCGCTCCCGGCTGAAAGCCTTTATTCGCGGACGAACTTCCGTACGCGATGACGCCGACGATATCTTGCAGGAAGTGACATATCAACTGATGACCGTGGAACAGCCCGTGGAGAATGTCGCGGCCTGGCTGTTTCGCGCGGCGCGTAATGAGATGACCGATCGTTCGCGCAAGAAGCGTGAAGTTTCGCTTTCCGGATATTTCACCGAAGAGGATGAAGGGCATGACCCGGAAGATGAATTAGCTGAAACCTTGTTTGGCGTGCCGCAAACACCAGAGGAAGAGTACCTGAAAATGCTGTTGTGGGAAGAGTTGGGACTGGCGCTGTCAGAATTGCCGCAAACGCAACGGGAGGTCTTCGAAAAAACGGAACTTCAGGGTTACAGCATGAAGTCACTGGCGGAGGAAAGCGGGGTCAGCGTACAGGCACTGTTATCCCGTAAACATAAAGCAGTGCTTTTCCTTCGAACTCGACTGCGGGACGTTTATGATGACCTGACCGACTCGTGACGCAAAAACACAATAAGTTGAGGTATAGATGAAGAATATATTGTTAGCGTCTGTGCTGATGATACCCGGACTGGCAATGGCGGCAGAGGCCGTTCCTGACGCGGTGAAGCGTTTCAGTGAACAGCAAGGGATTAAGATCATCAAAAAAATCAATGCTCCCGGCGGAGCGCCAACCTGGCTTGGTCAGTATCAGGACATGGGCGTTACCATTTTTCTGCTGCCAGACGGAAAGCATGTGGTTTCAGGCTATCTTTATGATGAAAAAGGTAAAAACCTCAGCGAGGACTATTTTAAAAAAGAGATCTACGTGCCTCTTGGCAGAGAGATGTGGAAGCAATTGAATGCAACACATCCCCTGAAAGAAGGGGCGGATACCGCACCGCGTAAAGTGTTTGTTTTTGCCGATCCATTTTGCCCTTATTGCAAAACCTTTTGGTCTGAGGCTCAACCGTGGGTGAAGGCAGGTAAAGTCCAGTTAAACACGCTTCTGGTGGCGTTTCTGAACCCCAACAGTGGACGCAATGCCACGGCAATATTGAACGCGAAAGATCCGGTAAGCGCCTGGCGAGAATACGAGCTTTCTGGCGGGAAAACATTGCCTCAGGGTGAGACAAACGCCTCCCGGTCGACCTTTACACTTCTGCAGCAGCACCAGAAGTTAATGGACGAACTGGGGGCGAATGCCACCCCGGCCATTTATTATATGAATAACCAAAACGAACTTCAGCAGGTCGTTGGAATGCCTGACGAAAAGCAATTGCAGGAGATGTTTGGTCCGAAACCATAAGCCTCAATGTCATCAGGCAGAAACAACGCGTTTCTGCCTGACACGTTAACTTCCCCAGCGACTTTTGAGATAACTGACCGCATCCTGCGTCTGAGGCTGATTGAGGTAATCCTCGCGGAACAGGATCGTGCCGCTAATGCTGGGCAGCGAATCGTTTAAATCGAGCTGTTTTTTCAGCTCCGGTACGCCGCCATTGACCGTCCAGTCAGGCTCGTTTTTCGATGGCTCACCCACTTTGTACAATGCCACGCCGATGTAGAGGCGTGTATGTGTTGGTTTCACCACATCAGCCCACCATTTTGCCAGCACGTCATACCGGGCCGCACTGCGGGAGAAAGGCCAGTAGATCTGCGGGGCGATGTAATCCAACAATCCTTGTTGTACCCAACGACGGGTGTCAGCATAGGATTCATCGTATGCTGCTGCGCCGCGTGTGTCAGAGCCGGCCGGGTCGAAGGAGAGGTTACGCCATACGCCTGCCGGGCTGACACCAAACTCGACCTGTGGTTTTTGCTGCTTGATGGCCCGTGAAACCTGCTCGATTAACTGCTGGGTGTTATGCCGCCGCCAGTCTGCTTTCGATACAAATCCCTGTCCGTACTGTTTATATGTCAGGCTGTCATTCAGGGCTGAACCCGGCGTTTCGGCATAGAAGTAATCATCAAACTGCACGCCATCAATCGCATATTGCGCCACCACTTCTGTCACAACCTGTGTGATCCAGTCGCGTACCGCCGGAATTCCAGGGTCGAGAACAAAACGATCGCCAGCGGTGCGTATCCAGTCAGGATGTTGCACAAATACGCTGGAAGGGAGTTGCGATGACGTCCGGTTAAGCTCTGCAATGGTGGAGGGTTTCGTGTTTACAGAAACCCGATATGGATTCAGCCAGGCGTGGACTTTCATTCCGCGTTTATGCGCTTCATCCAGCATAAACTGCAGCGGGTCATAACCCGGATATTCACCTATGTTGCCCGTTAACATATCGGACCAGGGCAGTATTTTGGATGACCACAGTGCCGTGCCATCGGGTTTGACCTGGAAAAACACGGTATTAATGCCCAGGCTTTTGAGCCTGTCCAGCTTGTCTTGCAGGGCCTGTTTCTGCTGGCGAATTCGTGTTTCAGCGCTACTGGCATTGATTGAGGTCACCGGCGGCCAATCCAGGCGGGAAACCGTTGCCAGCCAGATGCCACGCATCGGCTCGTTTGCCTGTTGGGTTGGTTTCTCCGCTGGAGGACGCGGAGTGATAAGGGATTTGGGTGGTTTTGAGGAGCAACTAACAAGTAAAAGTGCGCAGCCAATAAGCGCACCTGTCCGTTTTACGTGTAGCGACATTGACGTTTTAGCTCTTAGTAATCCGACTATTTGCCCAAGGGTTAAAGGCGAGAACATCCGGTTCTTCGGTGGCATCATCACTGAGAGAATCAAGATACAGTGCTTCAACTTCTGCACGCGCCCATGGGGTGCGACGCAGAAATTTCAAACTCGATTTGACACTTGGATCGTTCTTAAAACAGTTGATACTGATCAGTTTGCCCAGCTCACTCCAGCCATATCGTGCAACCAGCGCGTTGACTTGCATCTCAAGCGTTACGCCGTGCAAAGGATCTTTAGAAATGTGTGCAGTCATGTGGCGTCCGGTTATCTCATATTCAGGGGTGGTGTAGCCCTGAAAGGGTACAAGAAACGGGGGAGTGCGGCAATGGGATGCGTTTTTCCTGCTGTAATTTTGCTTATGGAAAAACTGACGAAAAAAGTAGGCATAAGATAGTGATAACTTGTGATTGAGATCATAAATGGAACTCAATGTTTTCCGAGTTATTGCCGTTATTACTATAACCATTCCTTATATAGTGATAATGATGAACAGACTTGCACAAACCACCGTCCTGACCAAATTGCTGATCGGCTTCTCCATCCTCATCGCCATGATGTTGCTGTTAGGCGGTGTTTCCATCTACCAACTCAATAGCAGCAAACACCATATTGATGAATTTCTGAAAACCCGCATGCCAGACATTCGCTACTCACTTGAAATGCGTGGTGTTTTGTCCGAAATGCGTCTGCAACAGATCCAGTATATTTCTTCGCCAACGCCAGAGGAACGTGAAAAACACCGTGGGGAACTGTTGCAAAACCAGGCCATTTTTCTCAATGCACAGCAGCAATATGCGAAAACGTCTGCAGATGCGCCCAGGGAGATGCGTGACCTTTTTGCAACCGTTGTCGACAACTTTAAAAACTTTGTGGATGTGAATGCCAAAGTGATTGAAGCCGTAAACAACGGAAATACCGAAGAAGCTTCCAAAATTAGCGGTGCAGTATCGTCTAAATACCGTACGCAATTGATGAAAGATCTGGCCACGCTGGTGGACATGGAGGTGGCCAATGGTGAGAGTGCAGGGGAAGAGTCACAGTCTGGTTATATTCAGGCGTTATACCTGTTAAGCGGTTTGTTGCTGTTGGCACTGATTGCCACCGGCGTTATTGCCCTGCTTATTTCCCGCAACCTTTCACGCCAACTGGGCGGAGAACCCGCCTATGCGGTATCGATCATGAAAGAGATTGCTGCCGGTAATCTGGCCGCAGAGGTGGCTATTCGTGAGCGCGATACCCAAAGCCTGCTGGCAACCGTCAAGTTTATGAACGCGAAACTGGCGGAGATCATGAACGGCATTACCCACGGCAGTGAATCCATTTCGCTGGCAGCCAACGAGATTGCACAGGGTAACAGCGACTTGTCTCAACGCACCGAAGAACAAGCGGCATCATTAGTGCAAACCTCAGCGAACATGCAGCAGATTACGGAGAACGTAAAAAGCAATGCTGAAAACGCGCATAAAGCGAGTGAACTGGCGCGTTTGACCTCACAAACCGCGGTGAAGGGCGGGAAAGAAGTCCACGACATGCTTTCGCGGATGCAGGAGATTTCCGATAGCTCGCAGAAAATCGTCGATATTATTTCGGTGATTGAGGGGATTGCCTTCCAGACCAACATTCTGGCGCTTAATGCCGCTGTTGAGGCAGCTCGCGCCGGAGAGCAGGGTAAAGGTTTCGCGGTTGTGGCTGGTGAAGTCCGTAATCTGGCACAAAAAAGTGCCGATGCCGCCAAACAGATCAAATCGCTTATTGAAGGCACGGTTGAGAAAATTACTGATGGCTCGCGTTTTGCTGATACTGCCAGTCGGGCAATGAAAGAGATCGTCACCTCGGTTAATCAGGTTACGGACATTGTGGCGGATATTTCAACCGCTTCGACGGAACAGCATCAGGGGATCAAAGAGATCAGTGTCGCAATCGAGCAGATGGACCAGGTGACTCAACAGAACGCCGCATTAGTGGAGCAAGCCGCCGTCGCGGCACAGTCCATGACGGAACAAAGCGAAATACTGCGTGATTCAGTGCGCTTCTTCCAGTTGAGTGCGCAAGCAGCACGTTAATCATAAGAATATTGCCCAATCGCGACAGGGCGATTGGGCAATGGCATTATCATTAAGGCTGTACTTACGCATGATCAGCACCAGTAACGCGACCAGAATGCCAGGGAAAACGGTAATTTTTTGCCTCTGTCAACTCAAGCGACGAAACTTACGGGAGGCCGGTGCGGAAAACCTGCAATACGTGACGGCCTGACGCAGGCTTTCCGTTTCTCGGACGGGCCTTAAACGTTAAGCTCATTTACCACATCAGCAACACTTTTTATCTGATGAATACTGCCAATGCCGGTCCCAAGAGAGATATATCCTTCATCAGTATTACCTTCAAGCATACCGATACGCAGGCCACTTACTCCACCCATGACTTTTGCCAGCTCCTCATTACTGGCCCCGGACTTGTCCATCGACACCAGTGTTTCGGCCAGCTTACCCGGAAGTGAACGATAATAGTCAGGTATTGTGCGGAAAAGTCGCATATCCAGCCCATTTGCGGCAATGATTTTATCTTTCACAGATTGCGGAACGCGGCTTTCTATCGTACTGATAAACACCGAACCGGCAAATACCCCCTGAGCGCCGAGTGCATGCGCTGCTCTGGCGGTGCGAGGATCGGTAATACCGCCAGCAGCCAGAACGGGGATATTTTTTACGGCGTCAGCAATCAGCGGAACAATCGAGAATGTACCTAATGCTGTACCCGGCAATGTGCCGCCTTCATCAAATCCGGTAGCGACAATAATATCTGCGCCTGCGGCTTCCGCCTGACGGGTATTCTCTGGCGTCGGATTAATATCCCGGTAGATGATCTTAATGCCCGAATCTTTCAGTTCATCAAACAGGGCAGGGAGTATCGTACCTTTACCATAACCGGTATACACCACGGCCTGTACGCCTTCTTCTTTTATTACCTGCACGATTGGTGCTGTCCAGATATCATTTTCAACCGCCGGGATCAGGTTGACGCCGAAAGGTTTCTCGGTGAGTTTTTTAGTTTTGCGTATTTCTTCCCGCATTTTTTCAGCGGTCTCTTCCGGCGTTGAAACCGCCGTTTCGGCCGTTAACCCAGCATTGGGGCCCAGAACACCCAGCCCACCGGCATTACTGACGGCTGCCACCAGGCGAGCATCGGTTAACCATGAAAGCGGCCCCTGAATAACGTTTTTTTCTATACCGAGGATCGTGCGGACAGTGTGATTTAGCATGGTGTATTTTCCTTAGGATCAGGCAGGTTATTACCCGGAATAACACCAGTCTAAGCGTCCTTTTTGTTCTTAAAAATAGCCAATATGATTCATCACTATTACAATAAACGTAACAATATTAGCTGGATTTTCTTCTCTGCCAACATGCGAACCCTACAAATCAATATCTATGAGTTAATGCGGATCTTTATTGAGATCGTTGAAGCCGGCAGTTTTTCCCAGGCAGCGGAAAATCTGCAGATCCATCGGCCAGCCGTGACAAAAGCCTTGCAACAACTGGAACAGCATTGTGGCGTTCGCTTATTACACAGGACGACGCGGCGTATTAATCTGACGCCTGAAGGCGAGGAGTTCTACCGCAACAGCAAGCCTTTGCTGGAACAAACGGATGATTTACTGGGATCATTTTCCACAGACAGAGCATTATGTGGCCAGCTACGGGTGGACATGCCGGTAGCTATCGCATCTTTACTGGTTGTTCCCAATTTACCGGATTTCTATCGGTCGTATCCGGGGGTAGAGATTATCCTCAGCAGTTCCGATCGCCGCAGAGATATGCTGCGCGATGGTCTGGACTGTGTCTTGCGTGTCGGAGCGCTGGAAGACGGTGATTATGTTGCGAGGAAAATGATGAACGTCAGACTGGTGACCTGCGCCAGCCCGGCATATCTGGCGGAGTACGGTACACCTGAAACGCTGGATGACTTGCAGCATCACCAGGGAGTTAACTGGTTCAACATCAGCAGCCGTCAAATTATGCCGTGGGTATTTCAGTCCTCATCAGGCATCGAAGAGATTCATCTTCCTGGCAAGCTGGTGCTGGATAATTCAGAAGTTTATGTATCAGCGGGTCTGGCGGGGCTAGGGTTATTACAGGGCATGGATTTCTTTTTACGACCACACATCGCAACCGGACGTCTGGTGGAGGTCTTGCCGAACAATCCTGTTCCAGCCAGGACATTATCCGTACTGTATCCACATCGCCATATCTCACCGAAGGTTCGCGTGTTTACGCAATGGCTGGAGACGTTGCTCAAGGTTTTATGCTGAATGGGAAATATTGAGGGCGGGGATGACAGAACAGGTTAATAAGGATGGATTGCATTATGGCTGGTGCGGTTCTGATATCGCATTAACATAATGTCAGCAAACGAAAGATGTGGAGGGGACGTAACCCTATGATTTTATGTAAGCCATTCAGGTTCATGAAGTCAGTTAACATTCAATGTCATTTAACATAATATACATTATGCGCACCAAAGTAGACTACGCAACAATCCAGTATTTTGTGGTTATGATTATGCTGGTCGCTAAAAGTCTTCTGAAGCCATTTTTTGGCATCTCCATCATCTCTTCCTCTATGTTTTACTTACACAGACGAGCATGCAGTCTCAGAACATTTGAGCGGATTGACGTGACCACTTTCGTTGAGAAATCGTTGGGCAACGAACTGATGACTGTATCAAGTGCCAGAGGAATATGTTCAGCCAGCGTCTGCATGATCTCCTGCATCTGCTGCTCAGGAAATTTCAGTGCTTTTGCCGTTGCCAAAAAATGTCGCGGATAGATTTTGTCGATAGCCGTTTTTCGGCCTTTTGATGCGCTAAGACTCATCGCCAGTTTTAGATCGCTGATGTGCATTCCAGCTCCGCCAAGTACGGGAAACGCCGAAATGATGTCATAAAATGGCGTTAGCTTGTAACTCCCTCCAGCCTGAATAAAAACAGAAAAATTCTTCGCATGTCCGTCTGTAGCACCAAGTAACCACTGGAACACCTGGAATTTCATAAAATTGTGGCGATCTTTAAGCGCTTCGCTGGAACCGAGTAAAAACGTCATGATATGAGAAATCCCCGGCCCACCATCCGACTCATATTTCACTGATGACGGAAGTCCGAATGTCTGGCACATATCCTCTTGCGGTAGCCGAAGTAACATTGAATGGGTTGTGTTCCATCGCCTGTCAAAACGTTCGACGGCAAGTGCCCGAATTGCACCGGCCTTGATTATCTCCACATTTGGGACATCAAAACCCAGCGCCTTGGCCAGCGACAGGCAAAAGTATTCATTATCAACACTATCACTAAGATCCAGTGTTGCATTTGGCTGCTTAATTTCCCCGATAGGCAGTTTGATAATGTGCGTTGTCGGTGTAATTCCTGTGGGTATACACCAGCCTTCGTCTGACCTGAGAAGCGCTGTTTTTTCCTGAGCTCCGGCAACAGAAATACGAAAGTTATCCTCCTCAGCGATCATGCCGAGAGGAATATCAGATTGGTATGCCGACAGGACACGCTCAAGTTTCTTCTCACTCAAGGTTTCCCAGGTCATTTCCTGGGTGCTTACCGTTTCATCAGGGGGCAATAATGTCACTGCACCAACACTGTCTCGCCCTACTTCTGACAATAAATCAAAGGGTTGCTTAGAACGGGCATGATAGCGCTTTACGATACGATCCCGAACAATCGGGCTATCAGGCAGCAGGTTATCAAAGAAATTAAACACAGCATCAGAGGTGATATTGCCAACCTGTAACGGCAATGATAAGGACAACGGCCTGGCATGGCGATTGAACAGCCACTCTTTTTCATACTTAAAGGTATGCGCCCCATTCGGCAACTTGGTCAGCTCGCCTACCCGTTCGTTGTTCATCCACGTCACTAATTTAGGCATTACCAGTCCAGATCCTGTTGTTCATCTTTTTCAGATTGCGTTGACATCTCGTCACTTTCGTACAACGCCATTTTCATTTCAAGTGACTGTAAAATCTTAAAAAAAGTGGTCAGCGTTGTGTTGTCGGGCGAGTTTTCAAAGTTCGATATCGTGGCTTGCTTGATCCCGATTTTTTTCGCCAACTCGCTTTGAGTCCAGTTATTTTTTTGACGAATCAGCTTCATCGTGTTTGCCAGTTGAACCGGGCTATAAATCATCGGTGGTTTCATGCGCTCATCTCCACAGGAATTTATCCCCTTGCGGGGATATTGCAAGTATTATCCCCGCAAGGGGATATTGTCAACCTGTGTAGCAGGAATATCCCTTTCAGCGGATAAAGACTGATTTATCCCCTTTAGGGGATATGTCGGAATTGCCGCAATACAGATTGCCAACATGGTTGGGGCTCATCCCATCGCTCTTTCCCGTACCAGCCGTAAAAACAAAGTGTTAATGCAAGCAGGTGCGGCAGCGGTCATTGCCACAACCGAACAAGATGTGACGCAAGAGCTGAACGCAATCACGCAAGATAACGGGGTTAACGTGGTTTTTGATCCTGTTGGCGGGCCTGATGTGGCTAAACTGGCAAGTTGCATGGCACAAGAGGGGCAATTTTTCCAGTATGGTGCTCTAACAGGTGGCCGCCACTTTTATGAACTCAGCTAATAAACCCTAGAAAATTACCCTCCCTAATCAAATAAATCGTTCTGCGTTATGCTTTTCCACTACAACAGCTAAAGGATAACGTCATGCACACAGTAAAACTGAACAACGGTGTAGAAATGCCCCTGCTGGGCTTTGGTGTTTTTCAAATGACAGACACCGCAGAATGCGAGCGTGCGGTTATCGAGGCGGTCGAAACGGGCTATCGCCTGATTGATACGGCAGCCTCCTATCTGAATGAAACTCAGGTTGGGAACGCGCTGAAACAAAGTGGTATTGCGCGTAATGAATTGTTTGTCACCACCAAACTCTGGTTACAGGACACCTGTTACGAAGGGGCAAAGGCGCAATTTGAGCGTTCGCTGAACCGCCTGCAGATGGATTATGTTGACATGTATCTGATTCATCAGCCTTATGGCGATGTCCATGGCGCATGGCGGGCCATGGAAGAATTACACCAGGCTGGTAAAATTCGGGCCATTGGTGTCAGTAATTTTCATCCAGACAGGCTCGCCGATCTCATGGCATATAACCATGTGATACCAGCGGTCAACCAGATCGAAGTCAATCCGTTTAACCAGCAGTTACATGCTGCGTCCTGGATGAAGAGCCGTGGCATTCAACCTGAAGCGTGGGCTCCTTTTGCCGAAGGGAAAAATGCCCTCTTCCAGCACCCGGTATTAACCGCCATCGGCCAACAATATGGTAAAAGCGTCGGACAGGTCATTCTGCGCTGGCTCTACCAGCGCGGCATTGTATCCCTGGCAAAATCGGTACGCAAAGCGCGGATGCAAGAGAATATCAACATCCTCGACTTTGAGCTTAGCCAGGATGACATACTCAACATCACAGCCATTGATACGGCGACCAGCGCATTTTTCTCTCACCGCGATCCGGCCATGGTGGAATGGTTGACCGGTCGTAAACTCGACGTCTAACCTGCAATATCAGGCACACGCGGGGTGAAAATCGCCTCGTTTGTGTTCGCGTTAATTATTCCATAATCATGAATTCTGAAAGCAAAACAAATCCACATACAGGAACAATAAGAGCCCTTACACTCTCCTTACGTTAAGCAATATATTCATTTAAAAAAGGTGCAATATGAAATATCGAACGTTAGGACGCAGTGGATTAACCGTCTCTGCTTTGGGGATGGGAGCCATGAATTTGAGTTTCGGTACAGGGAAAGCGGTTGACGATAATACCGGTATAAACGTGCTGCATGCGGCGGTTGATCGTGGGATTACATTTTTCGATACTGCTCAGGCCTACGGCCCCTATATAAATGAAAAACTGGTTGGCAAAGCCCTTCAGCCCTACCGGGATAAGGTCGTTATTGCGACTAAATTTGGCTTCAAACTGGAAGATGGCGTGACTACGGGCCTGGATAGCCGGCCAGAGAATATTCGTGCGGTGGCTGAAGCATCATTGAAGAGCCTAAAGACGGACTATATTGATCTGTTTTACCAGCACCGCGTCGATCCCTGTGTTCCCATTGAAGAGGTGGCAGGCACACTCCAGGACCTTATTAAAGAAGGGAAAATACGTCATTACGGTCTCTCTGAAGCAGGGGCTGATACGATTCGCCGTGCTCATGCGATCCATCCTGTATATAAATATGGCGAATTAAGGCCTTAATCTTTCGGCGGTAAATGCATCAGGATCGTTTGGCCCAGATAATTACTCCAGTTAAAGCTATTTTGTAGAACGATTACCGCATTTTGGTTTTTTTGGTCAAAGCCAATGTAACTGGAATATCCGCCAATATAGCCCACCTGATAGGTAATTTTGCGATCCGGAGATGAGTCGCTTACCCACGCAATATTGGCGGCCTCTTTCTGGCGATAGAAATAGGTTTGGGTAACATCCCTAAACGCGCGATCAAGCTCTGGGGATCTTGTGGTGGAAAAATGCGCCCGGGCATATATCGCAAGATCTCGCGCGCTGCTGTATAAGCTTGCCGCGCCCGCCATATTCTGCTGGAATACCCAGTCAGGCGTCAGTTCACCGCGCGATATCAACTTAGGTTGATCGCCTGCATGGCCCAGCGCGCGATAAGAATAACGCCTGAGCTGCATTGGGGTATAGCTGCTGTTTTGCATCATTAAAGGTGTAAACAACGTGCGCTGAGCCAGGCTTTCGATGGACTCGCCCGTGTGTTGTCGCAGAATATAACCCAGGATGGCATAGCCGAGATTAGAATATTGTGGGACACGGGGTTCAGGGGCGGTAAAGTCACTGAGGTAAGTCAGCACATTATCGCTGTCCAGTTGGGTGTAAAAATTCTCGCCGGTACTGAAATAACCGACCAGATGTTCCAGCGTCAGCAAGTCCATTGGCTGACGAGGTAACCCAGAGGTATGAGTTACCAACTGCAGTAACGTTATCTTCTTCGCATCCGGGCTGAGTGTTGTCGATTCTGGCAACAACGTTTCCAGCGTATCCGTCCAGCGGAATTTTCCCTCGTTAACCAGCATCGTCGTGATTTCAGCCGTCACGCCTTTACTCAGCGAACCTAGCGCGAACAGAGTATCAGGAGTAATGGCATAACGATGTTTATCGTCAGTAATACCGTAGGAATGAAATTCAGCCGCCCCATTATGCTGAATAATGGCCACGATAAGACCTGTCACCTGTTTGTCCTGCATATATTGCTGGATCATCGGGTCAATGCCACGGCCATAGTACCCCACCACAATGGGGGTATTGTTTTGCTCCGGAATTTCCATTTGTGAAAGTGTACTGGTGCTACACCCCGTCAGTATCACAACAGGAAGGAGAGAAAACGGCGCGTTAATTTTCATTGTCAGGGGCCGACATGGATGATTCACGTTCCAGGTGAAAAGAGGCGCGCATTATATAACAGTCTCAGGTTAGTTTTGAATTCATGATGGGATCAACGTGATTCATTATCATGATCGGCGGTCATGATAACCGAAACGCCCTTCTCGCTGACCGCGTTGATCCAGTCAGCATCTGTACCATTTTCTACGACAACGGTATTAACCAACGACACGTCACCAATCACAAATGACGATGCTGTGTTAATTTTCTCTGGAGAGGCCAGCACGATGGTTTCTGCAGCTCTGCCGGAAAATGCACGTTTGATGCACGCTTCTTCATAATCGCCAGTGGTAAGCCCCGCCTCAGGATGAATACCGGTAACCCCCATGAAAAACAGGTCGGCATGGACGGTGTTGATCCCTTCGATGGCCGCCGCACCTACCGTCACAATCGAATGTTTATACAGACGACCGCCAATTAAAATAACCTCAATGGAGGGATGATCGACCAGGCCCAGCGCGATGCCGGGACTGTGAGTGATGACGGTAATGGCGAGGTGGCGTGGTAAAAATGTGATCAGTTCTGAAGTGGTTGTTCCGCCGTCAATAATCACGACCTGACCTGATGAGATCAGCTGTGCCCCTCTCTGAGCCACGCTTTTTTTAGCCTCTATTTTCAGTGATTTGCGCTCAGAAAAGGGGGCGGTAGCGGATGAGGCGGGTAATGCACCGCCATGCACGCGCTGCAAACGCCCTTCGGTTGCCAGCTCGCGTAAATCGCGACGAATGGTATCTTCGGAAACGTCAAACTGGATACTGAGTGCGCCGGAAAGAACCTGGCCTTCGGCTTCAAGTTTTTCAAGGATTAACTGCTTGCGCTGACTGGTAAGCATCTCTCTTTTCCTGTTAATGCACGTTTTATCTTGAATATGCACGATATTGCTGATTATGATACTTACTCTACGTAAGGAGAAAGTATCGTGCAATCAAAACGTGCAGAAATACGCATTATCGAGAGCCAGACGCTGTCCGATAACTGGTACGTCCTGAAGAAATACACCTTTGATCAGCAGCGTCGCGATGGCGAATGGCAGCGGCAAGAACGTGAAGTCTACGACCGGGGGAATGGTGCAACGATCCTGCTCTATAACCGTGACAAAAAAACGGTGATCCTCACTCGTCAGTTCCGCTTCCCGGTGTTTATCAATGGGCATGATGGCTATCTTATTGAATCCGCTGCGGGATTGCTCGATAACATGGATCCTGAAAGCCGAATCAAGGCCGAGGCGGAAGAAGAGACCGGTTTTCGGGTGTCCCGCGTTGAAAAGGTGTTCGAGGCATACATGAGCCCCGGCTCAGTGACCGAGAAGCTGTTCTTTTATCTGGCGGAGTATCACCCACACGATAAAACCAGCGCTGGTGGTGGGTTAAAATCAGAGGGAGAAGACATCGAAGTGCTTGAACTCTCACTGAATGAGGCACTAGAGGGCATCGCGAAAGGGCTGATCGTCGACGGGAAAACCATCATGCTGCTTTACCATGTTGCACTGAAAGGCATTTTATAAGCGTCAGAACCCTCGATACCCGCCACAATGCGGGTATCGGCGTGTGCTATTCTTGCTGGAATAGCCAAACTGGAGATGTGTCAATGTCCGACTGGAATCCTTCTCTTTACCTGCAATTCGGGGCAGAGCGTACCCGTCCCGCGGCTGAACTGCTCGCCAGAGTCTCTGTCGAAAACATCACTTCCATTGCCGATCTCGGTTGCGGGCCAGGGAACAGTACGGCTCTGTTAAGACACCGTTGGCCGTCGGCACAGATTACTGGGGTGGATAATTCCCCCGCTATGCTGGAAGAGGCTCGCAACGCGTTGCCAGATTGCCACTTCGTTGAGGCCGATATTCAGCAATATAAGCCTCATCAGCCGCTGAGCCTCATTTACGCCAACGCCTCCCTGCAATGGATACCGAACCACTATGAGCTTCTGCCTCATCTTGTCTCTCAGCTCAAATTAAACGGTGTGCTGGCCATTCAAATGCCCGATAACTGGCTGGAGCCCACGCACGTGTCGATGCGGGAAGTGGCGTATGAACAAGGTTATCCCGATCGCGGACGTGAACCGTTGCCTGGCGTACATGCCTATTACGATATTTTGACTGAAGCCGGATGTGACGTAGATATCTGGCGAACCACCTATTATCACAAAATGCGTTCACATCAGGCGATTATTGACTGGGTCAGTGCCACGGGGTTGCGTCCCTGGTTACAGGAGCTGAACGAGAGTGAACAGAAGAACTTCCTGAAGCGGTATCATCAGTTACTGGAAGAGCAGTATCCGCTCCAGGAAAACGGGCAGATACTGCTGGCATTTCCACGGCTTTTTATCGTCGCGAAACGTGAGCCATGAGCCGATTATCAGAATTGATAAACGACGCCTACGGCGACAACATCGTCAGTGTTAATCCCCGCTTCGCGGGTAAATTTATCCTCATCGACGAGGTTAACCATATAATCAACAAACACATTGATGTTTTTGTTGAAATTATAGGTTGCACCAAAGTCGACATATTTTATTAAATCTTCATCGCCATAGGTATTTCCTGTGGCGGCTTTGCCCAGGTTTTTGCCTTTCAGTACGTCATACGCGACAAAAGGTTGCAGACCGAAATCAAATTGGTATCCGGCATAGAATTCCATGATTTGGGACTTATTGGCATATCCGTAGGCGCTATCACTTGAATGAGAGCCAAAGCGTGAAGCGTTATACGCCTGCGTGAACATCGCGGCCAGATAGATATTATTGGCATCATATTTAATTGCGCCAGAATATGCCTCTGCGCGTTTACCCTGCCCCATAATACCAACGGTGTTATTTTGCTCATTAGAGCGATCGGCGCTCATCAATGAACCTGCAACACTGAAGCCCGCACCAATATCATAGGTGACAGATGCGCCAAAACCGTCGCCATTTTGACGTAAAACGTCACGCACACCGGGTTCGCCACCACCATCATTTTTACCCTGGTATTGCAGGGCAAAATCAAGACCTTCTACGGCGCCGAAGAAATCGGTATTTCGGTAAGTCAGTAAGCCATTAGCACGGCTAAACATGAACTGGTCTGAGCCATAGGTCATACCGTCGAACTCTGGCTGCATATCCGTATAGCCCAGGGAATCATACAGCACACCTTTATTACGCCCGTAATCGACAGAACCAAAATCGCTCACTTTCAGACCGGCAAAAGCATAACGAGTGCGCGGGTTATTGCTCTCAGACTCCGCGCCATTGGCATTAATATGCATCTGCCATTGACCGTAACCTGTGACTTTATCGTTAATTTGTGTTTCACCACGGAACCCAAGACGCATATAGGTCTGATCGCCATTCCAGTCGCTACTGTCATTATCAGAAAAATAATGCTCGGCAGAAACCAGACCATACAGATCAAGTTTATTACCATCTTTATTATAAATTTCTGCTGCGTGTGCGGTTGTGCAGAGCAATGCGGCACTCACCAACATGCTCAGTTGATTAATTTTCATTTTTATACCCTGTTATATGCCACTTATTATTTTTACAACCCTAAAAAGAGTTGCAGGGCAATATAGTTATCATCGATGTAAAAACAAGTAAAACATTTAAATCATTAGCGCACAAATCGTTAATTTATCATGTAACCAAATTCAATTTTTAAAAGCACATATTGCGAACGTAATTTAACTCAAAAAAAGATATTAGAATTTAGTTACTCTGGCGCATTCTATAGTATTGCTGTCTATCTCGGGAATGATATTCTGTGGGGCTGCTCAAGCTCATCATGTACCCGCAGGACATGCAAGAACGCGCCTCCTTCCAGGGTCAGGACTGTTAACGTTGAGAGGCTAAAAATATGTAAGCTGCATACTGTGTACCGGTAACTACGCCATTCATCAGCATATGAAGTATCACTGGCATAAGAAGCCCTCCGCTCTTCACCCGTGCCACCGTAAACGTTAAAGACACCAGAAACAAGATAATAAATGTTCTTATTTCAGTATATTGCAAATGGACAGCCGAAAATATCAGGGCTACTTTTCTGTGTATGTATCTCAGGTACAAATACACTGCGATACATGCACAGGAAAATACCGGGTGTCAGAGTGAAATACGATAACGGACGTAATCGTCGGCTTCGCCGAATTTGTCATATAACTTACGAGCCGGGTTATTTTCTCGCGTAACCCAGTACAGTTTTGACCAACCTTCCCGCTTACCTTCAGCCAGAAGCGCGTCGATTAATGCATGCCCCGCCCCAGCCCCTCGGAAATTCTCATCCACAAAGAGATCTTCCAGATAGCATATTGGGGCCGTTGACCACGTACCTTCATGCAGCAGACACATGGCGAATCCTATAACCTTTCCATCATTCTCCGCCACACGGCAAAAAAGCGAGGAATGAGGGTTAAGCGCCCTTTCCCACGTAAATGCAGTCACAGATTCATCCAGTTCACACTCATAAAAATGCGTGTAACCATCCCATAATGGACGCCACTGTAGGTAATCTTCTGCACATAACTCTCTCACGATTACAGCCATATTTTCCTCATCCTACAGGTCTATTGCCATGTCAAAACAACGTAGTTCAGCTTCTGCCAGCCTGGAGGGATAGCGATTTTCACCTAAGGTTACAAACCCATGTTTTTGATAAAAAGAGTGGGCATTGGGTGTCGAAGAGAGCGTCAACCGCGTCATACCTCTCGCTTTCGCCTCCTGCTTAATGGCATCGAGGATCTGCGTTGCCAGCCCTTTTCCCGCTGCGTCTGGCAGGGTAAACACCGCTTCAACACAACAGGTTTCCAGATCCAGATATCCCGTGGCCACAGCCTCGCCGTTTTCATCTTCGACGACATAAAAAGGGTTGATTTGTATCATTTTCCGGTAGTGTTCTGGCATATTTTCGGGCGTCCAGCGCCGAATAACAGCCTCATCGTAACTGGTTTGACACCCAGCCCGGATGGCTAAATTGCGAATCAGCCAAAGCCTTTCAGCTTCCTCCGGCACGGCGAGTCTTACGCTCATAAACCCTCTGCTATTTTTGGTAGTCAAAACTTACAGCCAATCTTCGGCGTATGTGGTAATCATGAAAATAGCAGAAGACAAACAAAAGCATAACGCCAAAAAAAGGAGATCTGTGCGATGCCAATCCCGACGTTAACAACCGGGCGACTGTTACTCACCCCTCTGGTTGCCGAAGATGCCAGGCAGATTCAACAACTCTATCCTCGCTGGGAAATTGTCCGGTATATGGTGGCAACCGTTCCCTGGCCTTATCCGGACAACGGGGCAGAACACTACGTGAACAATGTAGCGTTGCCGGATATGGAAAAAGGAATCGCCTGGTTCTGGACCATTCGCCGTCGGGAAGCGCCGGATGAACTGATGGGCCTGATCTGTTTATACGATGTCGAGGACAATAACCGTGGATTCTGGTTAGCACCGGAATGGCAAGGCCAGGGCTACATGCGCGAAGCCAGTATTGCCGCAACGGATTTCTGGTTTAATACGCTAAATAAATCGGTGTTACGTGCCCCTAAAGCGGCACTCAATAGCCGCTCCCAGCGCATTTCAGCCAGTAGCGGCATGCGGCTTGTCCGGACAGAGAAGAAAGAATATGTCAGCGGATTGCTGGACTCAGAACTGTGGGAAATAACCCGCGATGAATGGAATGCCCGTCACGTCAGTTGATAGTGCTTGTCTGGTAACACGCGATCCGGCAATACCTCTTCATCGTTCATCTGTAACAGGTCTCTCTCCATCGCGTTACAGATGGCATCCAGCGGCAAATCGTTATCTTCTGTACCGAAGGGATCTTCCAGCTCTTCTGCCAGCGTATCCAGCGAGATGAAGGTATAAGAGATCAGCGCTGACACAAACGGCGTCATGTAGTGCAGATCGACCACTAACGCAAACGGCAACATAATGCAGAAGAGATACACCGTACGGTGAAGAATCAATGTATAGGCAAAGGGTACGGGCGTACTGGCAATACGCTCGCAGCCCGCAAGGACGACCGACATATCGTTTAGCCGGTTATTGAGGCTATGGAACAGAATGTCAGATAACTGCCCTTCCCGGCGTCTTACTGCCAGCCATTCACCCATGATCAACACTATCCGGTTCGACGGAGAGCAAGAGTCCATCGCCAGGCGGAGATTGTGCGCGGAGAGGTAACGTGAAAGCTGCTCAGCCTGCGGCTGACGGCGCAGTGCCATGCGCAGACAATGGGCAAAAGCGATTTGCAGGCGAACAAATTCCCCCAAATGTGGGTCGTCCGGTAATGTGTTTTTTACCTCGCGAAAGAGTGACCGCGCCGCTATCATCAGTTGCCCCCATAAAAGCCGCGCCTCAACGTAACGCGAATAGCAGGCGTTATTCCTGAAACCAAGGAAAATGGCGATCGCAACGCCGAGAATACTGAACGGCGCAACGGTCAGTTTGATACCGAGGGATGAGTACCACGGCAGCATCAGGATAACGGCGATTGACAACAGGAAGTTAAGAAACAACCGGGTATAGATTTTGGGTAGAACCGAGCCGTGCCAGACAAAAATCAGACGTAGCCAGTGCTGTTGAGGACGAACAATCATAGTCAGCTTCAGGAAAATAAAGAGCGTGACTATTAAACGTGATCGCCTTCACAGTTGCAAGCATGTTAATAGAACATTGCATTTTCTGTTCTGCAAAGCGAAACGCGCACGGTGCTTCTCCGTATTTTTAAAACAGAGCGCGATAGTATGTTGTAACTAATAGATCACCGATAAAAACCCGGCCGAAGCCGGGCTGGAAAATTAGCAGAGTGGTTTAACCGCTGCGCGCATGCCCTGAAGCAAAATCGCATCCAGATCAAGCGTAACTTGTTCTACCAATCCATTAACCTGAGTGAGATCTTGCTCCCAGTGCTCGCTTACAGCCAGTACTGCTTTCACCAGTTCACTGGTGCTGATCTGTTTATCATGGTGTTTCGCCCACAGTTGCTGGAAACGCTCAAGCCAGTGAGCATCATCCTGAACCGGATAGCTTTCGCCATTACGTTCTGCGCGATAGAACGCAATCAATGCCGCCAGAGCAAAAGTCAGACGCGCAGGCAATTTACCGTTCGTCTTCTGCCCTGCCAGCAGTTGCGGAAGAATACGCGTGCGATATTTGGTCATCCCGTTGAGGGCAATCGACAGCAGCTGATGTTTGATATACGGGTTGCGGAAACGCCCTGTTACCGCACTGGCGAAGGATTCAAGCTCATCGCGCGGCAAATCCAGCACAGGAATAATTTCCTGGTAGATAGCTTTCTCAACAAACGCGCAAATTTCAGCGTCGTTCATCGCTTCGCCAACGGTGTCCAGCCCTGCCTGGAATGCAACCGGAACCAGTGCTGTATGCGCGCCATTCAGGATCGCCACTTTGCGCTCTTTGTACGGTTTGATGTCATCGACAATCAGGACGTTCAGCGGGAATTTATCCAGACGCAACTCACTGGCAAGTGATTTAGGACCCTGAATAACAAACAGATAGAAATGTTCGGCGGTATCAAGGAATCCATCGTGGTAGCCCAGCTCGGTTTCCAGTGCAGCCACTTCATCACGCGGATAGCCCGTCACAATACGGTCAACCAGCGTCGAACAGAAGCTGTTTGCATCATTCAGCCACTGAGTAAATGCCGCAGGCAGTGCCCATTCCTGCGCATAGCGCAGCACCAGCTCACGCAGGGCATCACCATTATAATCAATCAGTTCGCACGGAATAATGACCCAACCCTTATCCGCCGCACCATTAAAGTGGCTAAAACGCTCGAACAGAAGGCGCGTCAGTTTAGCGGGATAACTCACCGCTGGCGCGTCCTCAAATTTATCGCCGGCATGGTAACTGATGCCCGCTTCCGTGGTATTGGAGAAAACAAAACGCATGTCAGGATTATGCGCCAGTTTCAGAAACTCATCGTATTGACCGTAAACGCTGATTTCACGGTTAACAGAACGGATAAGACGCGCATCGCTGACCGCTTCGCCCTTCTCGTTAAGGCCGCGAATGATGGTGGTGTAGAGACCATCCTGCGTGCTCAGTGACGGCGGGAAATCGCTCTGAATAGGACGAACAATCACCACACCAGAGTTAAGATCGGTGTTTTCATTCAACAGGTCGATTTGCCAGTCAATAAAAGCACGCAAAAAGTTGCCTTCACCAAACTGAATGATACGTTCTGGGTAGAGAGCACCGGGGAAATCACGACGGTTGAGTGTGTTCACAATGGGGTCCTTTTTTTGATTAGTCATACAGCCTGATAAGATTGGTGTGATAACTTACCAAAACTTTTCGACCAAGACCCCTGTTTTGATCAATTCATGATGCAATTGTGAAAATAGTTATAAAAACTTATAGAAAACTGAAGTCGCTGTCATCGCACCGTCTGGCATTAACGCATAACGAGGGATTTCCCCTACTTTCTGCCAGCCGGCACGCTGATAGAACGTCTCAGCGCCGCTACCAGTAGCGGTATCGAGCACCAGAACCGTAATCCCGCACGCTCTGGCGTGAGTTTCAAGTGACGCCATCAACGTCAGTGCGGCGCCTTTACGGCGTGCTTTCTCATGCACCAACAGTTTAGCCACATCGGCACGATGCGGCTGATTTTCAGGCTGGTCGGTAACCAGCTGTACCGTGCCGATGATCCCGTCGTGCTTATCAATGCAGGCCAGGACGGTGCGCTCATTACGACCAACGCTTTGCGCAATACCAGTCCAGAAAGCGCGTGCTTTCTCGCGCGTAAACGGCGACATAAAACTGACAGATGCGCCGCCGTTCACACAGTTTTCGAGGATATCGGCCAACACATCAATGTGGGTGAGAATTGCTTCCCGCGAGAGGGTTTCGGTGTGCAGTGGGGTATTCATTCGGTTTCCTTGTAGTGAATCCCCTCACTTTGCAGTTAACATTTATTTAACGCAATCCTGGTAAGCATAGGTTTTTGTTATGTCACCGGACAAGCCCACGATGCTGCTTCATGGTGAACATGTTCTCATCGGCTTTTTTCAGCCACTGTTGCTGGTCATTACGGTTATGATCGAACTCACTGACGCCCCACGAAAATTGCAATGTCCAGGGGTGAAGTTTCCGTTCGTTATAATGAGCCACCTGCTCGGTAAGATAGTGCATCGCTATCCATGCCCCCTGCTCATCCGTATCCGCGAACAGCACCGCAAATTCATCTCCACCAAAGCGGACCAGAAGATCGGCTTCACGGAAAGATGCACGCAAAAGACCAGCCATCACCTTAAGTGCTTTATCCCCCTCTTCATGACCATACTGGTCATTGATCTGCTTGAAATGATCCAGATCCATCCACCCCAGAGTGAGAGGTTCTGCCCGCCGCCTGGCAACAGAAAGAGTAAAGCGGACAAACTGATTAAACCCACGGCGATTGAACAACCCCGTTAGTTCATCTGTCGTGGCTGCGCTCACTGCCGCAAACTCATCTTCTGCCAGCGCGCCAAGGTCACACAGTACCGACAGATCGGTGTCCGTAAATTCGCGGGGGGCATAATCGAAAATGCATAACGTACCAACGCTTGCCCCGTCACGTAATCGCAGTGGAAATCCGGCATAAAACCGGAAGCCTGGCTGTCCGATGACGAATGGGTTATCCGCAAAACGCGCATCCCGAAGCGTATCGACAACCACCAGCGCAGTTGTGCTCAAAATGGTATAACCGCAAAACGAAACATTACGCGGATATGGCGTCACCGCCTCGCCATCTACAGATTTAGCAATGAGCTGTTGATCGTCAATGATATTGACCATCGCCAGCGGGACGTTAAAAAAACGTTTTGCAAGCCGTGTCAGTCGATCAAATGCCGGAGAAGTGTCAAGTTCAAGCAATCCGGACTCTTGCAAAGAGTGCAGACGTTCCGGTTCATTAGCGGGAATTACAGGTGCTTTCATAACATCTCCTGGCGCTTCGCTTTCTTAAAAGCGTAGCCTAAACAACCGTATTGTCAGTGTGCGAAAATTCGGTTTTTACCCTCTCGTTTGGCCCGGTACAGTGCGTTATCCGCAGCCTGTAGCCAGTCCGTTACGCTCGCCATGTCGCGGGTGGCACATGCAATACCGATACTGAGCGTACAATGCACGGCCTCCTGAGCAACATCTTTCATCACTGCAGCCGCCTCCATAATACGCGTTGCAACAATATGAGCCTCATCAAGCGTGGTATTGGGGAGCAAAATAACGAACTCATCCCCACCCAGACGAGCAGGTGTATCCGTGGGGCGTGTGGCGATATGCAAAATTTGTGACACGGCAGCAAGCATTGTGTCGCCAACTTTATGACCGAAGCGGTCGTTAACATCTTTGAAGTTATCGATATCGATGAACATCAATGCAGATTCACGGCACGACAACTGGAGTTTTTTCAACTCGTGATCAATCCGCTTTTCAAGAAGCCGTCGATTGGCGATATCCAGGAGAGGATCCATCATCGCGATCCGCTCCAGCTCCCGACTTTTGATCCGCAGACGCAGCGCAATACTGTCAGTCAAAATACTCAGGGCCATGAGATAAATGGCAATCAGCGGTAACGTGGCAAACATGGTTCGTTGCGAGACAAAGAGATCAACCGCCATGCCCTGCGTCAGCCAGGTCACGAGGAAAACGCCCAGCATCACCGCAGCCGCTTTTTTCATCAACGCAACGCCACCAGCGGAAAGCCTGTCTGCAAGCAAAATAGTGGCAATGACGACCGACGCCAACGGATTAACCGCCATCATCGCGATCCAGAAACCACCCGCGCCAGCATCCAGCACCAGGTTTTGGTGCTCGGCCATCAGAGGTGAAGGTGAGTTACGGGCGCGTAGCCAGGCTAGCGTAGGCCAGACAAAAGCGTTCATAGCCAGCAAAATCATTAGCCAGACTGAACGTTGATGTTCGATCAAAACGGAAAGTACAGGGAAAAAGACCAGCAACGTACCGAGAATACGCATCAGATACATACGTTTGACAAACCGACTTCCTGGTAAGCGAGTTTTTTTACTGAGTTTGTCAGTTCCGTTCATGCTGCGAATATTCCGATATATTTCTCCCGGTATCTTATTGAGCTTAAAAATACGTAGCAAGCGATTTATCAGCAAAGTGATAACATCCACGCCGCATTCTGCCTAATGTGGTTACGTTTACACCTGGGATGCCCCGTCCTGAGATTCGGCCATTTTCAGGTTGTCGGGCAAACGTGCGCGCGTACGGTTTCGCCCCTCTTTTTTCGAACGATAGAGATACTCATCCGCTTCAGCCATCAGCTTATTAAACACGTCTGTCAGTTGCCATGACTCTGACTTTCCACTACCCAACCCAATACTGACCGTGATAAATAGCGTTTGCTGTTGCCAGGTAAACGGATGATTTGCAATCGATATTCTTATACGTTCTGCCAGTTCAAAGCCCTTTTGCGCATCGCCGGAATTCACCACTACCGCAAACTCTTCGCCGCCCATCCGCGCCACCAGCCCTTCTTCTCCGACAACCTCCTGAACCTGCCTGGCGAAGCTCGACAACACTCTGTCACCACACTCATGCCCGTAGTTATCATTGATATTTTTGAAGTAATCGATATCCAGCAGCATTACCGTCAGAAAGCGCGTATGTCGATGGGTCTCTTCCCGTTTGAGCGCCTCATACAACCCTGATCGTGAATAGACATGAGTCAGGAAGTCATAATCGGCCCGCAGCGACACTTGTTGAATCAACGAGTTGATCGCCGCCACACTCACGGAAACCATCACCGGACAAATCGCCATCGTCGCAATACCCAGACGAGCCGAGAACATCATCGGAGTCGAGAGCGGTGCCGCAACTGCAATATTAATAATCGAGTTTGCTACCAGAATAATCTCGACCGCGCCCGTGACAAACGTCAGCAGGCAAGTGACGGGGAGTGAGTAGCGAACTGCACACCAGATCAGCGCCGGCAATGGAAATGCCAGGCTCCCCGCTCCGCCAATCACTACCGATGCCATCACAGAGACAATCAATGCCAGAACCGGGAACAGATGCTCCAGACGCGGCTCCAGCGGTCTCATACGTTCAGGCATTCGCACCGTCAACATACACGGCAGGATCAACACACCTGTCGAGAACTGTTCGCTGAACCAGTCTGCAAAAAGTGGCCAGAAGGTTTGACTGTCAATCCCTACGGAACCCACCGCCCCCAATAGCGCACAGAGTAACGCTGCAATCAGGCAGTAGTTAAACAACCGCAACGCATTAATAGGATCGGGCGTTTTCCTCATCAGTTGCTTATCACGCAGTACCAGCAAGGCCACCGTGATAATAAACACCATATTCGACAGATTGATGACAAGCGACGCCACTCCCCAACTGGTCGTTACCGCGTCATACACGAGCATAGCCACATACGATACAGCATAATAATGCAGGCGGTTCAGGAAAGCGTAGCGGGCAAATACCCCCGCCATGACACCATTAAGGGGCCAGAAAAGGGATAACGCTTCTACCAGACGTAACTCCGCACCGATAAAATAAAACAGCGTGGTCAGGAGAAATATCCCCGCAGCATTTCGCAGCGGGCTTTCTGGTCGAAAAAGTGTGAACGCAGAGAGAGAAGAACGCATTAAATATCAATCCATATAATTGCTTATCGCAATTATTTGCGGTCGTCAGGATGAATAAGAATAATCTAACATGCATCTATAACACATATACGACAGGATCATAACTCGTCAATTTTAGGCGTTCATTTGGAGCACCAGCCAGTGATGGATAACGCTGACAATATAGTGCTGCTGTTGCGCACTGAGCGGCACGTCTTTTGGGAGCCCGTGCCATTTTTCCAGACACCCCCGACAGCAGGTTGCCGTCGCGTGTTGAGCGATAAATACGGGATGCCCGCGCATGGGCGTCTGTTTGCCGTCGTTTGCGGGATGCGCTGGCGCAAGGCGCTGGGCGACGAAATCAGCGGCATGCTGATCGATAGTCTCAGCCCCTTTGTCCCAACAATATTGCCGCTCTTTCGCCCCTAAGCGAAAACGTGAACGAAACGTCGAACGTGCAAGCCTTGCGAATAAAAGATCGAAGCCGGACATCAGTAAACAGACCGCCCCAGACGTTGGGTCAGTTGTTCTAGTACCGCGACGCCCGCAAGCGAATTTCCGGTATTGTCCAGTTCAGGACTCCAGACGGCAATCGCCATCTCATGTGGCACAATTGCCACTACACCCCCGCCGACACCTGATTTTGCAGGGAGGCCGACACGCCAGGCAAACTCCCCGGCATTCTGATACATCCCGCTGGTCGCCATAAGCGCGTTGATCTGGCGAGCCTGTAACGGGGAAACCACTTCCTGGGAGAGATGCGGCGCATAACCCTGATGGGCCAGAAACAGAAATGTCTTTGCCAGTTCGACACAATTCATTTTCAGCGCACAGTAGTGAAAATAGTTTTGCAGGACGGTGGCCACATCATTATGAAAATTGCCAAAGGACTTCATCAGCCAGGCAATCGCCGCATTACGGGCTGAGTGTTCAAACTCAGAGCGCGCCACCACTGCATCATAGGCAATATCCTGAACACCACACAGCAGGCGTACAATTTCCAGCATCCTCTGGCGAGGCGCACTAAGACGGCTTTGCAGCATGTCACACACCACCAGCGCTCCGGCGTTGATAAAGGGATTGCGTGGTTTTCCCTGCTCAATCTCAAGCTGTAGCAGAGAGTTAAACGGCTGGCCGGACGGGTCTTTCCCGACACGCTGCCAGATTTCCTCTTCCGGGTACTGGCGCATGGCCGCCACCAGACTCAGTACTTTTGAAATTGACTGAATGGAGAAGCGCTCCGTTGCATCTCCGGCCTGATAACGTTGCCCATCAACCGTACAAATGGCGATACCCAGTTTGTTGCCACTGACCGACGCCAGAGCCGGAATATAATCCGCAACCTTCCCTTGTCCCAGTAATGGACGCACCTGCGCCAGAATCTCGTCCAGCATCTCATTATGGATGACCGCAGCCACTCGTTACTCCTTGCCCTCAGGCTAAATCGGGCTGCGAGTATAACAGAGGCGAATATGTCACGTCAGGCCGGAAGGCGAAAACGCGAAACAGCCTGCAGCAATAGATCCGACTCGAGATGCAGGCGATCGGAAGCCTGTGAAGCGCCAGATACCAGCGCATCCGTTTGTCGTGACACCTGATTTAGCGCCTGAAGCTGACGCGTCATCTGATGAATACTTTCCCCCTGGCTCAGGGTGGCGGCCGAGATATCATTCAGCAAACTGCTCAGATTCCCCACCAGTCCAGTGACCTGCTGCAGATTATCCTCAAGACGAGTCACGGCTTTCGACCCGTCTTCAATGCCCTGCAACGAGTGGTTAATCAGCTCCTGAATCGTCTGCGTTGAGTGACTGCTTTTTCGGGCCAGCAGCCCAACTTCTCTGGCAACCACCGCAAAACCGCGTCCCTGATTGCCGGCATGCGCGGCTTCAATCGCTGCATTGAGGGCCAGAATATTGGTCTGAAACGCAACGCTATCGATCATCGCGACGATGCCGCGCATCTCAGAGGATCGATCCACAATCGCCTGCATGGAGGCATTGACGGTCGACATCATCATGTCGCCACCCGCCGCAGCCTGACGCGCTTCATCTGCACGTGAACTGGCGAGTTTCGCATAACCGGTATTGCCTTCTACGTGCGTTTCCAGGGCCGCGATATGGGCCGTCACATCATCAAGCTCTTTCGCCTGGCGAGCCGACTGTTGATAAAGCTTCTGGTTCCCTTGCGCCAGCGAACCGATATTATCGACCATCGAGGTGGTCGCATCGCTCACCTGGGTAACCAGTTGCTGAAGCCCCTGCTGCATGGTCATCACGCTGTCGCTAAGCTGTCCCATTTCACGGTTAAATCGCATCACGCCCGGAGGATGTCCAGACAAATCACCTGCCGCAAGTTGATCGATATGCGCAATCAGTTTCCGAAGCGGCGTAATCACCCATTTTGCCATCCCAAACCAGACTGCAACCGCAATGGCCAGCAACACCAGCGGCGCGAATAAAAAAAGCGTTTGCAGCCCAGAGAGTTGTTCCATCAGGGATTGTCTGCCCTGCATCGCCTGTTGCTCACTCATCTGCTGAAAGCGCGCATAGTTGTCGTTGAAATCGGTCTGAAACGCCTGAGCCGGCACAGCAAAAAAAGCATCAATCGAATTGGTTTTGACCAGACCTTCCGCCTGCTCTTTAATGGCCCCGTAAAAAAGCTGATAGCTATTGACCAGAGCATCATCCTTTGGCGGGTTAAGTGCCAGCCACGCATTCCACGCCTGCTGAGAAACCGCCAGTGCCTTTTGCGCTTCATCCATCAGGCTGTGCCAACTCCCGTCGGAACCCGTCTCTTTATCCTGCATGAAGTAGACACCGGAGCGGTTGAGCAGATCGCTCGCCGCCAGAAGTGAAACGCGCGCTAAATCCAGTTTCCCCTGCTGCTGATAGGCGAGCTGATTATGTTGTTCATTACGCTGGGCTTCCCGTAAGGAGGCGGTAAGCAGGACTGAAGAGGAAAGTTGCAGTGCGGAGAACAGCCCAATAATACAAAAGATGCCTGCCAGCAGACCAAACTGACGCGGAATGAGGCGCTGCGCAATACGGCGGAAAATTTGCGTTAGGTTCATAATATTCTTCTGTAACAATGCGTTAGACGCAAGGGAGTCTACGAAATGAAAATGACAGAACCATTGCAGAAAAATGACAAAGACCTTCTCATCGCAGGTCTATTCCAGACAGAAAACTGCACTCAAGACTCCGGTATGATGGAAAAGAGAGGCCTTCCGGCTATATATGATCATTAACTCACATAGTGCCGGGGGTCAGATATGTCTGCCAGGAACGATAGTCCTGTAATAGAGGGGAATGGGACCTTAGTCCTTCTTCTTCACGCTTATACCAAAAACGCATTGTCACTTTCATCCCTGAAACAAGCCGTCAAAAAACAATGGCCGCACGCATTAATCTACTCTCCTGATTTGCCTCTGGAACTTAGCTCAACGGCCGATCCTAACCAAATCGCGGCAGATGTATTGCTCTCCCTTGAGAATGAAATTAATAATGCAGGACACCCCATCACGAATATTGTCTTTGTTGGCCACAGCTTTGGTGCATTACTGGCCCGGAAAATCTATGTTGTAGCATGCGGCGAAACGGCTGAAGCACCTTTTGAATCTCCTTTTCATGCCCGCGGTGAGCACTTATCCGACGGACGACTTGCCAGCAGGCCTTGGGCAACAAACGTCTCCCGGTTAATTCTGATGGCAGGCATGAACAGAGGCTGGCGTATTAACCATCATTTACACCTTTTCAGAGCAGCAGGATGGCTGTTGGGTATAGCGCTGGGCAATGCCATGAGAGCCGTGACAGGACGAACCTTCACGATTTGCTCCATCCGTCAGGGAGCAGAATTTATCACCCAACTGCGTATTCAATGGATTAGAATGCGCCGCAACAGCGTGATTTCTCAGACGCCAACTGGCAATGCAACAACGATCCAGTTGCTGGGGTCACGTGATGACATTGTCGGTCCGGACGATAATATTGATCTGGTCTCAGGCGGTGAATTTATCTATCTGGATGTTCCATATTCTGGTCATGCTGATGTCGTGAATTTTGATGACCCCCAATATGGGGCAGGCCGGAAAAATGTTTTTATTGATGCGCTAACGGATCCCATACCACAGTTAAAACAAAGCAGCATTCTCCCTGCGGATGATCCCTTTGCCAGCCCTAATCCGTTGGTCACACGGGTCGCATTTGTCATTCACGGCATCAGAGACAAAGGTTACTGGACGCAAAAAATTGCCCGTCATATTAAGCAACGCAACAAAAACAGCCCCAATATATGGGCAACTGAGACATCCACTTATGGCTATTTCCCTATGTTGCCCTTCCTTTTCCCCTGGTATCGTCGGCAAAAAGTTGAATGGTTGATGGACCAATACACGCAGGCGTTAGCGAGATATCCTAATGCAACATTTTGCTATGTCGGGCACAGTAACGGTACCTATATGCTGGCCAAAGCGCTTGAACTTTATCCATGCTGTTTTTTCGAAAATGTCGTCTTCGCGGGCAGTGTGGTTCATCGAAACTATAACTGGGATCGCTACCTGAATAGCTCCCCCCCCAGAGTTAAAGCCGTACTCAATTTTGTTGCCACAAGAGATTGGGTCGTCGCTTGTTTTCCAAAATTCTTTCAGTTTATGGGGTTTCAGGATCTCGGAAGCGCTGGTCATGATGGGTTTACTCTGTCCCCACAATCAAATGCACACCAGGTGACTTACATTCCCGGGGGCCATAGTGCGGCTATTGAGGAGCCACTTTGGGAGTGTATTGCCAGCTTTATCGATAAGGGGACTGTTGCATTAGGCCAAAACAATAAACTCAGCCGCTCTCGCGTCATATTACTGGTTTTGATTGGTCTGTTCCCGCCCATTGTTTGGGCAATGATTGCACTCATCGCCTGGGGAGGATGGATGCTACTTGCCTGTATTATTACAGCTTTAGTCCCACAATCCATTGAAGCACAGACAACAGGGTTCGCACTGGCAACTTACCTGTTATTTCTTTGGCTGCTACTGACACGGATATAGTCTGTTGTACGCCAATGGCCTCCACGGGAGGCCATTGGTTTTATCAAACGCGATCTTTCCATACTGTCTGCACATTGCAGAATTCATGCAAACCGAAGTGTGAAAGCTCTCGCCCAAAACCGCTCTTCTTCACGCCGCCAAACGCAACGCGGGCATCGCTGGCACTGTAGCCATTAATAAACACCCCGCCACACTCCAGCTCACGGGAGAACCGATCAGCCAGAGCGTCGCTGGCAGTAAAGACCGTAGCCGACAGACCAAAATCGCTGTCATTCGCCAGTTGCAGGGCATGTTCCGCATCCTTTGCCACGCTAACAGCGGCGACCGGACCAAACAGCTCCTGACGGAACGCCGTCATGGCAGGAGTCACGTTAGCCAGTACGGTTGGTGCATAGTAATTGCCTTCCCCGGGGATCTTCTCGCCTCCGATCAGAAGTGTCGCACCTTCCGCAAGCGTTGCCTGTACTTGTTGATGCAGTTCATCTCGCAGATCAAAGCGTGCCATCGGCCCGACATAGTTATCCTCCTGGTCCGGAGCGCCCATCTTCAGGGCAGCTACCGCCTCAACGAAACGTTGCGTAAAGCGGTCGGCAATCCCCTCCTCGACAATGAAGCGTTTCGCTGCGGCACACACCTGTCCGGTATTTTGATAACGTCCGGTGACAGCGGCTTTCACAGCCAGATCCAGGTCGGCATCATTCAGTACAATAAAGGGATCGGAGCCGCCCAGCTCCAGCACGCATTTTTTCAATGCGGCTCCTGCCTGCGCACCGATGGACACCCCCGCTCTCACACTGCCCGTCACGGTAATGGCCGCAATACGACGATCGTTAATCGCCTGGCTTACACCGTCGTTCGTGGCATTCACCCAGCCAAATACCCCCTGAGGGAAATCAGCATCGGCAAAAATCTGCGCGATAAGCGAAGCCGAACCCAGAACGTTTGGCGCATGTTTGAGCAAATAGCTGTTTCCGGCCAGCAGAATAGGAACGGCCCCGCGCAGCACTTGCCACAGCGGGAAGTTCCACGGCATGACGGCCAGAACAGGTCCCATCGGACGATACTCAATGACTGCCTTATTATTGTCGACCTGGGTGGATTCAGCCTTCAGCATCTCCGGGCCATGTTCCGCATACCAGTCGCACAGGCTGGCTGATTTCGTCACTTCAGCACGTGCCTGCAAGATGGGTTTACCCATTTCACGGGACATCATTTGTGCCATCTCTTCAGCGCGATGACGCAGCGCAGCGCCTAAGTCACGCAGTTTCTGTGCCCGGTGCGCGACAGTCGTCCCGCGCCACTGACGAAAACCGGCATCCGCCAGGGCGATGGCACGATCAACCTGTTCCTGGGTTGCCCACGGATAAGCGGCCAGCGTCTCGCCATTGGCCGGGTTCACAGACAGTGCATGTGTAGCAGGTGAATGAGTCATGATGGTCTCCTTGCGATAACAGTTGATTCATTGTGACCCACTCTGCTATTTCTTAAAAATGAATAATACTAACCACCTTATTCACGAATCGAGAATGCTATGGACTTAACTCAGCTTGAAATGTTTAACGCCGTCGCACAAACCGGCAGCATCACCCAGGCGGCACAGAAAGTGCATCGTGTCCCGTCGAATCTGACCACCCGCATCCGCCAGCTTGAAGCCGATCTTGGCGTGGAATTATTTATTCGCGAGAACCAGCGTCTGCGTTTATCCCCCGCCGGGCACAACTTCCTGCGCTACAGCAAGCAGATACTGGCCCTGGTTGATGAGGCGAGAATGGTCGTTGCCGGTGATGAGCCTCAGGGGCTGTTTGCCCTTGGGGCGCTGGAAAGTACCGCCGCGGTGCGCATTCCTGAAACGCTGGCACAGTTCAACCAGCGTTATCCCCGTATTCAGTTTGCTCTCTCTACGGGGCCTTCCGGAACCATGATTGATGGCGTGCTGGAAGGAACGCTCAGTGCGGCCTTTGTCGACGGTCCTTTATCGCACCCTGAGCTGGAAGGTATGCCGGTCTATCGGGAAGAGATGATGCTGGTTGCCGCAGCGGGACACCCGACGGTATCTCGCGCAACTGATGTAAGTGGAAGCGATGTGTACGCGTTTCGTGCAAACTGCTCCTATCGCAGGCATCTGGAGAGCTGGTTCCATGCAGACCGAGCAACGCCTGGGCGTATTCATGAGATGGAGTCGTATCACGGCATGCTGGCCTGCGTCATTGCTGGCGCAGGCATTGCGCTGATGCCGCGTTCCATGCTGGAAAGTATGCCGGGACATCATCAGGTGGAAGCCTGGCCACTGGCAGAAAACTGGCGCTGGCTCACGACCTGGCTGGTATGGCGACGCGGCGCACTGACCCGTCAGTTAGAGGCATTTATAGCACAGCTAAACGAACGTCAGCCACCAGCGCCTTCTCCATAAACAGGCTGAGCGGATCGTCAACATAGGGAGCAAATGCCGGGCGTAACGCGTAGCCGCCCCGCTCATACAGACGAATAGCGGCAGGCTGTTTGATCCCGGTTTCCAGACGTACTGTATGGCAATGACGGCTCAGAGCCTCATCTTCCAGGGCCGCAAGTAGTTTTTCACCTAAATGTTGCCCACGGTGCGTCGGGTCAATATAAACACGCTTCATTTCGCCCGTGCCGTCGCCATTCAGCACCACCGCGCCACACCCTACCGCGGTGAGGTGGTGGTCGCGAATGATCATCAGTATCAGCGAAGCCTCATCAAGCTCAGCCAAATCAATAAGATGATTGCTCTCAGCGGGATAGAGGTCACTCTGATAGCGATCGAGCGCCGCGATCAGGTTCAGGATATCAGGATGGTGTGCAGATTCAGAGGTAATGGAATACATGGCAGGCTCCTTGTCGTTTTTATTTCAACATAGCCTCGCCCACTTAAGGGTGCATCATAGTATTAACTTATGCTTCCTTTCGCCTGTTGCACGACGCCTGCCCCGGCAGTATTTTTGTCCAAAGTCCGCGTTTAATCAGAATGGAAACAAAATGAACACCAAAGCCCGTAAAGTGATGATCATTGGCGCTGGCAACGTTGGCGCATCAGCAGCCTATGCCCTGCTTAACCAGAACATTTGTGAAGAGCTGATCCTGGTCGATTTGAACCGTGAGCGTGCCGAAGGCCATGCGCAGGACCTGAGTGACGCCGCCGCCTATATGCCAGGCATGATGACCATCTCAACGCGTGAAGCCCGTGACTGTGCAGATGTGGATATCGCTGTCATTACCGTCTCGGGCGGTGCACTGAAGCCCGGGCAAACACGGCTGGATGAACTGAACAGCACCGCGCGAATTGTAAAAAGCATTGTCCCGCAGATGATGGAGAACGGTTTTAAAGGCATTTTTCTGATTGCCACTAACCCGTGCGACATTATTACCTGGCAGGTATGGCAACTCTCCGGGCTGCCGCGCAGTCAGGTCATCGGGACGGGCGTCTGGCTGGATACAACCCGCCTGCGCCGCACGCTGGCGCAGGCTCTGGATATTGGCGCGCAAAGCATTGATGCCTTTATTCTGGGTGAGCATGGTGACACCCAGTTCCCGGTATGGTCGCATTCATCGGTGTACGGTTCGCCCATTGCTGAAGTGTACCAGCGTCATACAGGACATGCCCTGGACCGGGAACAACTGGCCGAAAGTGTACGTAAACAAGGCTTTGAGATATATAACCGCAAAGGCTGTACGGAATACGGTATTGCCGGAACCATCGCCGAGATCTGTCGCAATATCTTCACCGGCAGCCATCGTGCTCTGGCGATCTCCTGCATTCTGGACGGTGAATACGGTGTGGAAGGGGTTGCAACGGGAGTTCCGGCCGTTCTGGCGCAAAGTGGTGTTCAGCAGATTATTGAGCTGCAACTGGCGGAAGATGAACAGGTCAAATTCCGCCATTCTGTTGAGGTGATTAAAAGCAATATCGCTCGTTTACCCTGATGTCACTCCGGTCGCAGGAAAATTTTGCCTTTCAGGTATAACGTTGCCTGACCGCCAATCAGTACGCGGTCGCCCTGTAATTCACAACGCAGATCCCCGCCACGGGCAGAAACCTGGCGGGCATTCATCCGCGTTTTCCCCAGTTTTTCACTCCAGTACGGAATCAACATACTGTGCGCTGAGCCAGTCACGGGATCTTCCGGTACGCCTTCCCCAGGACAGAAGAAACGGCTGACAAAATCGTACTGCTCACCGGGAGCTGTGACACAGACCATTTTCCCCAGTGGGATCATGGCGGCGATATCCGGTGTTAACGACTCAACCTGCTGCTGACTCTCCAGCACCACCAGATAATCCCGTCCGACACGAACCTCTTTTGCCTCACTCACGCCTAACGCACTGAAAAGCAACGCAGGTGGGTTGTCGACCGCTTCCGCTGACCACGCCGGGAAATTCAGCGTTAACCAGTCACCGTTGCGTTTGACCGTCAGGTTGCCGACAAAACGTGTGGAGAAAGTGATTTCCGTGTGTGGGTAATCAAGATATTCAAAGATGACGTGTGATGCGGCAAGCGTTGCATGACCGCACAGGTTGATTTCGTATTGTGTCGTGAACCAGCGCAGTTCGAATCCATCATCCGTTCGCACAAAAAACGCCGTCTCAGACTGATTATGCTGCTGGGCCATCCTGAGTAATGTCTCATCCGGCAACCATTCTTCAAGCGGGCAGACCGCTGCGGCATTCCCACCAAACGCCCTGTCACTAAACGCATCTACCAGATAAAAATCAATTTCCTGCATAGCCTTACCCCTGGTTGTTATTGTGTTTTGATTCAACATTCGCGCAAAAATACTGTGCCTTTGAGATAGAGCGAGGCTTTACCGCTCATGAGCACGCGATCCCCGCTCAGTTCACAGCGGAGATCGCCCCCTCTGGATGAAACCTGGCGCGCCAGCATCCGCGTTTTACCCAACGTGTGACTCCAGTAGGGAATCAGCATGGTGTGCGACGATCCGGTCACCGGATCTTCCCAAACGCCGACACCCGGCGAGAAAAAGCGGCTGACAAAATCATATTCCGCATCACCACGTGCCGTAACCGCAACCTTATGTTCTCCCGGTGTCATTGCCGAGATATTCGGCGTCACAGCCTCAACCTGCTGGCGGTTTTCCAGCACCAGAACCCAGGCGCGACCTTTGCGTGCATCAACATATTCGCCGATCCCAAGCGCTGACAACAGCTCAGGCGGCGGTGTTTGCGCTTGTGTCGGACACGCCGGAAAATTCAGCGTCATCCATTCTCCCTCCCGGCTGACGGTAAGCCTGCCGGAGGCCGTGTCAAAATGGATCCGCGAATCAGGATAACCCAGTTCATTGAATAACACATATGCGGCCGCAAGAGTGGCATGACCACACAAATTAACTTCCGTTAAGGTGGTGAACCAGCGAAGCTCAATCCCGCCTTTATGGCAGACAAAAAACGCCGTTTCGGACTGGTTATGCTGCTGTGCCATTCTGAGCAATGTCTCATCCGGCAGCCATGCCTTGAGCGGGCATACCGCCGCCGGATTCCCCCCAAACGAAGCATCACTAAACGCATCAACCAGATAAAAATCAATCTCCTGCATTGCCTTACCTTTCGTTTTTGCTGTGTTGTTCTTTATATTCAATGAAAACAACATCCTCCGCTACCGCTGTCATAAGGTAAATTTTGAGATCTAAATCACATAATGATTGAGTTTTAACCGTTTAAAGCTTTAAGATCGCCTTCTCCTCATTTAAACAACGACCCCCAGATATCTCTATGACAACGAACACTGTTTCCCGCAAGGTCGCGTGGCTACGTGTGGTCACGCTTGCCATTGCCGCATTTATCTTCAACACCACGGAATTCGTTCCCGTCGGACTGCTGTCTGACATCGCTGCGAGTTTCCAGATGGAAACCGCTCAGGTTGGCATCATGCTGACCATCTACGCATGGGTGGTGGCACTGATGTCGCTACCGTTTATGTTACTGACCAGCAAGATGGAGCGGCGCAAACTCCTGATTGGCCTGTTTGTGTTGTTTATTGCCAGCCACGTCCTGTCGTTCATGGCATGGAACTTTACCGTTCTGGTGATAAGCCGTATCGGGATCGCTTTTGCGCACGCTGTGTTCTGGTCTATTACTGCCTCGCTGGCTATTCGTCTCGCGCCGGCCGGCAAACGCGCCCAGGCGCTGAGCTTGATCGCGACAGGTACAGCACTGGCGATGGTATTAGGTTTGCCGATTGGCCGCGTTGTCGGGCAGTATTTTGGCTGGCGTACGACCTTCTTCGCTATCGGTGTCGGGGCATTAATCACGCTTCTGTGCCTGATTAAATTGTTGCCGAAACTGCCAAGCGAACATTCCGGCTCGCTGAAAAGCCTGCCGCTGCTGTTTCGCCGTCCTGCCCTGATGAGCATTTATCTGCTTACCGTGGTAGTGGTTACCGCGCACTACACCGCCTACAGCTATATTGAACCCTTTGTTCAGACGGTCGCCGGATTCAGCGCCAGCTTTGCCACTCTCCTGTTGCTGCTTCTTGGCGGCGCAGGCATCATCGGCAGCCTGTTGTTCGGGAAGCTTGGCAATCACCATGCCTCTGCTCTGGTGAGCAGTGCCATTGCGTTGCTGACGGTATGTCTGGTTCTGCTCATGCCAGCTGCAGAGAGTGAGATGCATCTGGCGGTACTGAGTATATTCTGGGGCGTGGCGATCATGATCATCGGGCTGGGTATGCAGGTAAAAGTACTTGCGCTTGCACCAGATGCAACGGATGTGGCGATGTCGCTGTTTTCAGGGATTTTCAATCTGGGAATTGGCGCAGGTGCGCTGGTGGGGAATCAGATAAGCCTGCATATTTCGATGTCAGCGATTGGCTACCTGGGGGCGATCCCGGCACTCGCCGCGCTTATCTGGTCAGTGCTTATCTTCCGTAAATGGCCTGTGAAACTGGAAGAACAGGCACATCACGGGTGAATTTTTTGCCCGACGGCGCTTTGTTAGCACGGGCCTGTACGTCTTCCAGGCCGGGTAAGCGAAGCGCCACCCGGCAATAAACTCAGTGGTAAGTCTTAATAATTTCCAGCACGCCATTAATAATAAACTGCACGCCCATACACACCAGCAGGAAACCCATCAAACGGGAAATGGCCTCGATACCGCCCTTGCCCACCCAGCGCATAATTGCACCTGAACTGCGCAGCGAACCCCACACAATAATGCCAATAAGTGCAAAAATGACGGGCGGCGCGACGGTCACTACCCAGTCCGGGAATGTCGTCCCGTCACGTACCGTGGAGGCCGAGCTGATAATCATCGCTATTGTCCCCGGCCCCGCCGTACTTGGCATGGCTAATGGTACAAAAGCGATATTGGCGCTCGGTTCTGTTTCCAGCTCTTCTGATTTACTTTTCGCCTCAGGTGACTCATGTGCTTTTTGCGCCGGGAACAACATTCTGAAACCGATAAACGCCACAATCAGCCCACCCGCAATACGCAAGCCGGGAATAGAGATCCCGAAGGTATTCATGACCAGTTGTCCAGCGTAATACGCGACCATCATGATGGCGAACACGTACACAGAAGCCATCATCGACTGATGATTACGCTCCGCGCTGTTCATGTTTCCCGCCAGCCCCAGAAATAACGCCACTGTCGTTAACGGGTTTGCCAAAGGCAGTAACACCACCAGCCCAAGACCAATTGCTTTAATCAAATCCAACATAGTGCGTCGCTGTCCTTATCCATAATCAACTTCGCAATTATAGGGGGAAACTGTAGGTTTGAGCCATCAGCACAAGGTAAGGATTATTTACACTCCGTACGATAACTCTTCGTTATGTTTCTGATTTGAAAGCACTCAAGAAAAGTTCATGAAACGTTTTAGCAAATCGTGGCATCGGCCAATTCATTCAGTTGACTTATACTTGCCTGAGCAATAATATCTGCCGTGATTAAACTACTTGCCAGGGCAACCATTGTGAAAAGCACCAGTGATCTCTTTAACGAAATTATTCCACTGGGACGTCTTATTCACATGGTAAACCAGAAAAAAGATCGCCTGCTCAATGACTATTTGTCACCGCTTGATATCACAGCGACACAGTTCAAAGTGCTGTGCTCCATTCGCTGCGAAGTGTGTATCACACCGGTTGAGCTGAAAAAGGTGCTCTCTGTCGATCTGGGTGCATTAACCCGCATGCTGGATCGTCTCGTCTGCAAAGGATGGATAGAACGAAGCCCTAACCCGAATGACAAACGTGGCGTGTTGGTGAAACTCACCCGCGACGGCGCAGCAATGTGTGAGCAATGTCATCAGTTAGTAGGACAAACACTGCACCAGGAACTAACAAAAAACTTAACGGCGGATGAAGTGGCAACGCTTGAGCACTTGCTTAAGAAAATCCTGCCGTAAACAGAAAGAGGTATGACGATGTCCAGACGCAATACTGACGCTATTACTATTCATAGCATTTTGGACTGGATCGAAGATAACCTGGAATCGCCGCTCTCCCTTGAGAAAGTGTCAGAGCGTTCAGGTTACTCAAAATGGCACCTGCAACGGATGTTCAAAAAAGAGACCGGGCATTCATTGGGTCAATACATTCGCAGCCGCAAGCTGACAGAAATTGCCCAGAAGCTGAAAGAAAGCAATGAACCGATCCTGTATCTGGCGGAGCGTTATGGGTTTGAATCGCAACAAACTCTGACGCGGACGTTTAAGAACTACTTTGACGTGCCGCCTCATAAGTATCGCATCACCAGTATGCCGGGTGAATCCCGATACCTGTATCCGTTAAAACACTGTAGCTAATCATCGCCTGTAAAGACGTAACCGAGGAAATCATGAAAGTTATCGCCTCCGCCGCCCTCACCTTGCTGGTGCTGGTCTCCGGCCAGACCTTCGCGGAGCAAACACCCCGTGTAGCACAGCAGAACAATCGTGATGCGATGATCCTGCCCTCTGCACATGACCAGTCACCTTTTGATTTCAATCATATGGGTGCTGGCAGCGACAAATCCGACGAATTAGGCGTGCCATATTACAATCAGCACGACCTCTGATTCGTTTTTGCCCCGCTGATGCGGGGCTTTTTTATGCCTTAATGTCTCACCTGCGTCGCCCGACGCACGCGCAATCCAAAAACGTTAATGTACAGACCGGCCATAATCAGCGCCGCCCCCAGCAACTGCAACGCACTGAGCTGCTCTCCCAACAGTAACGCCGCACTGGCAATCCCCACCACCGGAACCAGCAATGACAGCGGGGCCACGCGCCAGGTTTCATAGCGCCCGAGCAGCGAGCCCCAGATACCGTAACCCACAATCGTGGCGATAAACGCCAGATAGATCAGCGACAAAATGGTGGTCAGGTCAATATTCACCAGGCTGTTGATCATCAACGTCGGGCCATCAAACACAAAAGAGGCTACCATGAACGGTACAATCGGGATCAGTGCACTCCAGACCACGAGTGACATGACGGGAGGACGCGCTTCATGCTGCATGATCAGTTTGTTGAAAATATTCCCGCACGCCCAGCTCAGGCCCGCCGCCAGCGTCAGCATAAAACCGAGCAACGCCACATGCTGGCCGTTCAGGCTTGCTTCTACCAGCACCAGCACACCAAAAACCGCCAGCGTGATCCCTGCCAGTTGCTTGCCCTGTAAACGCTCACCAAAGAAAAACGCCCCGAGAATGATGGTAAAGAAAGCCTGGGCCTGTAACACCAGGGAAGCAAGCCCCGCAGGCATACCAAACTTAATCGCGCAAAACAGAAAGGCAAACTGGCCAAAGCTAATTGTCAGGCCATAACCCAACAGCAGACGAAATGGAATTTTAGGGCGGGCAACAAAAAACAGCGCCGGGAAGGCCACCAGAAGAAAACGTAACCCCGCCAGCATTAATGGCGGCATATTGTGTAAACCGACTTTGATTACGACGAAATTAAGCCCCCATACCACGACCACCAGCAACGCCAGCAGCCCGTCTTTACGCGTCATACCCTGCCCCTGATTATTAAATTTTTGTAAACAGATTCAAGGTAACGAAAAAAAGCGCGAAGGAAAAGATCATTAATTCTGGCAGTCAGGCGAAGCACTTACGGATAAATTAGGTGCTATACAAGCCCCTTATGGCGTGTTACTCCTGATAAGACACAACAAAAAATCATAAGCACATGTCGGACAGGAATATGAAAACATCTCTCAGGCGCTCAACCGCAGCGTTGTTGGCATCCTCATTGTTATTAACCATTGGTCGTGGCGCGACATTGCCGTTTATGACCATCTATCTCACCCGTGTTTACAACATGAGCGTTGAGAATATTGGTTATGCACTGACCATCGCACTGACCATCGGTGTGGTGTTTAGCATGGGCTTTGGCATCCTGGCAGATAAGTTCGATAAGAAACGCTACATGTTGATCTCCATTGCGGCCTTTATTGCCGGGTTTGTAGCGATTCCGCTGGTAGATAACGTCACGCTGGTGGTGATGTTTTTCTCCCTGATTAACTGCGCTTATTCCGTCTTTTCTACCGTACTGAAGGCCTGGTTTGCCGACGTGCTCACACCGAGTGAAAAAGCGCGCGTCTTTTCACTCAACTACAGTTTTTTAAATATCGGCTGGACGGTCGGGCCGCCGATTGGCACGTTACTGGTGATGTACAGCCTGCAACTGCCATTCTGGCTGGCGGCATTTTGCGCCGCGCTGCCCCTGGTCTTTATCCAGCGGTATGTGCAGAGTATTGCAGCAGATACGGTTCAGGAGACAACGCCGTGGCAGCCTTCGGTGTTACTGCGCGACCGCGCCCTGTTCTGGTACACACTCTCTGGCCTGCTCGCGTCATACGTAGGCGGTTCTTTTGCAACCTGTATTTCCCAGTATGTTCTCGTCGCCAACGATGACAGTGATTTTGCGCAAAACGTGGTGGCCGTCGTGCTTCCGGTTAACGCAGCAGTTGTGGTGACGCTTCAATACATCATTGGCCGCAAAATTTCCGACCGTAATATTCGCCCGTTGATGGCCATCGGCACGCTGTTCTTTGTGCTTGGGCTGGGCGGGTTTATGTTCTCTGGCAGTAACCTCATTTACTGGGGCGTCGCGGCGGCGGTCTTTACGCTCGGGGAGATTATTTATGCTCCGGGTGAATACATGTTGATCGACAACATCGCCCCTCCCGGTATGAAAGCGAGTTACTTCTCCGCACAAGCGCTGGGGTGGCTGGGTGCGGCGGCAAACCCGATGATTACCGGTATCATTCTGACCCATCTGCCGCACTGGTCGCTATTTGTGATTATGATGGCGGCGATTGTGATTGCCTGGCTGATGATTTTACGCGGAATGAGCGTGAAGGCGTGGCGCGAAGAGGTAAAAACAGCCTGAACGGCATGCGGGGTGGCGCGGTTACCACCCCGCATGCGTGGATTAGTGGTGGAGCATCTCGTCCACAACCTGCTCTTTGTACATCTCGTTCGGGTAGTACGTCGGCCAGTTATCCATCTCTTTTAACAACGCTTCATGGGATGTGTTGCCCATAAAGATATGGAAATGGCTGGACGCTTTCGGCCCAATGATATGATCGCTGAACTGGACAAACTTCGGTGCTTTACTGGTGGAATCCTTACATTCGAACAAATAACGAACGCCTTTCTTCCCTGAGGTATAGGTCAGGATTTTGTAGCCGCTGTAATCGTAATGACAGCTGCTCACCTCTTTGCCTTTGTGGAACTCCATGACATTGTTTTCAATACCAATG
Organism: Enterobacter sp. RHBSTW-00994; assembly: GCF_013782625.1. Lineage (NCBI taxonomy): Bacteria > Pseudomonadati > Pseudomonadota > Gammaproteobacteria > Enterobacterales > Enterobacteriaceae > Enterobacter > Enterobacter sp. RHBSTW-00994. The sequence continues at coordinate 2,253,740 of NZ_CP056199.1, read as the reverse complement.
GTTTCCACGTCGGTCGCATACCCTTTGCGGTAATAGGCTTTAACCTCATCAAAGGATTTGCTTTTATCCTTTTCCGCTTTCTTCTTAAACACCGGGTCCAGCGCACCGTCAACTAAGTAAGGATAAACGGACTGCCAGACACCGTCCCAGTCAGACAGCTTCCGGTCTTTAACGTCTTTATCTTCAAACACGCCGTTCGCCGCTTTCTGTTCCGCTTCGGTCATCTGGTGACCGTGTGAATGGGCAAACAGCTGGCCGCTGACCAGCAGCGCCCCCAGAGTCATTGCAAATTTCCCAATATGTGCAGCCAAAACAAAACCCTCACTCCGTTTTATAAGAGCGAGAATGTTATATTATAACATTTTAGATCGCAACCCGTCCGCGCACACCTTCCTGCTCCATATTTTCACCCCGGCCACGCTGAATGATCGTCCCTCGGGACATGAGCAAGTAGCTATCGGCCAGCTCTGCTGCAAAATCGTAAAACTGCTCCACCAGCAGAATCGCCATATCGCCCCGGTCAGCAAGTTTACGGATCACCAGGCCAATCTCTTTGATTACTGAAGGCTGAATGCCTTCCGTGGGTTCATCCAGAATAAGCAGTTGAGGACGACTCGCCAGCGCACGTCCAATCGCCAGCTGTTGCTGCTGCCCCCCGGAAAGATCGCCCCCTCGGCGATGCTTCATCTCTTTTAAAATGGGGAACAGCTGCCAGATCTCCTCCGGTACGTTTTTCGCTTCCCGCGCCGAAAACCGGGACAACCCCAGCAGAAGGTTCTCTTCAACGGTTAAGCGCGGGAAGATTTCGCGCCCCTGAGGCACATACGCCACCCCCGACTGCACCCGCTGGTGCGGTTTACTGTGCGTGATGGGTTTCCCCTGCCACATCACCTCTCCGGTACGTGCCGGGATCAACCCCATCAGACATTTAAGCAGCGTGGTTTTTCCAACCCCATTACGCCCCAGCAGACACGTAACTTCGCCAGTCACCGCCTCAAAACTTACACCCCGCAGGATATGGCTCCCACCGTAATACTGATTCAGTTCGTTAACCTGTAACATCATGGCTCCTTAGCGTCCCAGATAAACGTCTATTACCTGCTCGTTGGCCTGCACGTCGCGAAGCGAGCCTTCTGCCAGCACCCGCCCCTGATGCAGGACCGTCACATGATCGGCAATGGTTTCCACAAAGCCCATATCGTGCTCCACCACCATCAGGGAATGTTTTCCCGCCAGCGTACGAAACAGCTCTGCCGTGTACTCGGTTTCGGCATCGGTCATTCCTGCTGCGGGTTCATCCAGGAGCAACAGATGCGGGTCCTGCACCAGCAGCATTCCGATTTCAAGAAACTGCTTTTGTCCATGAGAGAGCAACCCGGCGCGCCTGTCCCGTTCACTGCTCAAACGCAACAGCACCAGCATCTCATCGATGCGATCAATCTGTTCGCTATTCAGTTTTGCCCACAAACTTGCCCAGACAGATTTGTCACTCTTCATCGCCAGTTCAAGATTTTCTGATACCGTCAGCGCTTCAAACACCGTCGGCTTCTGGAATTTCCGCCCGATGCCCTGGCGGGCGATGGCGGCAGAATCAAGGGCCGTCAGATCAACCGATTGATCATAAATCGCCCGCCCGCTCTGAGGCCGGGTTTTGCCGGTGATGACGTCCATCAGCGTGGTTTTGCCCGCACCATTTGGTCCAATCACACAGCGCAGTTCGCCAACACCAATATTCAGAGAAAGATCCGTCAGCGCCTGAAATCCATCGAAATTAACGTTTATCGCCTCAAGCTGTAGCACGGGATCGGTCTGGTCACGAAACCGATCACCCGGCAACTGACGGGTAAACAATCCTTCGGCTGGCTGCATTATTTCTCTCCCTTACGAAACAGTCCGTAGACGCCGCGCGGTAAAAACAGCGTGACGGCGATAAAAATCAGCCCCAGAAACAGTTGCCAGTATTCCGGCATCGCAACGGTAAAAATACTTTTCGCACCGTTTACCAGTGCCGCGCCAATAACGGGACCAACCAGTGTGCCACGCCCGCCCAAAGCCACCCAGATGGCGGCTTCTATCGAGTTAGTGGGCGACATTTCACCGGGATTGATAATGCCAACCTGCGGGACATACAGCGCCCCCGCCAGGCCGCACAACACGGCGGAAAGCGTCCATACCAGTAGCTTGAATCCGCGCGGGTCGTAGCCACAAAATGTCAGCCGGTTTTCAGCATCGCGCACGGCCGTTAAAATCCGGCCAAACTTGCTTTTTGCCAGCGCAAACCCAACCCCCAGAGCCAGGAGCAGTAACACGACGGTCGCCAGAAAAAGCGCGATACGCGTTGAGGTGGCGGTGACGGAAAAGCCCAGCAGTGTCGTGAAACCGGTAAAGCCGTTATTGCCGCCAAAGCCCGTTTCATTGCGAAAGAACAGCAACATTCCTGCATAGGTCAGCGCCTGGGTCATGATCGAAAAATAGACGCCTTTGATTCTTGAACGGAATGCAAACCAGCCGAAGACCAGCGCCAGCAGACCAGGAACCATCACAATCAGCACCAGCGCCCAGGCAAAATGCTGCGTTCCCCACCAGAACCAGGGCAGCTCACTCCAGGAGAGAAATGACATAAATGCGGGAAGCCCTTCACCAGACGCCTGGCGCATCAGGTACATCCCCATGGCATACCCTCCAAGCGCGAAGAAAATACCGTGCCCCAGCGATAACATCCCGGCATACCCCCACACCAGATCAAGCGCGACCGCCACAATGGCATAACAGAGAATTTTGCCGGTTAAGGTCAGCATCCAGGTCGATAAGGCCAGCGGATGGCTGGCAGGCAATAAGGCGAAAAATGGCATAATCAGCAAGAGTGCGACCAGCAAACAGCCGACAATTTGCGTCGTCCGTGGCGCTTTGCGCGCCAGCGTTAAGGTAAGTGGCTGGCTCATTAGTCTGTAACCCTCCCTTTCAGGGCAAACAATCCCTGCGGACGTTTCTGAATAAACAGTATGATCGCCACCAGAATCAGGATTTTACCCAGCACCGCGCCCATCTGTGGTTCAAGGATTTTGTTGAAAATGCCCAGACCAAAGGCCGCCGCGACGCTGCCGGCCAGTTGACCAACACCCCCCAACACCACCACCAGGAAGGAGTCGATGATATAGCCCTGGCCCAGCTCCGGCCCGACGTTACCGAGCTGCGAAAGTGCCACACCGCCCAGACCTGCAATACCTGACCCAAGACCAAATGCCATCATGTCAACGCGACCAGTCGGTACGCCGCAACAGGCCGCCATACTGCGGTTTTGCGTCACGGCACGCACGTTCAGACCCAGACGGGTTTTATTCAGGATAAGCCAGGTAAAGAACAGCACCAGCAGGACAAAACCCAGCACCACAATCCGATTCCACGGCAGCGTCAGGTTGGCAAAAACCTGCACCCCGCCGGAGAGCCAGGCCGGGTTGGCGACCTCAAGGTTTTGCGCACCGAATGTCATGCGCACCAGCTGAATGATCATCAAGCTGATGCCCCAGGTGGCGAGCAGGGTTTCCAGCGGTCGGCCATACAAATGACGGATGATCGTCCGCTCAAGTATCATTCCCACGGATGCCGTGAGCATAAACGCAACCGGCAAAGCGACGACCGGATAAAGCGTCAGCCACTGCGGGGTAAACTGCGCCATCCCTTGCTGAACCATCCAGGTGGCATATGCGCCCAACATCAGCATTTCGCCGTGAGCCATGTTGATAACACCCAGCAGGCCATAGGTGATCGCCAGCCCCAGTGCAGCCAGAAGTAAGACCGACCCAAGAGAAAGCCCCATAAAGGCTTGTCCGAGTATGTCGCCCCACATCAGGCGATGCTGGATGTGACGCAGGCTCTCTGTGGCAGCCTCCCGAACGGTGGCATCCGGCTCGGTCTGGGCCTGCGTAAACGGTGTGAGTTTCGCCTGAACATCCGGATCATCAGACTGCCCCAGCAGCCCGACAGCCTTACGACGAATATCCGCCTGCGGACTGGTTAACTGCAGGTTGGCAAGCGCCAGCATAAGCGCCTGACGCGCCACGCTATCCGTCTCACCGCTCACGCGTTTTTGCAGAAAATCGAGCATATCTGGCTGGGCATCACGCTGAAGTTGCCGTGCGGCAACTCGCCTTTCCGTTACGTTGTCACTGACAAGCTGATGCGTTGCCAGCGCCGTCGCGGCCAGCACCCGCAGGCGGTTCGTCAGGCGAACGGCTTTGGTCTGCCCCTCAGCCGCCGTCGACTCCCCCAGGGCGATCATCGCGTCGTTGTGGCGAGCAAACGCATGCTTCTGACTGTCGACGTACAGATTTTCCTTTTGCAGCGCCTGAAGCAACGGCAGCCGCGTCGGATCGGGCGCGGCTGCCCACTGCTCCAGCATCGCAGCCTGCTGGCTGCGATTTGCGGCAACAAAAACATCGGCATCCGCTGCCTGCACCATCCCTGGCAGCAGTCCGGCAAGCCACACTATGGCGACAAGAATGCGCATGGCGTTCATGGCTTTTCTCCCTTATGGCATCAGCTTAATTGCTGGCGGTTTTCATCGGCTGGTCAGGCTTTTTATCGTTCCCGGCAATGTAGGGACTCCACGGTTGAGCACGCACCGGCTTATCCGTTTGCCAGACCACGTTAAACTGCCCGTTGCCTTCGATTTCCCCGATCATGACCGGCTTATGCAGATGATGATTGGTTGCGTCCATCGTCAGCGTAAAACCGGACGGCGCTTTAAAGGATTGCCCTGCCATCGCGGCGCGCACTTTGTCCACGTCCGTCGTCCCGGCTTTTTCCACCGCCTGGGCCCACATGTGGATGCCCACGTAAGTCGCTTCCATCGGGTCGTTGGTCACGACGGTATCGGCATTAGGCAGCTTATGGGCTTTGGCATAGGCTTTATAATCCGCCACAAAGGCCTGGTTAGTCGGGTTATCAACGGACTCGAAGTAGTTCCACGCCGCGAGGTTACCCACCAGCGGTTTGGTATCAATGCCGCGCAACTCCTCTTCCCCCACGGAGAATGCCACGACCGGAACATCGGTCGCCTTCAACCCCTGGTTCGCCAGCTCTTTGTAGAATGGAACGTTGGAGTCGCCGTTAATAGTCGACACGACTGCCGTTTTGCCACCCGCAGAGAATTTTTTGATATTGGCGACAATGGTTTGATAGTCGCTATGACCGAACGGGGTATATACCTCTTCGATATCTTTATCCTGAACGCCTTTGGAGTGGAGGAATGCCCGGAGGATCTTGTTGGTGGTGCGCGGATAAACGTAATCGGTTCCCAGCAGGAAGAAGCGTTTCGCACTGCCCCCATCTTCACTCATCAGGTACTCTACCGCCGGGATCGCCTGCTGGTTCGGTGCTGCACCGGTATAGAAGACGTTCGGAGACATCTCTTCACCTTCGTATTGCACCGGATAGAACAGCAGCCCGTTCAGCTCTTCAAAGACCGGCAATACCGATTTACGTGAAACCGACGTCCAGCAGCCAAACACCACCGCGACCTTGTCCTGGCTCAGGAGTTGCCGGGCTTTTTCCGCAAATAACGGCCAGTTAGATGCCGGGTCCACCACCACCGGTTCCAGCTTTTTACCCAGCACACCGCCTTTGGCGTTGATCTCATCGATCGTCATCAGCGCGACATCTTTCAAGGGCGTTTCAGAAATGGCCATCGTGCCGGACAACGAGTGCATGATCCCAACTTTGATGGTATCGGCAGCCTGGACGCCAAAACTCATTCCCATGGCGACCACAGAGGCCGACAGTGCAAAAGCTTTTAACAAGGTACGACGGTGCATATTTTCACTCCTGAAAAGAAAGCTGCGCTAAACGTCCATTACGGCATGGACGCAGAAAATAAAAACGTCAGCTTGAGGAGAGCAAAAAAGATGCCAGGGTGGAAGATGCGGATTTTCAGGGATGAGAAAAGAGAATTCGGAGAAAACGACTCAGGATGGTACAACGCTGCACTTTTATAATGCAGCGTTGTACCAGAGGCATTACCAGACGTCGCTGGCGATCTGCGTCACCAGACGCACTTTATCCCACTGTTGCGATTCGCTCAGGGCGTTCCCCTCTTCGGTGGACGCAAAACCACACTGTGGGCTGAGGCAAATCTGATCTTTTGCCACGTACTTTGCCGCCTCTTCCAGCCGCGCCTTCACGCCCTGTGGGTTTTCCAGCTCGCCATTTTTGGTAGTGATAAGCCCCAGCACTACCTGCTGTTTGCCCGGACGGACAAAACGCAATGGTGCAAAATCACCGCTACGGTCATTGTCATATTCCAGGAAGAAGGCATCCACGTTTACCGTACCGAACAGGATTTCTGCCACAGGCTCATAGCCACCTTCAGATATCCAGGTTGAACGGAAGTTACCGCGACAAACATGCAGGCCGATGGTCAGATCGTCCGGTTTGCCTTCCAGCGCTTTGTTCAACACGCGGGCATAAATGCGCGCCAGTTCATCGGCATCATCGCCACGCTCGCGGATTTGGCGGCGCTGATCGTCGGAGCAAAGATAAGCCCAGACGGTGTCATCCAGTTGCAGGTAACGGCAGCCCGCCGCGTAAAACGCCTGAATTGCATCGCGCCAGGTGGTCGCCAGATCGTCAAAATAGGCGTCCAGATCCGGGTAAACCGTGGCATCAATATCTTTACGACCGCCACGGAAATGCAGCACGCTCGGGCTTGGAATGGTCATTTTCGGCTGCGCATTACCGCTGATACTTTTCAGGTAACGGAAATCCTCCAGCATTGGATGATCACCAAAACCCAGTTTCCCCGTTACGCGTACGCCATGGGCTTTAGTCTGCACGCCATTGAACTGGATGCCCTGCTGCGAATCGTAGCGTTCAACACCCTGCAACCCATCAAAGAAATCGAAATGCCACCATGCACGACGAAATTCACCGTCGGTCACCACATGCAACCCACAGGCGCATTGTTGTTCGACAACATGACGGATCGCCTCATCCTCAACAGCACGCAGTTGCCCGGCATCAATCTCACCGCTGGCAAACTGCAGACGGGCCTGTTTGATGGCATCGGGACGTAAAAAACTGCCGACTACATCGGCGCGGTATGGGGCGTGTTGTCGCTGCATGGAAATCTCCTTTGTCTGCTGGCGATAATTGCCAACAGTGATAATTCATTATTTGAACCTTTAGACTTCTGGATGTCTAAATGTCCAAAAAAGATGTCATATCTGCTGCTTCACGACAAACGAGAAAATTTCACCTGTATTGAAAAAAATTCATGTTCGGCAGGAGGATCATGAAATATCACTGGCGAATGCCAGGTTCTCGTCCTCCCAGCCGGTGATGCCACCAATCATGATTTTGACCGGCAACCCCAGACGCGCGAGCTTTAATGCCGCTCTGTCCGCGCCGTTGCAGTGCGGACCGGCACAATAAACCACAAAAATCGTCTCTACTGGCCATTCCGCCATACGTTCAGCCGTCATCTGTGACCACGGCAGATGGATGGCCCCAGGAAGGTGGCGGCGTGCAAACTGTTCCGGTTTACCCACGACATGCAGCAACACGAAATCCTGCTCATGGTTTGCCAGCGCATGATGCACATCCGCGCAATCCGTCTCAACACTCAGACGACGCAGAAAATGTGCGACGGCTTCCTGCGGTTCAGCAGTTGGAAATTCAGTAACATAACTCATGACCCTTCCTCCTCTTTGGCGTTTGTGTTAACACTACTCTATCCAAAAATTCATCCGGCGAATGTATCCACTCATGCCAGAAAACAGCAAAAAGATGACAACGTTAAGACCGGTTTTTCGCCCGCGCGTGGTCGTCCTGGCCTATGACGGACTCTGTACCTTTGAGTTTGGCGTCGCCGTTGAGATCTTCGGCCTGCCGCGCCCGGAGATGGGCGATGACTGGTATCGTTTTGCTGTTGTCGGAGTTGATCGCGGTGAGCTTCGCGCAACAGGTGGGATCAGGATGCTTGCTGACGGTGATCTCAGCCTTCTTGAAGAGGCCGATTTGGTGGTGATCCCTGGCTGGCGTGGCGTGGATTCACCTGTTCCTGCTGCGCTGAGTGAAGCACTGAGGGAGGCCAGTGCCCGGGGCTGCCAGATAATGTCAATCTGTTCCGGCGTCTTCGTTCTTGCCGCATCTGGCCTGCTCGACGGGCGAAAAGCTACCACACACTGGCGTTACCTTGAGCAACTCAAAACGCGTTTTCCGGCCGTCACCGTCGTGGAAGATGTCCTCTATCAGGATGAAGGCGACATTCTGACTTCAGCGGGTAGCGCGGCAGGGATTGATTTGTGCCTGCATGTGGTCCGTCGGGACTACGGTATGGAAGCAGCCAACCATGTTGCGCGTCGCCTGGTGATCCCACCGCACCGGGATGGCTCGCAAACACAGCAGCTTAGCCGCCCAGTGGCACAACTGCGGGAAAGCCAGCGTATTGGACAACTGTTCGACTTTCTGCATCAGCACCTTGCGCTTCAGCACAGTATTGACTCGCTGGCGCGGCGTGTCGGGATGAGTCAACGCACGTTCCTGCGCCGTTTTCAGGATGCAACCGGAACAACTCCCTCACGCTGGCTGCTCAATGAACGTCTGTTACGGGCAAAAGATTACCTGGAAAATAGTCGATTAAGCATCGATAGCATTGCGGAACAGACCGGCTTTGGTCAATCAGCCACATTGCGACACCACTTCCGTCAGCTTTATGCGATCTCCCCAGGAGAATATCGTAAACAATTTCTCCGTTAATTCCGCTAACCACCGAAGTACAGGCAAAAAAAACCGCCAGAAACTGGCGGTAAATGCTTGCATGGATAGATCTGTATTTCTTCTCTGGGTTCCCGACATTCCCTGCCGGGTTGGATCTGATGTAACCCTAACACTGGAAAATTCAATGAAGGCTAAACAAACGTTTTAACCATGCTGAAATTTCGCGATTTCAGTCTGCATATTTCTCTCTTTCCGCTGCAAATCCAGGCCGAATCTGAATATCCCAGGTCATCCACATTTTCTCCATTTTTCGGTGCTGAAATCACCGCCGTTAAATAAACGAGAAAGGAATTATCGACATGAAAAAATTTGCCACACTTACCGCGGTCATTGCGCTGGGGCTCTCTTCTCATGTATTTGCAGACAACAAACCGCCCGTCCAGCCTGAGAAGCCCCCCATTCAGCATAACGAAAAGCAACCACCACGAGATGGCAAACAACCACAGCATCAGGGCAAAGCACCGCAGCAGCATCTGAACGGCGATAAGACTCAGCATCACAATAATAAATCGCAACATGATGGCAAACGCCCGCAGCATAATGACGGTAAACGGCCGCCAAAAGAGGGTAAAAAACCGCTGCCACCGAAAGACGACCGCCGATAAAATGCAGGGGCACAACGCCCCTGTTTTATTTTAGCCACCACAGTAATTGACAATCCCTTTGCGCTAATTTGAATTATTGAATAATAACTCTATGAAATTACCCTCATGATAGCCGTGAAATATCATTCAGCGGTGAGATAATGTTTAAAAAAGGGTTTTCAATCATGTTGTTGATCTGCGCATTATTCTCAGGTCAACTGATGGCGGGGCATAAAGGGCATGAATTTTTGTGGGTCAAGAATGTCGACCACCAGCTTCGTCATGAAGCCGACAGCGATGAGTTACGCAGCGTTGCCGAAGATTCAGCAGACGGTTTGCGCGAACACCACCACTGGCAGAAATCACGCAAACCCGAGACTCACTTTCGCTAATTAACTGCCTTTACGTTTCGGCAGCGTCTTCATCAGATCTTCCGGACTGACGGATGCCACCACACTTCCCGGTTGTGGCATTTTAAAGATGTGATTCTTCATCTTGCCAATCACATGCATTTCACACGGCCGGCAGTCAAATTTCAGCGTCAACACCTCGTCACCATTCACCAGCTGCATAGGCGTTGCCTTCCAGCTCTTAATGTTGCCTTTTGCCTGTTTCGGACACAGATTAAAGGCGAAACGCAGACAGTGTTTGGTGATCATTACCGGCACGTCGCCCTTCTCTTCATGTGCTTCATAAGCGGCATCAATCAACTGCACGCCATAGCGATGATAAAACGCACGCGCTTTATGGTTGTATACGTTTGCGAGGAAGGATAAATGCGTATCGGGATAGACCGGCGCAGGTACGGAAACGGCCTTACGGCTACCACGCGGATACTGAGCCAGACGTGCCTCATCCAGCCTCTCCGTCGTTTCGCGACGGAACTGGTTCAGGAGGCTATTCGGCACAAACAACGCGTCCGGTAAATTGACGTCGATATTGCGCGCGTAATAGATCGTCTGACCGAGTTTCGCCACGCCATCCTTCAGGCTGTTCAGTGCTTTTTCGGCATGATTAGCCACGTCGAACTGACCGTCAAGGGTATGCGTTACGCTGACGCCCTCTTCACTAGTCATGGTCAGGATTAGCTGTTCCTTCCAGCCTCCCAGTTCGATATCCACGGCAACACGACGCTCGCTGGAGGTCTTTAGTAATGCCTGTTGCCAGTTGTGATCAAGGTTGCGGTTGAGGGCGGCATTGGGGCGTGCTTTGTATAAGTCAGCAGGCATTTCATTTGGCCAGACGCGGTAGCGATTTTCACCGGTTTTTTCCACCGTATTCGCGCGGAATCCGACCACTTCACGCTTGATCATCACGTTCAGACCATCGCCATTTGCCAGTGGCTCCGTAACCTGAACATCCAGATGATCTTTCGCCACTTTCAGCACTTCACCGACCGGTAAGCCGATAAATTTCGGCGAATCGAACGCACCGATATCCCCTTTACGCGCATTAACAAAGTAATCGGTGCTGCCACGGTGGAACGTTTTGTCTGTCGACGGGATAAAGAAATGCTCGGTACGTCCGGCTGACGCACGCGCCAGGTCGCCACGATCGTCAATGATGGCATCCAGCATCTGACGATAATGCGCGGTGATGTTCTTCACGTAGCTCATGTCTTTGTAGCGCCCTTCAATCTTGAAGGAACGAACGCCTGCGTCAATCAGCGCAGCCAGGTTGGCAGTCTGATCATTATCTTTCATCGACAACAGGTGTTTTTCAAAGGCAACCACCCGGCCCTGATCGTCTTTCAGGGTATACGGCAGGCGACATGCCTGAGAGCAGTCCCCCCGGTTAGCACTGCGACCGGTCTGCGCATGTGAAATATTACACTGACCGGAATACGCCACACACAACGCGCCATGGATAAAGAACTCGATAGTCGCATCCGTTGCCTGGTGAATATCGCGGATCTGATTCAGGTTCAGTTCACGGGCCAGCACAATCTGGGAGAAGCCGACATCGGAGAGAAATTTCGCTTTTTCGACCGTACGGATATCACACTGAGTGCTGGCGTGCAGTTCAATCGGGGGAATATCCAGCTCCAGCACGCCCATATCCTGAACGATCAGCGCATCAACACCGGTCTGGTACAAATCGGTAATCAGTCGCTGCGCAGGTTCCAGTTCATCATCATGCAGTATGGTGTTCAGCGTCACGAACACTTTCGCCCCATAGCGATGGGCAAAAGGCACGAGAGCGGCGATATCGCTCAGGCTGTTGCTGGCATTATGGCGAGCACCAAAGCCAGGCCCGCCAATGTAGACGGCATCCGCGCCGTGAAGGATAGCCTCACGGGCGATGGAGGCGTCACGCGCCGGGCTTAAGAGTTCGAGATGATGGGATTGCAGGCGCATACGTCGTCGTTATCCGTTATGGTCAAAATGGCGGCTATTGTAGTCAGAAGTATGCGACAGCGAAACCGTTTTGCGTACCTTCAGCGGGGATAATGTATCAGTGAGTGGAAGTGCACGGTCTGAGCCGTACTATTGCGATAAGCGTGGGGTTTATCGCCCGCAAATTTTACGCCGGAATCAGCCTGAATCGTCTGCCAGACCCCTTCAATGTTCATCTCCAGTTCACCGCTTATGACCACAACATGTTCGATCACCCCCGCTTCGTGCGGCGTTGACTCGCTCAACGTGCCGGGTGCAAGCGTAATGGAAAAATGGTCGTATTTGAGCGCGTCATCCCAGGGGAACAACGGTTTTACCACCATCGCTTGCTGTTGCGGATCAAAGATCGCCTGCGGGCTTGCACCGGGTGTGATAAATGCCGAAAACGGCACGTTCAGTCCGGTGGCAATCTTCCAGAGCGTAGAAACCGTCGGGCTAGATTCATTGCGCTCGATTTGCCCAAGCATCGCTTTCGATACCCCGGTCTCTTCAGACAATTTTGACAGGCTCCACCCGCGTGCCTGTCGCAGTGTTTTCAGTGTAGATGCAAGATGTTGAGTAATATCCATAACCTCTCCTGTTAGGGCGAAGTCTATCACTTGTACGCTATAACGCACAGTGTTACATTGCACCGGACGTTATAACGCACAACGGAGTTCCTATGCGCAGTTCCTCTCATCTCTTTCCTGCCGTACTGGCTGGGTTTGTCGCCGTGCTGGTGGGATATGCCAGTTCTGCTGCCATCATCTGGCAAGCCGCTGCTGCTGCTGGTGCGGATGCGCACCAGATTGCAGGCTGGATGACCGCTCTCGGGCTGGGGATGGGCGTCAGCACCCTTGCGCTCTCCTGGTGGTATAAAGCGCCGGTACTTACCGCATGGTCAACACCAGGCGCCGCCCTGCTTGCCACCAGTTTGCAGGGCGTGACGCTTGCCGAAACCATTGGAATTTTTATTTTTGCCAATGCGCTGATTCTGCTCTGCGGAGTGACGGGGCTTTTTGCGCGCCTGATGAAGCTGATACCTCATTCACTTGCCGCCGCGATGCTGGCTGGCGTGTTGCTGCGTTTTGGTCTCCAGGCCTTTACACACCTGAATGGCCACGTTTTGCTGTGTGGTAGCATGCTGGCGGCGTGGCTGGCAGCGAAAGCCCTTGCGCCACGCTACGCCATTGTCGCGACCCTGTTGGTTGGGGGTTTTGTCGCCTGGGCTGGCGGTGACGTTGTCACGGACAAGATCACCTTATCCGTCGTCATGCCGCAATTTATCGCACCCGTATTTACCGTTTCCAGCCTGATCAGCGTTGGATTGCCCTTCTTCCTCGTCACAATGGCGTCGCAGAATGCCCCAGGCTTCGCCACCATGAAAGCATCCGGTTATCCGCTTGCCGTTTCACCGTTGATTATTTTTACCGGCGCGCTGGCACTGCTGTTTTCGCCTTTCGGGGTCTATTCCATCTGTATTGCTGCCATTACCGCCGCCATTTGCCAAAGCCCGGATGCCCATCCTGATGCCAGTAAACGCTGGATGGCGGCAGCGGCAGCAGGTGTCTTTTATCTGCTGGCTGGCGTGTTTGGCGGCTCCATTACCGGATTACTGGCCGCTCTTCCACTGAGCTGGATCCAGACGCTGGCCGGGCTGGCGTTGCTGGGAACAATAAGTGGAAGCTTATATCAGGCGCTGAACAATGAAGCGGAACGTGATGCGGCAATTGTCACTTTCCTCATGACGGCTAGCGGCGTCACAATTCTTGGAATGGGGTCAGCCTTCTGGGGACTGGTACTTGGCGGAGTCTGTTACGCTGTATTTTCACGCGCTCGCCGCGCGTAGCTGCGAAGGCGTCATCCCCATCATGCTGCGAAAGCGGTTGCTGAAATGGCTGGCAGAGTTAAACCCGCACGCGAGTGCAATATCCGTGAGCGGGCTTTCGGTGTATTTCACCAGCACTTTTGCCTTTTCCATCCGCCGGTGCATCACATACTGATGAGGGGCTTGCTGCATCGACTGGCGGAACATACGGGCAAAATGGTACTCACTCAGTGCGGCCTGCGCTGCCAGCTCGGCCAGGGTCAGTGGCTGCGCGAGATTCTCTTCAATAAAGGCCAGTACATTACGCAAAATAAAGGGTGACAACCCGCCAGTCACCACCGGTAACTTCCATTGCACGTTGGTATAATTCTGCAACAGATGCGTCAGCAGCAGTGTGGACGCCGTGCTCAGAGTGAGCTGGTTGGCTTTCTGCTGCCAGTCGCAACCCAGTAAAAACTGACGATAAAGCGCAGTAATTTTAGGGTCGCTGCCAAAGATTTTTTCATCCAGCGTCAACGTCAGTGGGCGTTTATCCCAGATTTTTTCCCCAATATCCCGCAAATGGTCATCGGTGCAATAGAGATGGACAAATGACAGATCATCACGAATATCCCAGGTGGATTCGCTGTCTTTAGGCATCAGGCAGAAACGATCCGGACCACCGCCATTCTTCCAGCCAGCCGGTGTCTTTTGGTAGCTCTCGTAGCCGTCAGCCACGTAAAGGCTCAGGGTGTGGTGATCGCTTTTAACCGTAATGGTGTCGTGCTTGTTGTACCACGCCGCCAACTGGATACCCGAATTGAGCGCAACGGTTTCCCGGAGCACTGCGTTCTGCTGGCGTAGCGTTTCAAAAGTATCGTAAGCGCGAGACATAACCGTTAACACGTGATTAAACAGATCCCCAGTCTATGAACTGTCGCGCCCTGATTCCAGTAGCGGCGACAGAAAAAAGCGCAAGAATTTGCAAGCCCGGCGCAAAACGGTGACAGCATACGATCGCCGTTGCCAGCACAATGTCGTTTTCGGCTGTGAGAAGAGAGACACATGAACGCATTACTGTATGGGCTGGTGGTGATTATCTGGGGAACCACCTGGATTGCAATTTTCCTGCAACAAGGGCCTGTCGCGGCTCCCGTCTCTATTTTCTGGCGCTTTGCCGTCGCCTGCGCCATCATGATGATTGTGCTTATCGCGCTGCGTCGCCTGCGCAAACTTGCGCTCAAAGATCACCTCTTTTGCCTGCTTCAGGGCTGTTGTGTCTTCTGCTTTAACTTCTGGTGCTTTTACACCGCCGCCGCTCACATCAATACGGGGCTGGAGTCCGTCATTTTCTCCATGGCCGTGCTGTATAACGCCATCAATAGCTTTATTTTCTTCGGGCAACGCCCGCCTGCCCGCTTCTGGACAGCGGCTTTTCTGGGGTTGATTGGTATCGTCACCCTCTTCTGGGATGACTTGCTGGCGAGTGGCTGGAGCGCGTCACTGCTCACGGGGATTGGCCTGTCCGCACTTGGCACATATGGCTTTTCACTGGGAAATATGATCAGCATGCGCCATCAGCGCAACGGTCTGGAGACAATGACAACCAACGCGTGGGCTATGCTCTACGGCACGCTGGTGATGGGCGGCATTGCGCTGATCCGCGGTGATAACTTCATGCCGGAATGGACGGTGAGTTATATTGGCGCGCTGTTCTATCTTGCCCTCTTTGGCTCGGTCATTGCGTTTGGCGCATATTTCACACTGGTCGGGCGCATTGGAGCGGGCAAAGCCGCTTACAGCACCTTACTGTTTCCGCTTGTGGCTTTATCTATCTCAACGGTGTACGAAGGTTATGTCTGGCACATCAATGGGATCGTGGGTTTGCTGTTGATTCTGGGCGGGAATATGGTGATGTTTACGAAACCTGAAACCTGGTTCAGACGGCTTCGTACTGCCTGAAAATAAGCCGGCCTGCACTCCATCAGGCCGGCCTGGAGACTTATTTCGCCGGCTTCTTCACGTCAAACATGGTGGCATCCGTCGCCATATCATCAACAACCTGTTTCAGCGTAGCAAAGCCAAGTGGCGTATTTTCATTCGCCAGCTCTTTACCTTCGCCTTTACGGACGACTTTGATAACCGGTTTTCCTGTCGCGGCATCAATCAACTCACCTTCAAAATAGAGGTGGGTATCCATAGTGCGATGACCGGTTGCCATTTGCGTACCCGCCAGAACCAGTGCGACAGGAACAACTTCGTAGAACTGTAACCCTTCCTGTTTAGAGCTAACACCGGTGATAGCACCACGGAAGATCAAACTGCGTGGTCCTGGTGTTGCGACAATAGGCTTACGCTGGCCAATCGCCGTTTTCATTTTGTTGTCCGTATACGTCCGCAATTCATCAAGCGTTTTTTGGCCAATCTGCGTTGTCGGTTTAGGCGCTGGATAATACGTAATAGGATTCCAGACAATATTGTCATATTTCGCATCACTGTATGCCGGGTCGACCCAACGCAGAACCGGTTTACCTGTCGCAGAAGTGGTTTGCTGCAAGCCAGAATAATCTTTTAAAAAACCTGAATACTGCTCGGGTGACGTGACTTTTGAAGCACAGCCCGCCAACGCCAACAGTCCAGAAAGCACTGCAACTTTAAAAAAAGTTTGAGTACGCATGATGGTATTCCATGTTATTTGCAAGTATGCACTTGAAGTTATAGCAAAAGGTGGGCGGGTTTGTTGTGGCAAAAAATGAGGTTAGCAGCACAAATTGATAAATCACTGCCCGAAATCAATTCGGGCAGTTCCTTGTTACTCTTTAATGTCAACCTGCCAGAAAAGGTGTTTCCCAAAGGGATCAATTTCATAGCCCGTCACTTCTTTTCGCACTGGCTCAAAAATCGTCGAATGGGCAATCATGACGGCAGGCATTTGATCGTGCATTATCTGCTGCGCCTGCTTATAAAGCGCGACACGTTTTTCGTGATCGGTTATCGATTTTGCTTCTGCAATGATGTTGTCAAAAGGTTTGTAGCACCATTTAGCCGAGTTCGAACCGCCATTGGCTGAAGTACAGGTAAACAGTGGGCCGAAGAAGTTATCGGGGTCGCCTGTTGCTGTCGTCCATCCCATCAGCGCCGCCTGATGCTCACCGCTCTTCACCCGTTTCAGGTACTCACCCCACTCATAGGTCACGATTTTGGTCTGCACGCCAATTTTCGCCCAGTCAGCCTGAATCATTTCCGCCATGCGTTTGGCATTCGGGTTATAGGGGCGTTGAACGGGCATAGCCCATAAATCAATGCTAAGTCCGTTAGCAAACCCCGCCTCTTTCAGCAACGCTTTCGCCTTCTCAGGATCGTATTCATAATCTTTCAGTTCGCTGTTCGCGCTCCAGACACCGGGCGGTAACAGGTTCTTCGCTGCGGTTCCTGTCCCCTGGAACACGGCATCAATAATTGCGGGTTTGTTGATGGCAATAGCCAGCGCCTGGCGCACCTTAACGTTATCCAGCGGCGGTTTTTGGGTATTAAACGCGAGGAAACCGGTATTCAGCCCGGATTTGCTCATCAGGTTGATATCGGGGTTAGCCTTCATACGGGTTAAATCGGCCGGATTAGGGAACGGCATCACCTGACACTCATTTTTTTCGACCTTCGCGTAACGCACGGCGGCATCAGGGGTAATGCTAAACACCAGCCTGTCGAGTTTTGACTTGCCCTGCCAGTAATCCGGGAAAGCCGTGTAGAGGATGCGTGAATCTTTTTGATATTGCGCCAGCCTGAAGGGGCCAGTGCCAATCGGATCCATATCCACTTTTTCTGGCGTACCGGCCTTGAGCATCGCGTCGGCATACTCAGCTGAGAGGATCGAGGCAAAATACCATGCCAGATCGGCGACAAATGGCGCTTCAGGGTGCGCCAGCGTGAAGCGCACGGTGTGATCATCCACTTTATCAATCGCGGTGATCAGCGTGCCAAACTCCAGGCTTTCGAAGTTGGAGTAGCTGCCGTTGGAGACATTGTGATACGGGTGATTCGCATCCTTCTGGCGCATGAAGGAGAAAATCACATCATCAGCATTAAAGTCTCGTGTTGGCGTAAAGGTTTTATTGCTCTGAAACTTCACCCCTTTTCGCAGGTGGAAGGTATAAACCTTGCCATCGTCGCTGACATCCCAACGTTCAGCGAGGCTCGGAACCAGCTCCGTGGTTCCGGGTTTAAAATCAACCAGTCGATTGTAAACCGGCACGGCGCTGGCATCGACGCTGGTTCCCGAGGTATATAACTGAGGATTAAAGTTCTCCGGTGATCCCTCGGAGCAATACACCAGCGTTTTCGCCGCAACGGTGGAACTGACCGTCAGTGCCGCAATCGCCAGAGTTAAAACTGTGAGTTTGCTTTTCATCTTTTATTCCTGTCTTTTTAATTCGACGGCTAATTAATTCTTTTGCCATTTCATAAATAACATTAAAGTGATATTGCAAACACCTGATAAAACAAAAAAAGAGGGAATCACTATGGCTTCAGCACTCTCCAGACAATTAACCCAACGCTTTTTTCGTTATCTTGCCATTACCAGCCAGAGCGATCCCAAAGTGAAAACACTGCCCTCCACGTCAGGCCAGCATGATATGGCGCGGGAACTGGCTGACGAGCTTACCCGTCTGGGTTTAGACGAGATTGTGATTGACGAATTCGCCACTGTCACCGCCGTGAAAAAAGGCAATGTAGCCGGAGCACCGCGTATCGGTTTTATTACCCATATTGATACCGTCGACGTCGGTTTATCACCGGATATTCATCCGCAAATATTAACTTTCACCAGTGAAGACCTCTGCCTGAATAAAGAGCAAGACATCTGGCTACGCGTTGATGAGCACCCTGAAATACTGGCTTACCCCAATGAAGAGATTATTTTCAGCGATGGAACCAGTGTATTAGGCGCAGATAATAAATCGGCGGTTACAGTGGTCATGACCGTGCTGGAAAACCTGACGGCCAGGCATCAACATGGCGATATTGTGGTGGCCTTTGTACCCGATGAAGAGATTGGGCTTAACGGGGCAAAAGCGCTGGATCTGAAGCGTTTCGATGTGGATTTTGCCTGGACCATTGACTGCTGTGAGCTGGGGGAGATTGTGTATGAGAACTTTAACGCTGCCGCCGCCGAGATCCGCTTCACCGGCGTAACAGCCCACCCGATGTCAGCCAAAGGCGTACTGGTCAATCCCCTGCTAATGGCAACCGACTTCATCAGCCATTTCGATCGCCAGCAAACACCGGAATGCACAGAAGGCCGTGAAGGGTATATCTGGTTTAACGGTATTCAGGCCGGGCAAAACGAGGCGGTGTTGAAAGCCAACATCCGCGATTTTGATAAAACTCACTTTGCGGCCCGTAAGCAGCAGATCGCCGATGTGGCGGGTCTCATTGCGGCACAACACCCTACGGCCAGCGTGGAATACCGCATTGAGGATACTTACAGCAATATCAGTAACGCCATCGGCGAAGACCGCCGCGCCATTGACCTGATGTTTGAAGCTATGGCGTCTCTGGGCATCACGCCGAAACCGACACCCATGCGGGGTGGCACGGACGGCGCAGCATTATCGGCAAAAGGGTTACTTACCCCGAACTTCTTCACGGGCGCTCATAACTTCCACTCGAAATTTGAGTTTTTGCCGCTGTCGTCGTTCGAGGCGTCTTACCATACAGCCCTGCAAATCTGTCTGCTGGCCGCGCGTTAACGCGCTTTACGTGCCAGCATCGTGGCAAAGCGCAGCTTGATGCGATGACCGTTTTCGTCGGTGCGATGCAACTCACCGACCTCTTCGTTGTATTTCAGCAGTTCCCAGCCTTCATAGTAGTTGCTCAGTTCACCGGCTTTGAAGGCAAACGGGAAGCCAACCGTACACGGATAATCTGGCGTATCCATGGCGGCAACAATCAGGTTGTAACCACCGGGTGTGGTGCAACGCTGCATATTGGCGATAAGACCCGGGATCGTTTTTGCGTCCAGGAACATCATCACCACGGTGGAGAGAATAAAATCGTATTCCCCGTCAAAGCTCAGGGTGTTCAGATCGTTGATCGCCGCGTGCAGGTTGGTGATCCCTTCCGCCGCTTTAATACGCTCAATATTGTCGATGCTCATTGGGTTTTTATCCCACGCGGTCACATCGTAGCCGTTAGCCGCCAGATACAGGCTGTTACGGCCATTTCCACAGCCCAGATCGAGCGTTTTACCCGGTTTAACGATGCCTGCGCTGTACAACACCTCTGAGTGTGTACGCGTCAGACCATATTTCTCGGTGAAATAGTTTTCATCAACAGTCATTGTTTTTCCTCAGGAAGCATAAGCCGTGCTTTGTCAGTGCGAACAAGAAGTTTGCCCTGCATCAGCAAGATAAAAGTACGTATTAACAGCATCGCAATGATGCCATTCGTGAAAATGAACAGGGGAATGGCGATGGCATGGAAGAAACCCGCTGGGCTGCCCTGCCCCAAATGCAAACCAGTGGTCGCAAGCGCAGAGACACCGAACGAGAAGCTCCAGAAAGAGGCATTAAACGGCTGTGAGAGATACCACGGCATCAGGCGCAGCATAAACAGGAGCTGTAACAGTCCATAGCCAAACAGCATTTTGGCAAAGGTATCGGCTTCACCACCATTCACACTGAACCAGGCGCTACAGGCCACCAGAGCTGGCGCGAGTTGAATGCCGAGCGATGTGCGCAAAGGTGAAGGTAGTTCTCCGGCGCTACGCAGACGTTGCAAAATGACCGGTTCGAGGCTGAGCCAGGAGAAAATCCCCGCGCCCAGGAATACCAGACCCGCATCATGAAACCCTAGTGCGCCGCAAGCCATTGCGCTGATGAAATTATTCGCGACGGTAGGTAAGTATAACCCCGGCGTGGTGGCCTCCTGTGGGTGTTGCCCTCGCCACAACCCGGCACTCTGCCAGGCAGAATAGCTGAGTTGTATCACGACGCCGATGCTGAACAAGACCAGTGAAAGGGGCCGAAACCAGGGAACAACACCAATGGCCACCAGCATTGTGGTTGCCGGAAACAGGCTGACAAAACTGCTCATCACCGGATGGCGCATTTCAGCCAGTACACTGTGAGGAAAACGGACAGCCCGGGTGATGAATGCCACCGTCAGTAAACACCAGATACACACCGCCAGAGCAACCAGAATGTCGCCAGGCCAGCGAGTCACGGGCCAGAGCGTGCCGGCATAGCGCCAGGCAAAGCCCATGCCCATTGTCCCCAGCACCATGCCAAAGTAGCCGGAGGGTAAGTTGAGGGCCTGTTGGGTGTGATTATCTTTATGCATTTATTTTAAATATTAAACTGTATTTTAAATGCCATTTTAAGGGGTTTCCCCTGCGTATGCCAGTACTTCGAAAAAGCCAAAGTTTGCTACGTTTAGTTAAGGCACTTATCAGAGAGATGATGATGACAAAGTATCGGCTTAGCGATGAAACCCGCCAGTGGCACTGGAAAAACGGCGAGGAACAAGCCACGACAACTCTGCGTCAAATTATCGCAATGTCGGATTTTAACGACATCATCAGCGGGACAAAAGGGGGTTGGGTTGAGGACGAACATTCCCTCTCCCAGAACGGGAACTGCTGGGTTTACGATGAAAACAGCGTGGTTTTTGGTCATGCCCGAATCGCGGACAACGCCCGTATCACCCAGTCCTGTGTCATTAGCCATCACGCCAAAATAACGGGTAACAGCCTGATAGAGGCGGCACAAATCAGCCACAGCGCGCTAATAAGTGACAACGTCACCGTTCAACATTCAGAGATCCGTGGCGAATGTCATATCTTCGGCAATGCCCGGATACTGAACCACAGCGTGGTAATCGCGGCAAAAGGGCTGACTGCTGACCATGAGCAAATCCTGAAAATCTACGGCAATGCGACCGTGAGTCAGTCTCGCGTTGTTCATCAGGCGCAGATCTATGGTGATGCGGTGGTGAATTTTGCTTTTATTGAGCACCGTGCCGAAGTGTACGACCACGCCCTGATTGAGGGTAACGATCTCAATAATGTCTGGGTCTGCGACTGCGCCAAAGTGTATGGCAACGCTCGTTTGATTGCAGGGGTTGACGACGATGCAATCCCCACCCTGCGCTACAGTTCGCAGGTTGCAGAGAATGCAGTGATAGAAGGCAACTGTGTCATTAAACACCACGTGTTGATCAGCGGTCAGGCATGGCTGAGAGGTGGCCCGATTCTGATTGATGACCGGGTTGTGATTCAGGGGCGAGTGCGTATCAGTGGCGATGTGTTGATCGAACACCGGATTGAGATCACCGACGATGTGGTGATCGAGGCTTTCGGAGAAAACATCCACCTGCGCGGTGAAAAGGTGATCAACGGCAATCAGCGCATTACCCGTACCCCGCTGCTGGGGGCATTATAGCGAAACGATCTTCGCGTACGAGTTCACATCGTCAAAGTGGCCGTTGAGAAACTCTGCCTCACGCAGGCAACCTTCCAGAACAAAGCCGTTGCGCAGTGCCACCTTATTACTTCTGACGTTATCCACCCGACATTTAATGACAAAACGGCGAATTTCGCCTCGCTCTGCGTAATAACGCATAAACGCCTGGAGCGCATGTGAAAGGATGCCCTTCCCCTGATGCGCCTCATCCAGCCAGTAACCGATATACCCGGTTTTATTGGTCGGTTCGATGGCGTTGAACGAAAGCACGCCAGCCAGCACATCATCCTGAAAGATCAGGTACATTTTGGCGTACCCGCGCTGGTGCAACATTTGATTGCTCTGCACATTACGCCGGGTGTCATCTTCAGTACCAACATACTGCGCCCAGTCGAAGGCGGTTCGCAGCCAGGCTCTGTTTTTCGTAACCAGATTGTGCAGTTCTGCGGTGTAGCGCTCTTCAACCGCGCGGAGTGTGATGCGATCGGTAACCGCGATGGTTTCGGCTTGCGTTGCGGTCATTGTCCCTCCTCATCCCTGTTCCTTCTCCCAAAGGGAGAAGGAACAGGACAGTAACGAATAATGCAGTCCTTGCCCGACATTACCGCATAATGCGGTCGTCTACGTAATTGCGTTTATCCGGCGCGGGCGGGAAGTACTGATACAGCCAGGTTTCACTGATTGCCTCTCCCTGACAGCGCAGGAACATGCGCATATCCACCGGCTCTGTTGAGTCAGAAGTGGGATACCAGTCAAACAGGATGCGATAACCGTCAAACGGCTCAACGTAGAGAATTTCGACCTGCTTCGCTTCACCGCTGGAGAGCGTAATCACCGGCTCGATACCTTTCGGCGCGGCGGCTTTCAGATCGCCCCCCACGAAATCAATGGCAAAACGCCGGGCCCACACTTTCGGGTAGTTTTCGCCAGGTGCCCAGCCTTCCGGGAAACCACCCATACCGGTACGGGTGGCGTACACGTTCGCCAGGGGGGAACGCACAGGAGGTTGCGCGCTCCAGTACAGGCGATATTTGAACTCCAGTTCATCACCCGCTTCCACCGCTTTCTCGGGTTGCCAGAAGCACACCACGTTATCCAGCGTTTCACCCGTCGTCGGGATTTCCATCAGGCCAACAGCACCTTTGCCCCAGTTATTACGCGGTTCAACCCACAGGCTTGGGCGTTTGTTATACCAGCCCATAATGTCCTGATAATGGGAGAAATCGCGATCAAGCTGTAACAGACCAAAACCTTTTGGATTCTTATCCATATAGGCATTGAATTGCAGCTTTTGCGGGTTATTCAGCGGACGGCAAATCCACTCGCCATTACCACGCCACATCGCCAGACGGTCTGAGTCATGAATTTGCGGGTGGATCGTGTCGCACATACGACGTTCGTTATTGCCGCAGCTGAACATGCTGGTCATCGGCGCGATGCCGAGTTGCTTGATGTCTTTACGGGCGAAGAGATGGTTGTCCACCTCCATGATCACCTGGCTCTTCTCGCAGTGGATCACGAACTTATACGCGCCGGTGATACTCGGGCTGTCGAGCAACGTGTAGACCGTGAAGGAGGTATCACCCGGTTTAACCGTTTC
Organism: Enterobacter sp. RHBSTW-00994; assembly: GCF_013782625.1. Classification (NCBI taxonomy): domain Bacteria; kingdom Pseudomonadati; phylum Pseudomonadota; class Gammaproteobacteria; order Enterobacterales; family Enterobacteriaceae; genus Enterobacter; species Enterobacter sp. RHBSTW-00994. The sequence goes on along the minus strand of NZ_CP056199.1, from coordinate 2,230,137 downwards.
AAACCAGAACGAGGTGAAATCAGGGAACTCTTCCGGTGTATCGGTGAAGGTATCGACCGCCAGACCCCGCGCGGAGAGCCCGTACTGATACGTATCATCAACAGCGCGGAAGTAACTCGCGCCCAGGAAGGAGACGATATCGCGACGCGCCAGTTCTGGCGCTTTAAACGCCCGAAAACCGGCAAAACCGAGATCGCTTTGCCCTTCCAGTTGTTTCGTGTCAACACCCGTATCGTTATAGCTAAAGAGTTCCGGACGGAAATGGATCTCGCGAGCCTGAGATGTTGCCGGATCAAGCGAGAACATCCTCACACGGCGACGGAAGCCCATTCCCATATGGAAGAACTGCACGTCAAGCTGACGGTTTTCGATGTTATTCCACAGCGACTGTTTTTCGTCGTAGCGAATGGCGTTGTACGCCTGAGGCGTCATGGTTGCCAGCGTTTCCGGCAATGGGCGCGGAGCGCCGCCCCACGGGGTTTTCGCCAGATCATGCGCCATGGATTGCAGCACGGAGAAGTCAAAACGACGGCTCTGACCATCAGCAATGTCAGACTCGGCAGCATTCGCTGCACGGGAGAACAGCGTGGCCAGGCCGGAAGTACTGCTCAAGGCAGCCATAGCCAGCGAGCCTTTTAAAAAACGTCTGCGATTCATGCCTGAGAAAACGTCCTTATGGTCGTGTGAATGAGTTTCGCGGTCGGCGAAATGACGGCAAGAAAGAACGCACAGCCTAAACAAAAACGGTTAAGAATCCAATTGTTGGCAGGCGATTATATGAACAAAGTGAGAAATATTTTCTGTCGACCAGAACGGCCTGAAAGTGGTGTAAATAAGAGTAAATACGCAAAATCATTCATGCTGGATCAAGGCCGCGAGTATGAGAATCCCCTGGAGCTTACTGAAGTAAGTGAATGGGGTGAATGGGGTGAACAGACGTAGCCAACGCAGAGGCAGGCTGAAGAATGATGTGTATTAAAAATGCCCCGGCTGGACATCGACAGACGGGGCAAAACGAGGCGGTTTATTTTACGCTGACATCGATACCCGGGAAGTACTTATCAGCGAGTTTGGCGATCGTGCCATCGGCACGTACTTTATCAATTGCGGCATCAAGTTGCTTTTTGGTGGCCTCATCCCCCTTACGCAACCCGAAGCCGATACCACTGCCCAGAATCGTGTCGTCGGACACCGGTTTGCCAATAAAACCAAACCCTTTACCCTGTGGCTTGCTAAGGAAACCCGCCTGCCCGGCAGCAGACATCACCAGCGAGGCGTCAATGCGGCCATTCAGCAAATCTCCCCACGCCATGTTCTGATCTTTATAAGACACCACGGTGACACCGTGCTTTTCCCAGTGCTCTTTCGCATAGGTTTCCTGAATGGACCCTTGCAACACACCGATGGTTTTACCCTTCAGGCCTTCCGGCGTCGCATCGACCGCACTTCCCGCTTTCCCCACCAGTTGTGACGGAATACGGTAAATCGGCTGGGTAAAATCAATGCTCTTGCGGCGCTGTTCAGTAATGTTCATTGCCGAGTTAATGGCGTCGAATTTCTTCGCCACCAGCCCTGGGATCAAGGCATCGAAAGAGGTTTCCACCCAGTTGCATTTCAGCGCAGCGGCTTTGCAAATAGCATTACCCAGTTCAACATCAAATCCTTCCAGTTCACCCGAGGCATTACGGCTTTCAAACGGTGGATACTCCGCTTCCAGACCGTAGCGAAGCTCCGTTGCGGCAAACGAAGAGAACGAACACAGCACTCCCAGGCCAACAACTAACGCGCGTAATTTCATGTAAAACTCCTTAGCGTGGTTTAACCCGACACAGGGCCTGAGCACCTGCCCGTAACGTAGTCTCATCTTTCGCGAAAGAGAGACGAATCAATTTATTATCTGTACCGTCAGCATAAAACGCTGACAGCGGGATCGTGGCAACACCGCATTCGGTGATCAACCGCTTCACCATATCGCTATCGCGTTCATCGCTGAAATGGCTGTAATCGGCCAGCAGGAAGAACGAACCTGCGCTTGGCAGCAGCCGGAACGGCGACTCGGCCAGCAGGGTCTGCAGCAGGTCGCGTTTACGCTGATAAAACGCCGCCAGCGACAACCAGGTTTGCGGATCCGCCATGTGTTCCGCAAAGGCGTACTGCATAGGGGTATCGGCAGAAAACATCAAAAACTGATGGACCTTACAGATCTCCTCCATCAATACCGCCGGGGCAACACAGTATCCTACGCGCCATCCGGTAACGTGATAGGTTTTTCCAAACGATGAAATAATGACGCTACGCTCCGCCAGTTGCGGATGAGTAGCCATTCCGTGGTGCGGTTCACCATCAAAAACCACGTGTTCGTAGACTTCGTCAGACAAAATAATGATATCGGTATTGCGGGTCAGCGCCGCCAGTTGCTGGAGGTCCTGGGCAGAGAAAACCTGTCCGCTGGGGTTATGCGGCGTATTCACAATGATCATCCGCGTACGCGGCGTGATTGCTGCCCGAACTTCATCCCAGTTCACCGCGAAGTCCGGGACGGTCAGTTTAATGGCGACCGGAGTTGCCCCCTGGAGACGCACGATCGGTGCGTAGCTGTCGAAAGACGGTTCAAAATAGATCACCTCATCGCCAGCATGCACTAACCCGCTGATGGCAGAGTAAAGGCCTTCGCTGGCGCTGGCGGTGACCAGCACTTCGCTGCCAGGGTCGTACTCTGTGCCGTACAGCGATGCAATCTTTTCGGCGATGCGCTCTTTCAGCGGGTGCAGCCCCGTCATTGCTGCGTACTGGTTATGCCCCGCTTCCATGGCCCGCGCCACACTGGCGATCAGTTTCGGATCACAAGAGAAATTGGGTGCACCCTGAGAAAGATTAATGGCGTTATGCTGTGCAGATAGCTGGCCAATGACGGTAAAAATTGTTGTACCGACATCAGGCAATTTTGAACGGGTTTGCACCGGGGTTCTCAAAGTCATCGTTATTCCTTTCTCGTGGTGATTGCATAACTATTCAAACAATAAGTCGGTTGTGGCGACAAACGAATTGTTGTCATAATAGCCATGAGAAAAACGCATACCTGAGGTGTTTTATGTCGCGTCGCTCCTTCCCGCTCAATGCCATTGACGCATTTTTAAAAACCGCGCGTCACCTTAACCTCACCCATGCAGCAAAAGAGCTGTGCCTGACTCAGGGGGCCGTGAGCCGTAAAATTGCCACACTGGAAGAGTGGTTCGGTTTTCCGCTGTTTGAACGCCATGCGCGCGGCTTGCGCCTTTCACCACAAGGCAGCGCCCTGCTTCCTGAACTGCAATCCGCGTTTGAACATCTGCTGACCGTGGCTGACCAGGCGCGTTCCCAGCAAACCGTGGTACGGCTGAAGGCGCCTACCTGCGCAATGCGCTGGCTGATCCCGCGCCTGTTGCAGGTAGAGCGGGAACAACCCGATCTGCAAATCGCGCTGACCACGACAACCGATCACAACGTCAATTTCAAAACAGAATCCTATGATGCAGCCATCGTATTTGGGACACACATGAGTGCGGGCGATCTGCTGTTTGAAGAGGCGCTAACACCGGTGATGAGCCCGGCGAGACTGGGTTCAGAACTGGCATCACTCACCTTTCTCCACCCTACGCGAGATAAAACAGACTGGTCGTTATGGCTGGCAAAACAGGCCCTTTCGCCGCAAGCCATGCTCAAAAATCAACACTTCGATACGATGGATCTGGCGATCACTGCCGCGATCCAGGGGTTGGGGATCGCGATAGCGGATGAAACGCTGGTGGAAGAAGATATCCGCGCTGGGCGTCTGGCGCGGCCTTACACGACCAGTATCAGAACAGACGCAAGCTACCGGCTGGTACTGCGCGAGTCCGGCAGCAAAGATAACGGGCTCGCCGCCTTTCGCGCTTGTCTGCTCAGTCGAGGCTAACGTGGTGCTTCATGACGCGCTTGAAGAGGCTCATTCTTGCGCGCATAAAGCGGTTTTCAAGCCTGAATCCTGCATGTTTATTCACACCTATACGCAATAACACGTCCCGCCTTTTACGACAGGCTGGCCAGTTTGTCGGCCCGTGGAGGACGTCGTGGATGTGGCTGGCATGGCGGGCAAAGCTAACCCAGTAGTCAGCAACCTGTGCAGAAAACTGCAGATCACGCGCAGTAACATACTGCCGGGACGGTTCGACGCTCCCCAGCGAATCAAACACATAAGGCACTTCGTTGCCGTGCCACGCACCATTGATGTAGGTGGCATGTTCGGCTTCAGCAACATAATCAAACCAGTAACGCCAGCACGGCGCACCTATACGTTGCTGAGCCTGCATGACCACATAGCCCAGCGTGGTAAACGCCATATCCCGGCAAACCTGCCGCCCAAGCTCTTCATCACCTTTTACACCGGGATACAGTAGCTTAATCAGCCCCAGGCCAAAACGGCGTTCACAGCGTAATTTTTGAATTTGTCCTGCCAGATCAATCCCAAATACTGCCATAACGCTGGCTTCATCGCTGTTCGAGCCAATCATGACCGGGACGGGATGCTGACGGGCGGCAAAGAAAACATCGAGCATCGGCTCAGGCAATACACAGTCGCCCGCAATCGGCGTCGGGGTGATATTGTGCGGCGCAATCAGAGGCCAGAAAACCTCTGGCGGAAGCGCCCGTAGCTGATCTGCTGTCGCATTTTCAAGACCCAAATGCGCCGCCAGTGCAACGCCTTTCTCCAGTGCCTGCTCGCGCGGGGTATCCGGCAAGGTATAACCGCTTTGCACAATCGCTTTATGGAACAGTCCTTCAGCCAGAGGCGATGCCAGCAACGACAAGACGCTGCGTGCCCCCGCCGACTCGCCAAACAGCGTGATATTGTGCGGGTCACCGCCAAATACCGCGATATTGTCGCGCACCCAGTTCAGCGCCGCGAGTTGGTCGAGCAGTGCAAAATTATGCACCACACGCTCTTCTTCCCCTTCAAGCGCCGGATGGGCAAAAAAGCCAAGATGACCCAACCGATAATTGATCGTCACAACGACGACGTCACGCTGCGCCAGCGCCCGGCCGCTATAAGGGGGAAGCCCGCCTGCACCGATGGTGAACCCACCACCATGCAGCCAGACCATCACCGGAAGCGGGGTTGAACGCGTGGCCGGCGACCAGACGTTAAGATAGAGGCAGTCTTCGGAAAATTGCCCCGGATCGCCGCCTCCCAGCGCCTGGCAATACTCGCTGTTTTGCCAGCTTGACGCCGAAAACGTCGTCGCCTGACGCAGACCCTCCCACGAAACGGGTGGCTGCGGAGCACGCCAGCGTAATGATCCGACAGGCGGTGCAGCATAAGGGATACCGCACCACACATGAACATCCTTATCAGTAAAACCAATCAGTGCGCCCTGGCGCGTTGCAACCACAGGGGCGGAGGGATTTTGCATAACAACCTTCTTTTTCCATCACACCCGTGCAGAGTAACGATTTCAGAGCAAACCGCAACGCTGTTTACTGCGCGCTTCCGCCTCTTCATACAGCGCAAACTCGTCATACACCGGGCATCCCAGCGCCGTTTCAAACGCCTCCCGGCTGGCATTACCGTGGCTGCGCGACTGCGTTTCGTTCCCCAGGTTTGACTGGAAAATCCCCGCCGCACTGACAGGCAGAAAATCTTCATAGGTGATGGGCTGAGCCACAACCCATCCGCGCTCGATCAGCGGTTGTGGATCGTCACCGGGACGAAATGCCTTGCGGTGAGCTTCGCCTGCCGGCGTCAGACGATAGCGGAAATAGGCCAGTCCCTGACGACGCAGGAACATTTCACTGTCCGGGAAGGTGCTAAACACTTCATGCAGGTGCAACTGGTGCGTCATGTTGTCTTTGCCCGTTCCAGCTTGTCCCAACAAACGGTCGTACAGTTCACGTCCTTTCGGCGTCAACGCCACTCCACGCTGCTCAATTTCACCAAATCGTGCCGTGTGTGTACCCAAATGTTCCCCCGAAAACAGCACTGGCTCTTCCAGAGCTTTAAAACTGGTCTGACGAAGCAGGATCGGCACATCACGGCGCGGCGGCCCTTCAATCAGAATTTTCGGCTCGATACCGTACTTAGGCATGAGCTCCTGTGCCCGGTCAATATCCAGCGTGCGCGGCGTGAGATGGTTGATATGACAGCCGGGGAAGCACACCACATCGGCAATCAACCGGTGTTCATTATGCAATGCGAGGTAAGTTTCCTGATCGACCGTGGCATGGCGATGCCAACGGAAGGTTTCAAGCGCTTCCTGGACAAATTCACGCGCCTGCGCGTCAGTAAAGTGTCCTTCTGACTCGAACAGGTCGATTAACGCCAGACAGCGCGGTGTAAAGATATTTCGGCGGGATAAGATCTCTGCCGCCCGTTTACGCAGGACCACGTTGTCGATCAATTCCAGGCGCAACAACGAGGTAAAAATGCGAAACGGGTTACGACAAAGCGCCCCATCCTCTATGGGACGAAACGCTGTCGAGTGAACCGGCACGCCCGCCTGGGACAGGTCATAATAGCTGACCGGGTACATCCCCATAATGGCGAACATCCGTCGCAGCGTGGACAACTCCTGTGCAGTTCCTACACGGATTGCGCCATGACGTTCGACATTCAGGCGAGCCAGTTCATCTGCGTTCGCCAACTGTTCATGTAACAGCGGATTATGTTCAAGAACCGCCAGGTTTACGTCCGCAACCAGCTCCAGCAATGTGCCGTACTGCGGAACTTCCTGCTGGTACATCGTCGACATTGCCTGCGAAAAGTGTTCCCGAATATCATCAGCCGTGATGGTGTTCGCCATGATGTCATGCCTCCAGTGAATATTACCTGGAGTGTAGAAAAGGCCGTTCTGGTCGGCGGGAAGAATTTACGATTTGTGATCTGGACAGGCGAGTGGTTAAAGCCTGTGCTTTACAGGAAAAGCGCAGGATATTGCCCGAAGAGAGAAAAATCCCTGCCGTTGAAAAAAATCTTGTAACTCAAACAGATCAAATGTTAAAAATATTTTGCTATCAGGTTATCAAAATTAAACAACTTAACTTGTCACCCGCACCGCTCTGTTTTTAACATCGCCTATGGAAAAAAATGGTTTGTTCAGTCAGCGCATACGCTTGCGCCATTTGCATACATTTGTAGCCGTCGCTCAACAGGGAACGCTGGGGCGAGCGGCTGAAACCCTTAACCTGAGTCAGCCTGCACTCTCAAAAACGCTGAACGAGCTGGAACAACTTACCGGAACCCGCCTGTTCGATCGTGGACGTTTGGGCGCACAACTCACGCTGGTGGGCGAACAGTTCCTGACCCACGCGGTAAAAGTCCTGGATGCACTCAATACCGCAGGCCAGGCACTGAACCGTAAAGACGAACACAGCAACGAGATTGTTCGTGTGGGAGCCTTACCGACGGCCGCAATGGGTATCCTTCCCGCCGTCATTGGTCAATTTCATAAACAGCAAAAACACACCACGATCCAGGTCGCGACCATGAATAACACCATGTTGCTCGCGGGGCTGAAATCAGGTGAGCTTGATTTGGGGATTGGTCGGATGTCCGACCCGGAGTTGATGACAGGCCTCAACTATGAACTCCTTTTCCTGGAATCACTGAAGCTGGTGGTACGCACCAATCATCCCCTGTTACAGGATACCGTTACCCTGAGTCGGGTCATGGAGTGGCCCGTTGTGGTTTCCCCAAAAGGTACAGTGCCGCGGCAAAATGCCGAAGCCCTGCTACAACTTCAGGGCTGCACGCTGCCAGGTGGCTGCATTGAAACCCTGTCGGCATCACTGTCGCGTCAACTGACAGTGGACTTTGACTACGTCTGGTTTGTCCCCTCAGGTGCGGTTAAAGACGACCTGCGCCACGGAACACTCGTTGCCCTGCCGGTCACCATCCCTGGCGCGGGTGAACCCATCGGTATTTTAACCCGCGTCGACACGCCATTATCGCCAGGCGCGCAAGCGCTGCTCAGTGCGATACGGAAATCCATGCCTGCCTGACACGCCCTTCATTCGCACGGACAGAACCCGTCTGAAGACGGGTTTTTTACCTCTTCTGATCAAATAATGCGAAATCATTTATTAACAATTGCGTAAAACATTTTAACAGTTTTATCATAGCCACGAATTCACCAAATGGTTCATTTGAATATTTGGATAGTGGTTCAAAGCGCAATTAACACGGTAATAACCGTAAGAAACTATCATATCCTCGTCTTTTATTACCCATTTGGTACAGATGCCGCACAGCACAGACCTGAAAAGACGGGAGTATTTAAGGAGACAGAAATGGCATTTGGCAGCGCACCGCGCGGGATACCTCGTATCCTGCAGTGGCTCCTTGTCGGGCTGATGACAATCATCGGTCTGGCTGTTGGCGGGTTGGGCCTTAAGCTCGCCACCGTCGGCGGAAGTTGGTACTTCATGATAATGGGTGTGGTGATGGTGATTTCTGCCATCCTGATCCTCACCAACCGCATCAGCGGCATTGTGCTGTATGCCATCGCCTTTATCGCCTCGATTTTCTGGGCGGTGGGCGATGCAGGCTGGGATTTCTGGCCACTCTTCTCTCGCCTCTTCACCTTCGCGGTTCTGGCATTCCTCTGCACCATCGTCTGGCCTTTCCTGCGAGCAGCAAACAGCAATGCACCGGTCAACAAAGCCCCGTCGTTTGGCCTTGCGGCCGTACTTGCGGTTCTGATGCTGGTAAGCGTGGGCTGGATGTTTAAACCCCAGACTCTGGTGAGCGCCAGTGAGCCGGTTCCGGTTAAACCTGTCGCCCCTGGCGAGCAACAAAAAAACTGGGAGCACTGGGGGAATACCACGCACGGTGACCGCTTTGCCGCGCTTGATCAGATCAACAAACAGAACATCAACGACCTGAAGGTTGCCTGGGTTGCCCATACGGGAGATATTCCGCAGAGCAACGGTTCGGGCGCAGAAGATCAAAACACCCCGCTTCAGGTTGGCGACACGCTCTATGTCTGTACTCCATACAGCAAAGTGCTGGCGCTGGATGTTGATTCCGGGAAAGAGAAATGGCGTTACGATTCTAAAGCCACCGCCCCTAACTGGCAGCGTTGCCGTGGTCTTGGATATTTTGAAGATCACAGCAGCGTGACAACGTCACAACCCACTGTGCAGCCTGCCGCCTGTCCACGTCGCCTGTTCCTGCCAACCACCGATGCCCGTCTTATCGCCATCAATGCCGACACCGGCAAGGTTTGTGAAGACTTTGGCGATCACGGTATTGTCGATCTCAGCGTCGGCATGGGTGAAATCAAACCAGGTTATTATCAGCAAACCTCAACGCCGCTGGTTGCGGGCAACGTGGTGGTGGTCGGTGGACGCGTTGCAGACAACTTCTCCACAGGTGAGCCGCCGGGAGTGGTACGCGCTTATGACGTTCACACCGGGAAACTGGCATGGGCGTGGGACCCCGGTAATCCGAACCTGACCGGTCTGCCGCCGGAAGGCCAGACCTATACGCGCGGGACGCCGAACGTCTGGTCTGCCATGTCGTATGACGCCAGACTGAACCTGATCTATCTGCCAACCGGTAACGCCACACCAGACTTCTGGGCCGGTGAACGTACCGCGCTGGATGATAAATACAGTTCATCGATAGTGGCCGTGGATGCGACGACCGGTCAGGTACGCTGGCATTTCCAGACTACCCACCACGACCTGTGGGACTTTGACCTGCCTTCACAGCCACTCCTGTACGACCTGCCTGACGGTAAAGGCGGTACAACGCCTGTACTGGTGCAGACCAGTAAACAGGGCATGATCTTCATGCTCAACCGTGAGACGGGCAAACCGGTCGCGAAAGTAGAAGAACGTCCGGTTCCGGCCGGAAACGTCGAGGGTGAACGTTATTCCCCTACTCAGCCTTACTCCGTTGGCATGCCAATGATTGGCAACCAGACGCTGACCGAATCAGACATGTGGGGCGCAACGCCGGTTGACCTGCTGCTGTGCCGTATTCAGTTTAAAGAGATGCGTCATCAGGGTGTCTTTACGCCTCCGGGTCTTGACCGTTCGCTGCAGTTCCCTGGATCCCTTGGCGGCATGAACTGGGGCAGCGTCTCTGTTGACCCTAATAACAGCCTGATGTTTGTGAATGATATGCGTCTGGGGCTGGCAAACTACATGGTTCCACGCGCAAACGTCGCCAAAAATGCCAGCGGTATCGAGATGGGTATCGTCCCGATGGACGGTACGCCATTTGGCGCAATGCGTGAGCGTTTCCTGTCACCGCTGGGCATTCCATGTCAGAAACCGCCGTTTGGTACGATGTCAGCCGTTGACCTGAAAACCGGCAAACTGGTCTGGCAGGTTCCGGTTGGAACCGTTGAGGATACCGGCCCACTGGGGATCCGCATGCATATGCCTATCCCAATCGGGATGCCAACACTGGGTGCGTCACTGTCAACCCAGTCCGGTCTGCTGTTCTTTGCCGGTACTCAGGACTTCTACCTGCGCGCATTTGATACCGCAACAGGTAAAGAGATCTGGAAAGACCGCCTGCCTGTGGGTAGCCAGTCCGGCCCGATGACCTATGTTTCACCGAAAACCGGTAAACAGTACATCATCATCAACGCAGGCGGTGCTCGTCAGTCGCCGGATCGTGGTGATTACATCATCGCGTATGCGCTGCCGGACAAACAGTAACAACAGAAACAACAAGGGGCCTTGCGGCCTGAGGGATCCCCAGAAACATCATCAATACACCATGATGATGTTTCGATAGGCCCTTGCCATATCTGCATATACCCTGTCGGGGTTCATCCCCGACAGGAGCCCCGGTGACTGCCGGATGACATTTTCACTCAATGTCAGATACGACAGCACCCTGCGTGATTTCTCACTGTTCGCCTGGAACCATCGATTTATTCCCTTACTTTCAAGGTAATATCCCGTCAGCCATAGGATGATGCTGTAGAGAACTGCAACCAGGCAAAGCACGGATAGTCTTTTTTCTCCCCGACTTTTACTTGCCCGCAGTCCCAGCCCATAGCGCTCGCTTTTTTCATCTCTGATAATCTTGTGCTTAACACGTGCGGGGCCTGGCAGGTATCTGCCGATGCTGGTAAGAGAAAGCGAAGCACCACGTGTCAGGGCCACGGTCATATCGAGCAGGGCGTTTTTACGGTACTGATGAATGGAGTTCAGGGGCTGGCTGAAAAATTTATGGCAAACTTGTGAAGCAGGCATAGAGGAGTGACCTTACTTTTTGGTGGAACACTAAGTAGATCACAACCTTCTATGCCTGTCTTTATTTATGGGGAGCCTTCAGGCCTTGCGGCCCCTTTTTTATCAGAAGGTTTCCCAGTTATCGCCACTGCTGGCCGATACCGGGCGCAACGCCGTCGGTTTTACCGTTGGCTGAGCACGCGGCACACGGCTCTGCGTCGCGCCGTTTAAACGGAATGCGCCTACAGCTTCCGTCAGACGTGCACCTTGTTCTTCCAGCGACGCCGCTGCTGCCGAGGCCTCTTCGACCAGTGAGGCGTTCTGCTGCGTCACTTTATCCATTTCAGATATCGCCTGGCTTACCTGCACAATACCGCGACTCTGCTCATCAGAGGCTGCTGCAATTTCCAGCATGATATCGGTGACACGTCTTACGGCATCAACAATCTCACTCATGGTATTGCCCGCCGCCACTACTTCACCAGATCCCTGGTCAATCAACGATACGGATTCATTGATCAGGCTTTCGATCTCTTTTGCCGCGTTTGCACTACGACTGGCAAGCGTTCGGACCTCGCTGGCCACCACCGCAAAACCACGGCCTTGTTCACCCGCACGCGCAGCTTCTACCGCAGCGTTCAGGGCCAGAATGTTCGTCTGGAAAGCGATGCTGTTAATCACCGCGGTAATTTCAGAGATTTTCTTCGAACTACTGGAGATGTTGCCCATCGTTTTGACCACACCCGAAACCATCTGACCACCGCGGCTGGCTTTGCCGGAAGCATCTTCCGCCAGCTTGCTGGCATGGTGAGCGTTATCGGCGTTCTGTTTCACCGTTGCCGTCAACTGTTCCATACTGGCAGCGGTCTGCTCAATGGCTGCCGCCTGCTGCTCGGTACGGGAAGAGAGATCGGTGTTACCCGCGGAGATCTCGCTCGTCCCACGATAAATCTCTTCTGCACCCTGACGCACCGTTCCTACGGTATCTACCAGCGAGTGCTGCATGGTTTGCAGGTCACGCGTCAGACGACCAATTTCACTGCGCCCCGCTGCATCATCTGGCATCGTCAGGTCGCCCTTCGCGATGTTCTCAATGCGAGTCGCGGCGCGTTGTAACGGGTTGATAACCGTCCGGCGCAGCACCACGAATGTCATGGCGGTCAGTACCAGAGCCAGGGCGAATGCCCCCACCATAAACATCAATCCTAACTGTGTACGGGTATGTGCAAGGGCAGTCAGTTCGTTGGCGCGGTCAGTACGGATCTTAATCGCTTTTAACAGCACGCCGTTGTAGGCATCATCCAGAGGACGCGCCGTTTCATTTTCATGGTTAATGATGGCCTCAAACATGCCGTTTTTAGCGTATTTGAGCATTGGCTGCAGGCCGGCAATGTAGGCTTCGTATTTGGCTTTCAGATCGGTATCCAGGGCTTCATCTGCTGGAGTCCGTACCGAACGGTGCAAATAGGCGTTAAAGCTCTCTTGCGATTGCTTAATGCGCGTTTCCGCCTCGCTGATGTTTTGCTTCATCGCATCCATTTCGGCAATACGGCTCGCCGCACCTGCGTGGATCATGTTGATTCGGGCGGTCCGCAGATGGTTGGAGCTATTCGATAGCCCCATACGGACCTGAATTTCTGACGTGACATCCTGCTGATCGGTATCCGCTTTTAACAGGAAATATCCCGCAAGGGCGGAGCTCAAGGCAAACAGAAGAATAATGCCACCGAGAATGGAGGAAAACAGCGGAACCAGCCTGATATGATGCAAGAAGCTCAGCTTTTGCTGCGCCTGCATCGATGTTGTGTTGTCCATGACCGTCGACTCTCTTATAGGTAAGATGCGTAAAAACACGCCTGTAAAAGAGTCATCGGCACGGCAGGGAATTTGATTACAGAGAAAAGCGCTAGCTACGTCACACTTTGAATAATAAGTAAAAAACGCCAGCGGAAGGCTCCGCTGGCGAGAGGATTAGTGATCCCCGAAGTGGATAACCGTACGGATAGATTTCCCTTCGTGCATCAGGTCAAATGCTTCGTTGATCTGATCCAGCGGCAGGCGGTGCGTAATGAACGGATCGAGCTGAATTTTCCCGGTCATTGCGTCCTCAACCATACCCGGCAACTGCGTGCGCCCTTTCACACCACCAAACGCAGAACCGCGCCATACGCGCCCCGTCACCAACTGGAATGGACGAGTGCGAATTTCCTGTCCTGCCCCCGCTACACCGATGATAATGCTTTCGCCCCAGCCTTTATGGCAGCATTCCAGCGCCGATCGCATTACGTTAACGTTGCCAATGCATTCGAAACTGTAATCCACGCCGCCATCCGTCAGCTCAACGATCACATCCTGAACGGGTTTGTCATAATCTTTCGGGTTCACAAAATCGGTCGCACCCATTTCGCCTGCCAGGGTGAACTTCTCAGGGTTGGTATCCACCGCGATGATTCGACCCGCTTTGGCCTGTACTGCGCCCTGGATAACCGCAAGACCAATCCCGCCAAGGCCGAATACCGCAACGGTATCGCCTTCTTTCACTTTAGCCGTGTTGTGGACGGCGCCAATACCGGTAGTCACGCCACAACCCAGCAAACACACTTTGTCCAGGGGCGCTTGTGGGTTCACTTTTGCAAGTGAGATTTCCGCACACACGGTGTATTCGCTGAAGGTACTGGTTCCCATGTAGTGGTAAATCGGCTCGCCGTTATAGGAGAAACGCGTGGTTCCGTCTGGCATCAGCCCTTTACCCTGCGTAGCGCGAACCGCCTGGCAGAGGTTGGTTTTACCGGATTTACAGAACTTACACTCGCCACATTCAGCGGTGTAGAGCGGGATTACGTGATCGCCTGCTTTCAGGCTAGTCACACCCTCGCCCACTTCCACTACGATACCGCCCCCTTCATGGCCCAGAACGGCCGGGAACACACCTTCAGGATCATCGCCAGACAGGGTAAATGCATCGGTGTGGCATACGCCGGTGTGGGTAATTTTGATCAGCACTTCGCCTTTTTTTGGCGGTGCAACGTCAATTTCAACGATTTTCAGTGGCTGGCCTGGGCCAAATGCGACAGCTGCGCGAGATTTCATAATGTCTCTTCCCTTGTTGTGAGGTCTGTGGGTTTATTTTAGATAAGAGCGCAGCAAATGGCCGACTTCTGCCATGCGAACAGCTCGCTGATCCGGCGTTGTCTCCCCCGCGACCAGCTCATCTTTGAGGTGAATTTCAACCATTTCGCCCATCAGGCCATTCGCAGCACCGCGTACCGCGGCGATTTGCTGAAGGATGGCAAGACAGGGTTCGCCAGATTCCAGCGCCCTTTCGAGGGCATCAACCTGCCCCCGAATGCGACGGACGCGGGTAAGGATGCGTTTTTTATCTGCGGGTGAATGTGGCATATGCTCTCCTACATACTATAGTGGGGTATGGTATATGATCCTGGTGAACATTGTAAACATGAAAGTTCAGCGCAAAAACGCTTGCCCAGGAAATGGCGTTCCTCTTTCCGTCAAATGCTGTAATATGCAAGTTATTGCGACATTTTGCGGGTTCAGAAAATAATGCATAAGACCGCCAGACAAAAATATATTATTGATATTATTAGTGAAAATGGTCAAGCCAGCATTAGCGACCTCGTGGAGACATTGCATGTTTCTGCGGATACCATCCGGCGCGATCTCAGCGATCTTGAAAAACAAGGCCTGGCGCAGAAAAACCACGGGGGCGCAATCGCTCTCGATCTCTCCGCCATGCATCGTCAGGGCAGAAACACCTTGCTCCCCCACACCAAACAGCGCCTGGGTAAGCGGGTCGCAGAAAGCGTTCCGCCAGGCTCTACGCTGTTTCTGGATGCCGGAAGCACGGTACTGGCCGTCGCGACCTTTCTTCAGGGGCCGCTGACGGTCATCACGCCCTCCCTCGATATTGCCCACCACTTTAGCGATCGCAGTGATATCGAATTGATTCTCCTGGGCGGTAAGTGGGATCAGCGGCAACGTTTATTCGCCGGGAGTGCAACGCTCTCCCTGTTGTCCCGATACCGGGCCGATATCGCCATTCTGGGAGCATGCGCCATTCACGCCACCCTGGGTTTAAGCGCCAGCCAGGAAGCCGATGCCGAAGTCAAACGGGCGATGCTGGACGCAAGTCAGCAACACTGGATCGTTGCCGACCATCTGAAACTGAACCACTGCGAGCCATACCTGGTCGCCGGGTTATCTGAAATTCATCAACTGTTTTTAGACTGTCCCTGGGACGAGCTTGGGGACAATAGCGCATTGCACGTCACAATTGTTGATGCGAAATAACGTGGAGAGGATCATGAACAAAGTTAACAGTAAGACAATAAATGTTGCGCTGATCGGTTATGGATTTGTGGGTAAAACCTTCCATGCCCCGCTGATCCAGTCCGTTGACGGACTTAAGCTGGCGGTAGTCTCTTCCCGCGATGAAGAAAAAGTTAAACGAGATATCCCGGACGTTATCGTTGTCGCCTCGCCAGAAGAGGCCATACAGCATCCTGATGTTGATCTGGTGGTCATTGCTTCTCCTAATGCCACCCATGCACCGTTGGCGACACTGGCCTTACATTCGGGGAAGCATGTAGTGGTTGATAAACCCTTCACGCTTGATATGCAGGAAGCGCGTAATCTGATTGCTCTGGCGGAAGAAAAACAGCTGCTGCTTTCCGTCTTCCACAACCGCCGCTGGGACAGTGATTTTCTCGGCATTAAGCAGGTCATTGAACAAGGGCTTATCGGTAAAGTTAAACATTTCGAGTCGCATATTGACCGCTTCCGCCCCGAAGTGCGTGTGCGCTGGAGAGAGCAGAATGTTCCGGGCAGTGGTTTATGGTTTGATTTAGGGCCACATCTGATAGACCAGACGCTGGAGCTGTTTGGCCTGCCTCAGTCCGTGCAGGGCAATATTGCCACCCTGCGCAACGGCGCTGAAATAAACGACTGGGCGCATGTGGTTTTAAACTACCCGGAACATAAAGTTGTTCTGCATTGCAGCATGCTGGTTGCGGGCGGCGTGTCTCGCTTTACCGTTCACGGAGACAAGGCGAGCGTGGTGAAAGCCAGCATCGATCAGCAGGAAGCACAGTTACTGGCAGGCGTGATCCCGGGCACTGAACACTGGGGAGAAGACCGCGACAGCATGGTGTTGTTCGACGCCAGTGGCGAACCGCAGCGCGTGAACACGCCGAAGGGCGATCAGCGTCAGTACTACATCAACGTACGTGATGCACTGCTCGGTAAAATCGACAACCCTGTCCACCCTGTGGAAGCATTAGCCGTAATGGCCGTACTGGAAGCGGCAGTAAAATCATCGGATACAGGCACAACGCAGACGCTGGGATTAACGGCGGCAGAGCGGGTTCATCTGCAATAAAGAATGTGCAGGGTCTGCGGTTATCCGCAGGCCACCCTCTTAACGCGGTAGCCGCTGCCCTGCCGTCTCTCTGGCACACAGCACCGTCAGGAAGGTCACAAAGGCGGCGCCCATCACCACCCAGGCCGGTGAAAAAGGATTACCCGTCATCGACATCAACCAGGCCGAGAACCAGGGAGTGATCCCGCCACACACCGCCACCGTCACATTGTAGGCAATGGCCATGCCACCAACGCGGATGCGTGTCGGGAATAACTCCGCCATTGCGGCATTACTCGCCCCATCAACCGCCGCAATACACAATCCAAGAATGAGCATGGCCAGAACGGCAGAGAACATATCGCCTCGTGCCATCAGCATCATCGCGGGCCCTGTAAAGAGGATGAAACCCACACACCCTGCCAGCATCAGAGGTTTACGCCCCACGCGATCGGATAATGCCCCCATTACCGGCACGATAACGGCAATCACAAATAATCCAATCGTAGTGATCGCATAGGCATCCAGCGTTGAGTGCGGCATTTCGCTGGTAAGGTAGTTGGGGATAAAGGTTTGCAACGTCCAGTGGCCCACCGCTTTGATGACCACAAAACCAACACAGAATAAGAGCGCCCCTCTTGAATGCACCATTGCTGTACGGACGGGCGAAGCCTCCGCCAGACCATTTTTAACCGTTGCCAAAAATTCAGGAGTGTCTTCCAGGTGTTTTCGCAGATACAGGCCAACCAGCCCCAGCGGCCCGGCAAGCAGAAAGGGAATACGCCAGCCCCACGCATTCATTGCCTGTTCGCCCAGTCCTGCTGTCAGCAGGAATACCAGACCAGAACCGGCAACAAAGGCCATAAAACCAAAATTATCTATCCAACTGGTGAAATAGCCGCGACGCCGGGAAGGTGCATATTCAGCAAGAAAAGTGGTTGCGCCAGCACTTTCGCCCCCGGCCGCAAATCCCTGCACCAGCCGGGTGATGACCAGTAACACCGTGGCGCTGACACCCAGTTGCGAGTATGTCGGAAGAAGCCCCATCACAAAGGTCGCACCGGAGGTGAGCAAAATGACGGTGACCAGCACTTTTTTTCTGCCGACCCGATCCCCACGAGAGCCAAAACAGAGGCCACCAAGCGGGCGCATAATGAACCCTGCGCCAAAAACGGCAAACGAAGAGAGAAGCGCGACGGCCTGGCTTTCTGCATGGAAAAATTGCATGCCAATCATCGCAGCAAGCGTGCCGTAAAGACCAAAGTCGAACCACTCAACAAAATGACCAATACCGGTGGCGAGCACGACTTTGCGCATTGTTCTCACGGCAACACTCTCGTTTCACATGCCCAATGGCCGATGAGGTTTACTGACGTTTCTTCGGCATCATGCGCAGCAGCGTATTGTCCTTCCAGTAATAGTGGTGAGCCAGCGCCGCCAGCGCATGCACGCCAATCAGGAAATACCCTGTATTCGCCAGAATAGAGTGCCACTCTTTTAACAGATCAACGCGATCAAAATTGGCTTCGGCAGCATGCGGCATGGTAAGGCCGAAGGCGTACCAGTCATTGCCCCGATAGAACATCATAGTCAGGCCAATCAGCGGTAACGCAATAAACAGCAAGTAGACCAGCAAATGCCCCAGATGCGACATACCGGTGATCATCGGCTTCGGTTTAGGCTGAATCGGCGGTGCGGGGAATTTCAGTCGTACCAACAAGCGCGCCACCATTAACACCAGAATGGAGATGCCACAGGAGACATGAATCATGTTAATCAGAGGGCGAGCGGTACGTGGAAAGAAGCCTCTGAACTCCATGGCACAATAGGCCACGATGACTAACAGAAACACCAGCCAGTGAATGCCGATTTGCAGCCCTGTATATTTAGTACGCATGTGATTTCCTGATAAATGACAAATACAGCGCCAACATAACCACCTTTCCTTAAAAATTCATTAACTTTTCTGTATGGTTTTTCAAATACTTCCTCAGGCATGAAGCATCTTCAATTGCCGCCCGGCCCGACATGGTCTAAGCCTGGATGAGTTCAAACTGTCGCTTCATAAAACCATCAGGAGTCGCTCATGAGCAAAATTGGCATTAACGGATTTGGTCGTATTGGACGTCTGGTTCTTCGTCGCCTTCTCGAAACGCAGGACAGCAATACCGTAGTCGCGATCAATGACCTTACCTCTCCAAAAGTACTGGCATACCTGCTCAGGCATGATTCGAACTATGGTGAGTTTCCGTGGAGCGTTGATTTTACGGAAGACTCACTGATTGTGGATGGCAAGTCCATCTCGGTGTATGCCGAGAAAGAGGCGAAACACATCCCCTGGAAGGCGGCCGGAGTGGATCTCGTCGTGGAGTGCACCGGTTTTTATACCTCTGAAGAGAAGTCCAGAGCACATCTGGATGCGGGGGCTAAAAAAGTGCTGATCTCTGCCCCGGCGGGCGAGATGAAAACGATCGTCTTTAACGTTAATGACGATACGCTCGCCAGCAGCGATACCATCATTTCCGTTGCCTCTTGTACCACCAACTGTCTGGCGCCACTGGCGAAAGTTCTGAATGATGCTTTTGGCATTAAAGTCGGCACAATGACCACCATTCACGCCTATACCGGCACACAGGCGCTGGTTGATGGCCCGCGCGGGAAGGATCTCCGCGCCTCACGTGCGGCAGCGGAAAACATCATTCCGCATACCACCGGAGCGGCAAAAGCTATCGGTCTGGTTATTCCGGCGCTTAGCGGGAAGTTGAAAGGCCATGCGCAGCGCGTCCCGGTGAAAACGGGCTCGGTCACCGAACTGGTGTCGATTCTGGATAAAAAAGTCACCGTGGAAGAGATCCACCAGGCACTGAAAAAGGCTACTGAGAATAACGAATCCTTCGGATACACCGACGACGAAATCGTCTCTTCCGATGTCATCGGCTCACATTTTGGCTCGGTATTTGATGCCACTCAGACAGAAGTCTCTGAGGCGGGTGAAGTCCAGTTGGTCAAAACCGTGGCCTGGTACGACAACGAATACGGGTTTGTAACTCAACTGGTGCGGACGCTGGATAAATACGCCGCACTCTAGTTCAACGTCCCCCTCTCTTTTCGGGAGGGGGAACTCGCGTTATGACTGTAAATACACAACCTGCGTTTGCAGATATTCATTCAAACCATGCTTGCCGTCAGCACCACCAATGCCCGACTTACGCCAGCCTGCATGGAATCCTTGCATGGCTTCAAAATTCTCGCGGTTGATGTAGGTTTCGCCAAACTTCAACCCTTTAATGGCTTTCATCGCCACATTCAGATCTTGTGTATAAACAGAGGAGGTCAGGCCATACTCGCTGTCGTTTGCCATTTTCAGTGCCTCTTCCAGCGTGTCAAAGACCACCACGGGCAACACCGGACCAAAAGTTTCTTCATGCATGATCGCCATCTCCTGGCGGACATCCAGCAGCAATGTTGGCGGATAATAGAACCCTTTACCTTCAACCGCCTTACCGCCAAGCACCACTTTCGCCCCTTGCTCTACCGCACGAGCCACTTTCTGCTCCACGCGCGCCAGCGCAGCGGCATTAATCAGCGGTCCCATGGCAATGTCGTTGCGTTCTGCCGGGTTGCCAAACTGTACGGCTTTCATGGCCTCCCCCAGACGGTTCACAAAGCGGTCATAAATCCCTTTCTGGACATACACCCGTTCTGCACAGTTACACACCTGCCCGGTATTGATCACCCGCGAATCGACAATCGCTTTAACGGCCAGCTCAAGATTGGCATCATCCATCACGATGGCTGGCGCTTTTCCGCCTAATTCCAGACCGACTTTGGTGATGTTTTTTGCTGCGGCGGCCATGATCTTCTCACCCGCCACCACGCTGCCCGTCATGCTGACCATCGCCACTTTTGGGTTACCCGCCAGCTCCTGGCCCACGGTTTCGCCTCTCCCCAACACCAGGTTAAAGACCCCTTTTGGCAAGCCGATTTCGTCGACAATTTTGGCAAACGCAATGGCATTGTTCGGGGTGAATTCGCTGGGTTTAATAACAATGGTATTCCCGGTCAGCAAGGCTGGCGCCAGTTTTCGGGCAATCAGGAAAAACGGGAAATTCCACGGCAGGATCCCGGTGGTGACTCCCAGAGCGCGCCTGAAGACGAGAATGTTTTCACCTGGTCGATCGCTCTGGATAATTTCACCTTCATAGCGACGCGCCCACTCGGCCATGTAGTCAATATAGTCGGCAGTAAAAGCCACTTCGACCTCTGCCAGTTGCTGGATTTTTCCACCTTCCGCGACAATTAAAGCGCTGATCTCGCTGGCACGTTCGCGGATCCCGGCAGAAATTTTACGCAGCCAGTTTGCTCGCTCAATGGCAGGAAGCGCTTCCCAGCCAGCCTGTGCCCGTTCAGCCGCGTCAATCGCTTTACGGGCATCGTCGGCACGCCCGTCGGGGATGCGGGAAATGACCGCCTCCGTTGCCGGATTAATCACATCAATCCAGGCATCCCCCTGCCAGGCGACAAACTGTCCATCAATATACATAGGATGTTGTACGGGTACTGTCATGACCTGCTCCTGTAATTATGCTGTTCTTAACACGTAAAATTATTGTTAAAAATTACAATCACAGGGCGCTATTCCTGTTCTGTCACACCGTTTTTGTGAGACATCTCATAAAAGAACTGGATCAGCTGATTTTTAAAATTACAAACGGGCAACATAAAATGCCCGTTTGCGATAAACCCAGCGCAAACGGGCAATCACTTACTGAGAGCACGCCGGGTCAGGGCTTCGGTCAGAATCACATCGTGACGTAATACCTCCCATGCAGCGCTCACCGCAGCGGGAAAATCAACATGGACGATAAAATCACGCCCGGCCGGACCATAGCCGCTTGCATCATCATACAGACGAGGAAGTTCCCCCAGTACCAGCGACAGATAGCGTTCAACGCTCCACAACCCCTCGCCTCCACCGCTGAACACCACGCTATTTTCGCCGTTTTGCAACTGCGGACTGACGCCTGGGTGGCTCACCCAGCGTGGTGAGGAAGGCTCATCGCGACAAACCCGGGCAAGCGTCGCAATAGTACGCCGTTGCATGGTGGGATCCTGCACCACCAGCACACGTTCAGCGCGCCACTGATGCGTTTGCATCATATGCCAGCTAAAGCGCGCATTTTCACCGCAGTTGGTTGAGCGATCCTCCACCCAGACACGATCTTGCGGGATGTGCCAGAACTGGCGTGCGATGTCAGCCAGGATGCTGGCTTCTGCCCGATCGGCTACAGGAAGCGTGTGGTAGCGCGGATGAGCGGCAATCGCACCGTATAAAAATGTCGTCGAATGGCCAATACCGCCGCTAATCAGTAGCGGAACCTGATGCTCAGCAGCAAGCCGGCATGCAGCATCAATGGACGGGATCACCGCATTCCCCGCCAGTATCACGGCATCGATATCCTGGGAAGTCTCGCTGCGTAAATCCTCCTGCGCCAGCCAGCGACCTACTGTGTTGACGGCTGCCAACGTAGCCTCTGGCAGGCAGGGAAAGCCTGCCTGAATCATTGTATTCTCCTGTTCTCATTTCCATTCAGGGTAACGGTTTTCACCTGATTAAACAGCGGCGTCCTCTCAAAGCGGCCCTCTGTTATCGCGCCGTGTGTCATTTTTCTGAAATAACCAGAAACATCCAAAAACAGACAGGTTGCACCTGCATTTTATTCTCACAATGCTCAATCAAACAAAACATCACACCGTTAAACACAAATATAAAAGCACCAATTGCTGATAAATACACCGTGATCTGACCAGTTTACTCCCCTCTCCGCTTGCCAAAATTAACACCCAATTCTAAGTTGCTTAACAATTTAACAACACTTACTTCTCCAGGTTGCACCTGAAGCGCGTCGGGTGACACCTCTTTTCTTCTCTACGTGACGAGGTTAGGGATCATGACAGAACATGAAAGCACGGCAACGGTATTACGAAAAAACAAAAAGGTGTTGATTGCCAGCCTGACGGGCAGCTCCATTGAATGGTTTGACTATTTTCTCTATGGCACAGCTGCGGCGCTGGTGTTTAACAAGATCTTCTTTCCCATGGTGGACCCGGTCATTGGGTTGATTCTCTCGTATCTCTCTTTCTCATTAACCTTCTTCATCCGCCCCATTGGCGGGGTACTTTTCGCCCACATCGGGGACCGTATTGGACGTAAAAAAACGCTGGTGTTAACCCTTTCGCTTATGGGGGGTGCAACCGTGGCAATCGGCTTGCTCCCGACCTATGACATGATCGGGATGTGGGCGCCAGCCCTGCTGATCCTGATGCGAATCATCCAGGGGATGGGAATTGGTGGGGAATGGGGTGGCGCACTGCTTCTGGCGTATGAATATGCCCCTGAAAAACGAAAAGGCTTCTTTGGCAGTATTCCACAGGCGGGTGTAACCATCGGTATGCTGATGGCAACCTTTATCGTATCGCTAATGACATTGTTCAGCGAAGAAGATTTCCTTTCCTGGGGCTGGCGTATTCCGTTCCTGTTAAGCTCGGTGCTGGTGCTGATTGGTTTGTGGATCCGCAAAGACATCGACGAAACACCCGATTTCAAGAAAGTGAAAAAATCTGGCCAGGTGGCCAAAGCACCGCTGCGTGAGACGCTGAAGTATCACTGGCGTGAAGTGCTGATCGCCGCCGGACTGAAGGTCGTGGAAACCGCTCCCTTCTATATTTTCTCCACCTTTGTGGTCAGCTATGCCACGACCACACTGACATACCAAAAATCACAGGCACTTGAGGCAGTAACCCTCGGCGCACTGGTGGCCACTATCATGATCCCGCTCATGGGACTGTTGTCCGATAAAGTTGGCCGCCAGAAAATGTATGCCGTGAGCGTCTTTGTGCTGGGGTTGTTTATCGTACCGTGGTTTATGTTGCTCAATACCGGAACAACCTGGGCGATCGTGCTCGCAACGGTGATTGCCTTCGGTGTGCTGTGGGCGCCTGTTACCGCGGTGCTGGGAACCCTCTGCTCAGAAATCTTCAGCGCCAACGTTCGCTACACTGGCATCACGCTGGGCTATCAGCTTGGTGCAGCCCTGGCTGGGGGCACTGCGCCACTGATCGCCACAGGATTGCTGGCAAAATATGACGGAGACTGGGTTCCGGTTGCCTGGTATCTGGCAGTCACGGTGACAATTTCACTGATCGCGATTTTCTTCGCCAGCCGGATGAAACGCATCCCTGCCATACAGGCCAAACCCGGCGAGCTTTAATCCTCTGGTGGCCAATGAGCCTGGTCGCCCTTTCCTCCCTCCTGATCTCATTAACATTTGATTAATGATCAAAAATCATAGGTAGGGATTAAGGGCTGGGATGGGTTTACGCTGGCGATTGTAAACGGGTGAAGAATGGTGTGGCCTGATTCCCTCCCCCTTGGGGGAGAGGGAATCAATGCCGTTAACCGGAAATCTGCTCCATTGCCTGCAAAATACGCTTATCTGAAATCGGATATGGCGTCCCCAACTGCTGAGCAAAGAAACTGACGCGCAGCTCTTCAATCATCCAGCGGATCTCCTGCACATCGTCATCCTCACGGCGTGCTGGCGGCAGTTTGTTAAGCCACTGCTGCCAGGCCTGTTGGACGCTTTCCACTTTCAGCATCTGCGCACGATCCCGGTGGGGATCGATGGCCATTTTTTCCAGCCGTTTTTCAATGGCGTGGAGATAACGCAGCGTATCGCCCAGACGTTTAAAGCCATTGCCGGTCACAAACCCACGGTAAACCAGCCCCGTCATTTGCGCTTTCACATCGGATAATCCCAGCGCCATGGTCATATCAACCCGCCCTTTCAGACGCTTATTGATATTAAAGACCGCGGTCAGGATCTGCTCCACCTGTTTGGCAATTTCAACGACGGTATCGTTGAGTTCAGCGCGCACCTTGTCGTGCAATCTGGCGAATGCATCTTCCGTCCAGACCGGGCCACCGGCTTCGTTGATCAGTTTGTCCACACCGCAGGAGATGCAGTCATCAATCAGATCCAGCACTTTGCCATACGGGTTAAAATAGAGCCCCAGTTTGGCTTTGTTCGGTAACTTCTCGTGCAAGTACTTAATGGGCGACGGAATGTTCAGCAGCAGTAAACGGCGCAGGCCGCGCCACATCATCTGTTGCTGTTCCTGTTGGTTATCGAATAGCTTGATCGCCACGCTGTCACGCTCATCCACCAGCGCAGGCCAGGCTTTCACCTTGTAGTTACCGCGTTTCTGCTCGTAGCTTTCCGGCAACTGACCAAAGCTCCAGATATGCAACCCGCTCTGTTCAATACCATCGTCCGCCACGGAGGACAGCGTTTCCTGAACTTTGCCTTTGAGCACCTCTTTCAGTTCAGTCAGCGAGCGTCCTTCCTGGAGCTTTTTGTTTTTGTCATCCACGACGCGGAACGTGATTTTCAGGTGATCGGGAACCTGATCCCAGTGCCAGGAATCCCGGTCAATCGTTACCCCTGTCATTCGGCGCAGTTCGCGCTCCAGCGCATCCAGCAATGGCAGTTCCAGCGGCGTCACCCGGCCCAAAAAGGCCTCGGCATAGTTAGGTGCTGGCACAAAATTACGACGTACCGGTTTTGGCAAAGACTTGATCAGCGCAATCACCAATTCGCGGCGAAGCCCTGGGATCTGCCACTCAAATCCACTCTCCTCAACCTGATTGAGTAACGGCAGAGGAATATGCACCGTCACACCGTCCGCGTCTGCGCCCGGTTCAAACTGGTAGGTCAAACGCAGTTTGAGGTTGCCCTGATGCCAGAAGTTCGGATAGTCGAGCTTGCTGACCTGTTCCGCCCCTTCTTTAATCAGCATGCTCTTTTCAAAGTTGAGCAGATCTGGCGCGTCTTTACTGGCTTTCTTCCACCAGTTGTCGAAATGGCGAGCAGAAATCACATCGTGGCTGATACGCTGATCGTAAAACTCAAACAGCGCCTCGTCGTCCACGAGGATATCGCGGCGACGTGACTTGTGCTCCAGCTCTTCCACTTCAGCACGCAGTTTGAGGTTTTCCCGGAAAAAGGCATGACGCGTCTGCCAGTCACCTTCCACCAG
Source organism: Enterobacter sp. RHBSTW-00994 (assembly GCF_013782625.1). Lineage (NCBI taxonomy): Bacteria > Pseudomonadati > Pseudomonadota > Gammaproteobacteria > Enterobacterales > Enterobacteriaceae > Enterobacter > Enterobacter sp. RHBSTW-00994. The sequence continues at coordinate 2,204,456 of NZ_CP056199.1, read as the reverse complement.
CGCATGGCGAATAAACAGCTCGCGGCACAGCGCCGGGTCGATCTGGCTGTAGTTCACTTTACGGGCTGCAACCACAGGCAGACCGTAAACGGTCACTTTTTCGGTCGCCATCACCGCGCCCTGCGCGCGCTCCCAGTGTGGTTCACTGTATGCGCGTTTCAGCAGATGCTGAGCAACCGGCTCCACCCATTCCGGGTCGATTCGCGCGGCGATACGCCCCCACAAACGGCTGGTTTCCACCAGTTCCGCCACCATAGCCCACTTCGGTGGCTTCTTGAATAAGCCGGAACCTGGGAAAATGGAGAAGCGTGCGTTACGTGCGCCGGTAAATTCCTGTTTATCGGTATCTTTCATCCCGATATGCGACAGCAATCCGGTCAGCAACGCGATATGGATCTCGCGGTATTCTGCCGGTTCACTGTTGACCGGAATACCCAGTTCTTTCACTACCTGGCGCAGCTGTGTGTAGATATCCTGCCATTCGCGGACGCGCAAATAGTTGAGGAAATCCACACGACACTGGCGGCGGAACTGATTTGACGACAGCGCTTTTTGCTGCTCACCCAGGTAGTTCCACAGGTTCACGAAAGCGAGGAAATCGGACTCTTTATCATGGAATCGACGGTGTTTCTCGTCAGATGCCTGCTGTTTGTCCATCGGGCGCTCACGCGGGTCCTGAATGGAAAGTGCAGACGTGATAATCATCGCTTCACGCACACAGCCGTGTTTTTGCGCCTCCAGCACCATGCGCGCTAAACGTGGGTCAACCGGCAACTGGCTGAGCTGACGGCCCATCGGCGTCAGTTTATACGCCGTTGCCTGCTCATCAGTGGTGATTGCACCTAACTCTTCCAGCAGACGTACGCCATCCTGGATATTGCGTTTATCCGGCGCTTCAACAAACGGGAACGCGGCAATATCGCCCAGGCCCAACGCGGTCATCTGCAAAATAACCGATGCCAGGTTGGTACGCAGAATTTCCGGGTCGGTAAATTCCGGACGCGACAGGAAATCATCTTCCGAATAAAGGCGAATACAGATCCCTTCCGACACACGGCCACAGCGCCCTTTACGCTGGTTAGCCGAGGCCTGCGAAACCGGCTCAATCGGCAGGCGCTGTACTTTAGTGCGGTAGCTGTAGCGGCTGATACGCGCCGTACCGGGGTCGATAACGTATTTAATACCCGGTACAGTCAGCGAGGTTTCCGCCACGTTAGTGGCCAGCACAATGCGACGCCCGTTATGTGCCTGGAATACCCGATTCTGTTCACTGTTTGATAAGCGCGCATAAAGCGGCAGGATCTCGGTATGGCGCAGGTCGCGCTTGCTTAGCGCATCAGCGGTGTCACGGATTTCCCGCTCACCGCTCATGAAGATCAGGATATCGCCCGGACTTTCGCGCCCCAGTTCATCCACCGCATCAAAGATCGCCTGCAACTGGTCGCGTTCTGTATCTTCCGCCTCTTCCACGACAGGACGATAACGCACCTCAACCGGATAGGTACGGCCAGAGACTTCAATGATCGGCGCATTGTTAAAGTGGCGCGAGAAACGTTCAGGATCGATGGTCGCCGAGGTAATAATGATTTTGAGATCCGGGCGACGCGGCAGCAACTCACGCAGATAACCCAGGAGGAAATCAATGTTCAGACTGCGCTCATGCGCTTCATCGATGATGATAGTGTCATACTGCATCAACAGACGGTCCTGCTGAATTTCCGCCAGCAGAATACCGTCGGTCATCAGTTTGACCATGGTGTTATCGCTGACGTGATCGCTGAAACGCACCTTGTAGCCAATGCAACCGCCCGGCTCCGTCTTCAACTCTTCGGCAATACGGTTTGCCACGGTACGCGCCGCCAGGCGACGCGGTTGGGTATGGCCGATCAGACCTTTAATACCGCGCCCCAGCTCCATACAGATTTTCGGCAACTGGGTCGTTTTTCCCGACCCGGTTTCCCCCGCCACAATCACCACCTGGTGATCGCGCACCGCTTCCAGAATTTCCTGCTTTTTCTGGCTAACGGGCAGGTTTTCCGGGTAGTCAATCACCGGACGCGCCGCTTCGCGCAGCGAAACTTTCCCTGCGGCTTGTTCAATCTCTTTAGCCATCTCCTGGTAAATGGCCTGTTGTGCATCAGGATTTTTAACCTTCTTCACACCATGCAGACGGCGGGCAAAACGCTGTTTATCGCGCAGCATCAGCGTATCAAGCTGCTGCATGAGCATCGGGAAGGTTAATTTTTGTTGTTCTGTCATAGCGTTAACGGGCAGTGCTCTGCCGGGTAAAATCTCATTTTAATGATTGGGATAGAGTACCACATCGGCGCTTTCTACGCCTTATTCAAAAAAATCGAACATAGGATTCGATATATTGCGCTATCCCTGCGGCAGGATTGTGAATAGAGTGTCAACAAGCAACGGGGCAACCCCCTTCAATCAAATACAATATAGGAATCACCCATGAGCAAAGTATTAGTTCTTAAATCCAGTATTCTGGCAGGGTACTCTCAGTCCGGTCAGCTGTCCGATTATTTCGTTGAACAGTGGCGTGAACAGCATAGCGCTGATGAAATCACCGTCCGTGATCTGGCCGCAAACCCGATTCCTGTGCTGGATGGCGAACTGGTTGGCGCCCTGCGTCCGAGCGATGCCCCACTGACTCCGCGTCAGCAGGAAGCGCTGGCGCTGTCCGATGAACTGATTGCTGAGCTGCAGGCTCACGACGTTATCGTGATCAACGCCCCAATGTACAACTTCAACATCCCGACTCAGTTGAAGAACTACTTCGACCTGGTTGCACGTGCTGGCGTAACCTTCCGTTACACCGAAAACGGCCCAGAAGGCCTGGTGAAAGGTAAACGTGCGGTGGTTCTGACCAGCCGTGGCGGTATTCACAAAGATACCGCAACTGACCTGGTTGCACCGTATCTGACCATTTTCCTGGGCTTCATCGGTATCACCGATGTGAACTTTGTGTTCGCAGAAGGTATTGCTTACGGACCTGAAGTCGCGACCAAAGCACAGTCTGACGCGAAAGCAGCAATCGACAGCCTGGTGGCTGCATAAGATTTCCCCCTCTCACCGCCTGGTGGGAGGGTTTTTCTTTTTCTCCTTCCCGTTTTCCCCTTCGTGAACATCCATTTATCACCACACTCTCGCCCGATTGTTCCCTTGCGCAAAACAGGAATACCTGCGTAAACGCACATCCGGGTGATATAGTCTGGCCGCAAAATACCGGTTTCATTGCAAAGGAAGGAGTGGCTTTTGAGAACACAAAAAAGATGCATGGGCCATGTGGCCATCGTTGTTGATGATTACGATCGCGCCATTGAATACTACACCAAGAAACTGGGTTTTAAGCTGGTCGAAGACACACCCCAGCCTGGGAAACGCTGGGTTGTCGTGACACCGAACCCGGAAAGCGACTGCCATCTTCTGCTGGCACGGGCCTCCAATGACACGCAGGAAGCGTTTATTGGTAATCAGTGCGGTGGGCGCGTTTTTCTTTTCCTCCAGACCGACGATTTCTGGCGTGACTATAATGCCATGAAGACGGCTGGCGTTCAGTTTTGTGAAACGCCGCGCGAGGAAGAGTATGGAACCGTCGTCGTATTTGAGGATCTCTACGGAAATCGCTGGGATTTATACCAAAATAAGTGATATCAGGAAGCGCCTTCTGGCGCCTCTTCTTATTGACGACGTAAGGCTGTGTTCAGAATTTTGTGTCACGCTTAATCGGGCGACCTGAACTGGCGAATTTTGACGGGTAACACGCTACGCTACAGCCTTTACCCTGCCGATTTAGGGCGTAAATTTTCATCAAATTCCAGTCGTTTACGTCCGGGTTCAACATCCCGCAACGGCTCAACCTGGTGCATCGTTTTTTTGCAGCGTTCCACCAGCACCTGATATTCACGTGTCCCCTGTTTTTTCCAGACGAGTTCTTGCTCGCTCAGTTCGCGGATGGCTTTCGCCGGACTGCCGATAATCAGATGATTGGCGGGCATATCCGCCTTCGCTTTCACAAACGCCGCCGCCCCGACAATGCTGTTTTCTCCGATCACCGCCCCATCCATCACCACCGCATTCATCCCAACCAGCGCGTTGCGGCGAATAATGCAGCCATGCAAAATGGCGCTGTGACCAATATGCCCGTCTTCCTCCACGACGGTATCCTGCTCAGGAAACCCGTGCATCACACAGTTATCCTGGATGTTCGCCCCATCTTTCACCACGATACGGCCAAAATCGCCACGCAGGCTAGCATTCGGGCCGATGTACACCCCTTTGCCCAGAATCACATCGCCAATCAAAACGGCAGTGGGATGGACATAACTCTCATCAGGGACAACCGGCGTCAGACCGTCAATTTGATAAACAGGCATACCCTCTCCTTATGCGATATTCAGGCCACCAAAGCGCTGAAAAAAGAGCGACCCAGGCACAGGCAATTCACCCACAGAGGTTTCACCTTTTTCACTGACAAAAGCCAGCGCGCCTGAGGCTACGCGTTGGTAGATATTAATGCACAGCTGTCTGGCACTCTGTCCTGCCCAGTGCGCAGGCAGTAACTCCTCCGGCAACAGCGGGTCTTTGAGCACCACACGGCGATAAAAATGGATCAGTAACAGCTGGATCTGGAAGCAACGCTCAGGCGTAAGTTCCTCCGGCTCGGCCTCCTTCAATAGCGGCAACAGAGGCCGGAAGGAGTCAATAAAGGTTTCGTACATCGTATTTTGTTCGGTGAGTTGCCAGCACTCTTCCACCCGCGCACGCAGTGCCGCACGGGAAAGCGCCAGCGGGGAATGTGCTTCAAAAAAGATCACGTTTTCCGCCACACCCGCTTCATGCAGCAGAGATTGCACATCCGCCAGATGTTGCGAAGGCGAGGCCATCAGGCTTGGCGCAAGCGTGCCAAACCCCTGCCAGATCAGCTGTTTTTTTACATCGGCAAGCGTGACTTTATCCAGCCCTTCAGACAGCAGCAGCAACCACTTGCCATCCCAGGCGGGCAGTTCCGCGCGATAGATTTTGTTCTCCGCACGACGCGTCAGGCGCAACCCTTTATCGCTCAGGCGGTAAAAACTGCGACGCCCAAGCCGCGATACGTCCAGCCAACCTTCTTTGTTCAGGCGAAACAACGCGGTACGCACAAAGCGTTCACCGAATCCCATTCCTTCAAACAGCGCAGCCAGGCTCCCCAGCCAAATTTCGCCTCCACGATGGGAAAGCGCATCACCATACAGTGACGAAATCAGCGATGTTCCGCTAATGGGAACAGAACTCACGGCATGCTGGATAAAGGCATCAAGTTTATTCATGTGATTCATTCTGTTGTCTTTATTGTCGATAATGAATCATAGCACAGCCATTTTTACCGGCCCTCTCCCAAAAAAGAGAGGGCCAGATTCAGGCTCAGGTATTCACAATCGCTTTACGCATATCAAAGACGCGGCAGGCTTTACCTTCTGAACGTGGAATACTGCCGCAGTTCACGATGGTGACATCCGTTGAAATCCCCACCATCGATTTAATACGGTGGCGCAACTCATGGCATACCTGACAGCGCTGCTCATGGCTCAACGTTAAACTACTCTCTTTCAGCTCCACTTTGACAGAAAGCGAATCAAGATGACCGCGACGGTTTACCTCCAGCTGATAATGGGGCGAAAGATGTTCAAACTTGACGATCTCTTCCTCAAGCTGCGACGGGAAGACGTTTACCCCCCGGATGATCAGCATATCGTCGCTGCGTCCGCTGATGCGATCCATCCTGCGCATGGTGCGCGCCGTACCTGGCAACAGGCGTGTCAGGTCACGCGTGCGGTAACGAATCACCGGTAACGCTTCTTTGGTGAGCGTGGTGAAGAGCAGTTCCCCTTGCTCGCCATCGTCCAGCGGAGTTCCGTCTTTCGGATTGACGATTTCCGGATAGAAATGATCTTCCCAGATGGTCGGGCCGTCGGCGGTTTCGATACACTCCATCGCCACGCCTGGCCCCATCACTTCTGACAGCCCGTAAATGTCCAGCGCGGTGATCCCCAGACGCTTCTCGATTTCGCGGCGCATTGCCAGTGTCCAGGGCTCTGCCCCAAACACACCGACACGCAGAGAGCATTTACTGGCATCTCCGCCCATCTGTCGCTCCAGCTCTTCAATCAAATTGAGGCAATACGACGGCGTGACCATGATCATATCAGGCTGAAAATCGCGGATCAGTTGCGCCTGCTTCTCGGTCTGGCCGCCGGACATCGGGATCACGGTGGCCCCCAGACGTTCAGCGCCGTAGTGCGCGCCCAGCCCGCCGGTAAACAATCCGTACCCGTAAGCCACATGGATTTTGTCTTTTGCACTGCCGCCGGCAGCGCGCAGCGACCGGGCGACGATGTTTGCCCAGGTGTCGATGTCATTTTGGGTATATCCCACGACGGTCGGCTTCCCGGTTGTACCGGACGAGGCGTGAATACGCACCACCTTCTCCATCGGAACGGCAAAGGTATCGAACGGGTAGTTATCGCGCAGGTCCTGTTTAGTGGTACATGGGAATTTGCGAATATCTGCCAACTCGTTGAAATCATCAGGGTGAACGCCCGCTGCATCGAACTTGCGTTTGTACATCGGCACATTGTCGTAGGCGTGCTTCAGCGTCCACTTAAGGCGCTGGGTTTGCAGGGCCTGCAGTTCATCAAGGGACGCGGTTTCGATCGGGTCAAGCTGTGTTGTTGTCGTTGTCATTGTAGGGTACTCACATTGTTTTTCGCTCAAACTCGCTCAAGGATCATGGCAATACCCTGACCCACACCGATACACATCGTACACAGCGCATAGCGCCCGTTTCGTCGGTGCAATTCGTTACTGGCTGCCAACGCCAGTCTTGCGCCGCTCATCCCCAGTGGATGTCCCAATGCAATCGCGCCGCCGTTCGGGTTGACGTGTGCACCATCGTCCGGCAATCCCAGTTGACGCAACACAGCCAGCGCCTGCGACGCAAAAGCCTCGTTAAGCTCGATAACATCCATATCGGTAATACTGAGTCCGGCACGCTCCAGCACTTTACGGGTCGCGGGGACGGGGCCTAACCCCATCAGACGCGGTTCCACGCCTGCCGTCGCCATTGCCACGATGCGCGTGCGAGGCACTAACCCTTGTGCAAGCGCCATCTGTTCGCTGGCAATGATCAGCGCCGCTGCCCCATCGTTTACGCCGGAGGCATTACCCGCCGTCACGACGCCATTCTTGCGAAAAGGTGTCTTCAGCGAGGCAAGTTGTTCCAGCGTGGTGTCGGCACGCGGATGTTCATCAACAGACACCTCGGTGACTCCCCCCTTTTTCCCTGTCACGCTCACCGGGACAATTTCCTGCGCCAGAATGCCATTCTGTTGCGCCTGGGCAGTACGCTGCTGGCTGCGCAGTGCGAAAGCATCTTGATCCGCTCGACTGATATTTAACAATTCAGCTACATTCTCTGCCGTTTCCGGCATGCTGTCAGTACCACATTGCTGATGCATGAGCGGATTCACAAATCGCCAGCCGATGGTGGTATCGAAGATCTCCGCCTGACGCTGAAAGGCCGCCGTGGCTTTTCCCATCACAAACGGCGCACGGGACATCGACTCCACGCCACCAGCAATCAATAAATCACCCTCACCGGCTTTGATGGTTCGTGCCGCAAAACCGATGGCATCCAGGCCTGAACCACAGAGGCGGTTAATGGTAGTCCCGGAAACCGACTGCGGCAGCCCGGCCAGAAGGGAGGCCATACGCGCCACGTTACGGTTGTCTTCCCCTGCCTGGTTAGCGCAGCCGAAGATGAGATCATCAATGCGCTCCGCATCCAGTTGCGGGTAACGTGCCAGCAGCGCACGCAACGGCACAGCGCCGAGATCGTCCGCGCGAATGCCTGAGAAAACACCCCCATACCGACCAACCGGGGTACGAACACCGTCACAAATAAATGCGTCACGCATCAGGCTTCTCCTGTCACACTGCCGCCAATGCGGTGAGATTTCCCGCGAAAGAGTGCGACTGTTTTGTGTTGTTGATTCTGAATTTCAATGTCGTAGACACCGGTCAGTTTCCCCTGGTGCAGAACCCGCGCAGTGGCGGTAAGCCTGTCCCCGGCAAATCCCGGACGGAGAAAGTCGATCGAACAGGCCGATGCCACAGCCGCCAGCCCCTGGCTGTTACAGGCGTAAGCAAATGCCGTGTCCGCCAGCGAAAAAAGCTGCCCGCCGTGGCAGGTTTTATGGCCATTCAGCATCTGCGGGGTGATGGTCATCGTCACCACCGCAACCCCCTCATCCATTTCAACAATGTCGATCCCCAGAGCCTGCGCACAGGCATCGTGCTCGTACATGGCACGGGCGTTGTGCCAGGCGTTATGACTCATAGCTACTCTCCAGAAGCGCACGCTGGCGCAAGAGTGAACAAGGGCGATAGCGTTCTTCGCCGTAATGACGTTGCAGGTTTTCCAGCAGCAGGAGCAGACGCTGCCAGCCCAGACGTTCACCCCAGGCAACGGGGCCACACGGATAGTTCACGCCAAGACGCATCGCAGTATCGATATCCTTCTCACTGGCAACCCCTTTTTGCAGGGCATCCAGCGCTTCATTGATAATCATCGCCACTGTGCGCCAGATCAGCAGGCCGGGATAATCGGCAATCTGCACCACTCGTTGGCCCTGTTGTTGCAGATAAAAAATGGCTTTTTGCGTCGCGGAATGAGGATTACTGGCCGCTGCGGCAATCACGGCAACATCACCGTCCATACGATCCACCACCACCACGGGGCTGTGCAGACTGCGCGCCAACGACTGCGCCGTTTCCCCTTGTGTTTCGACCAGCAGCACATCGTCGACCTCAGTGACACCGTCACGTTTTTTCTGCACGCACATTGGGCTATAGCTGTCACTCACGGTGTCAAGCCACTGCACTGCCGGTTTTTCACCGCCCCAGTCATACACGCCCTTTCCGCTTTTTTTGCCCAGACGTCCCGCCAGTACCAGCTCCTGCTGTACCAGCGAGGGCAGAAAACGGCGTTCCTGCCAGAACGCGTTAAACACCGAGCAGGTCACCGCAAAGTTAACGTCCTGACCAATCATGTCGGTCAGTTCCAGCGGTCCCATCGGAAATCCTCCGCCGTCCCGCAGCGCCGCATCGATCACTTCCGGGGATGCCACCTGTTCCTCCAGCGCACGCCAGGCTTCTGAATAGAATGGACGCGCCACGCGGTTGACGATAAACCCCGGCGTGGACTGGCAGCGCACAGGCTGTTTTCCCCAGTTCACGGCCAGCTCACAGAGCCCGTCGGCCACTTCGGGAGATGTCGCCAGACCGCTGACCACTTCCACCAGTTTCATCACGGGCGCAGGGTTGAAGAAGTGCAGCCCGGCCACGCGTTCAGGGTGACGGACATCCGCCGCAATCGCGGTAACGGAGATGGACGAGGTATTGCTGGTCAGTACGGTTTGTGGCTGGCAAATCTCAGCCAGTTTTGCGAACAACGCTTTTTTTACGTCGAGGCGTTCAGACGCGGCTTCAATCACCAGGTCCGCCGCCGCCAGCGCATCGATGTCGGTCACGGGGATGAACCGTGCAAGAATCTGTTCGCGGGCCTCACCGGACAGTTTTCCTCGAGCAACGCGGGAATCAAGACGCTGACCGATGCTCTCAATCGCCTGTGAAACCGCCTGTCCTGCAATATCGTAAATCAGGACCTGATGACCATGACTTGCCGCGACTTCCGCGATCCCGGCGCCCATCGTGCCGCTTCCGATGACGGCAACAGTGCGAATATTCATCACCATCTTATTTCCCCGTAAAGTGCGGCGTGCGTTTCGCCATAAATGCGCTGACACCTTCACGGTAGTCGTCGCTGCGTCCGGCAAGACGCTGGTAATCACGCTCCAGATCGAGCTGCGCATCCAGGGTGTTCGTTTCAGCAGCATGCATCGCCTGCTTGATCAACCCCAGACCAAACGTCGGTTGTGAGGCAATGTGCAGCGCCATCTGCTGCGCCGTGGTCGCCAGTTGTTCATCGTCCACCACCTGCCAGATCATTCCCCAGGACTGTGCCTGTTCTGCACTCAGCTTATCGCCCAGCAGCGCCAGCCCCATTGCCCGGGCACGACCAGCGACACGCGGCAGCAGCCAGGTTCCGCCGCAATCCGGGACCAGACCAAGCTTACTGAATGCCATCACAAAGCTGGCTGAACGGGCGGCAATCACCATGTCGCAGCCCAGCGCCAGTGTCGCGCCAGCCCCCGCCGCGACACCATTTACCGCGGCAATCACCGGTTTCGGCAGCTTTGCCAGACGGCGAACCAGCGGGTTGTAAAACGTCTCAACGGACATCCCCAGGTCGGGCGCCGGACCGGTCGGATCGACGTTACGGTCGTTCAGATCTTGCCCGGCGCAGAACCCACGCCCCGCACCGGTAATCAACAGGCAGCGGATGGTCTCATCCCGCTCGGCCTGCTTCAGGCAGTCAGCGAGCTGCTGGTGCATCACGTCGTTAAAGCTGTTCAGACGCTCCGGACGATTCAGCGTCAGGGTCATTACACCTTGCTCTACATGACTCAGAATAAATTCCACAATTAGCGTCCTTTAAAGTCGGGGGTGCGTTTTTGTAAGAAGGCTTCAATGCCTTCACGACGATCGTCCGTTGCTGAGAGCAGCGTAAAAAGCTGTCTCTCCTGAGCCAGACCGGCCTGTAATGACACTTCCTGAGACTGACGCAGCGCCTGTTTCGCCGCCTGAAGCGCCAGCGGCGAATGGCGCGCCATCACGGCGGCCTGCTTAAGGGCGTATTCCAGTGTGAGCATTGCCGGGAACACATCACTGACCAGCCCGACGGCCTGCGCGTGCTGAGCGGTGATGCTCTCTCCCGTTAATATCATTTTGCTGGCGAGTGATTTCCCCACGCAGCGGATCAGCCTTTGTGTTCCCCCTGCACCGGGCATGATGCCCAGCGTGATTTCAGGCAGGCCGAAGCGGGCGTTTTCACCGGCGATCACCACATCACACAGCAGTGCAAGTTCGCAACCCGCCCCCAGTGCAAAGCCATTCACTGCTGCAATCAACGGTTTGGTGAAGGCGTTGATCCTGGCCCACAACTGCGGGCGGATGTCATTTAGGGTGGCAGGCAGATCTTTTTCCGCCATTTCATTCAGATCCGCACCGGCCGCAAAGCAGTGCGCATTGCCGTAAATCACACAGACGGAGATGTTACTGTCGACTGCGGCAGCCTCCAGTGCGTCAGCAATCTGTGCTAACAGCGCATTGTTGAGGGCATTACGTGCTGCCGGGCGGTTCAGCGTGAGTTGCAGCACGCATCCATGACGGGTAATGATCAGTTCACTCATGCCATCCCCTTCGCATCAAAATCCACGACGACATCAGCGGTCAATGGCAGCGCCTGGCAGCTCAACACATAGCCTGCTGCCAGTTCATCTGGCTCCAGGCTGTAATTGGTGACCATATCCACTTTCCCGCGCACCACTTTGCATTTGCAGGTGGCACAAACTCCACCTTTGCAGGCATACGGAAGATCTGCCCCCTGGCGCAGCGCCGCATCGAGAATGCTTTCATCTTCTGCCGTCAGTGTGATTTCGCGATCGCGGCCGTCCTGACGGACGGTGACTTTTTGCCCCTGAGCCTGCACGCTTACGCTGCGTTTAACGGCAGAACCTGGTGTATTGAAGCGCTCAAGATGGATGGCTTTTCCCGGCATTCCCAATGCTTTTAACGCCGCTTCGGCATCGTCCATCATTGATGACGGTCCACAAATAAAGGCATCGTCATACTGACGGAAATTGATCAACGTTTTTGCCAGGGCGTGGAGTTTTTCGCCATCAATACGGCCTTGCAGTAAATCGCTGTCCAGGCGCTCCTGGCTGAAAACAGAGAGCAGTTGCAGACGCTGCGGATATTTATCTTTCAGGTCAGCCAGCGCCTGACGGAACATCATGCTCTGGCTGCTGCGGTTGCCGTAAATCAGGGTGAAATGGCTGCCCGTTTCAGTGGCAAGCGTGGAGGAGATGATCGCCAACATCGGCGTGATCCCTGAACCCGCGGCAATCGCCAGATAGTGACCTTTCCGCTCAGCCTGTGGCTGGTAGCCAAAATGCCCCTGAGGGACCATCACCTCCAGCGCCATACCTTGTTTGATCTCATCGCGGGCATAGCGAGAAAAACGCCCGCCCTCAATAGCCTTTACCGCCACGCTGATTTCACCCGGCGTCGCGCTTTTACAGATGGAATAGCAACGGCGTAATTCGACCCCGGCCAGCGTCGCTTTGAGCGTCAGGTGCTGGCCGGGACGAAAGCGGTACGCATCCTGTAATGGCTGTGGAACAGCGAAAGTAATGGTCACCGCATCGCGGGTTTCGGGTTCCACTTTTGCCACAGTTAAGGAATGAAACGTTGTCATGGCAACCTCAAATACATTTGAAATAATCGAAAGGCTCGCGGCAGGTATTGCAGCGGTAGAGCGCTTTGCAGGCCGTCGAGCCAAATTCACTGATAAGCGAGGTGTCGGCACTCGCGCACCGTGGGCAGGTCACGTCTGCCGGAACATGCGCGTGGCAGCTGTGGCCGACGGGCGGACTGATACCGTATTCGCGCAGACGCTCACGGGCCTCATTGGTCATCCAGTCGGTCGTCCAGGCGGGCTCCAGCTGCAACACGATATGCACAGGCGTAAAACCATGCGCCGTCATCGTGTCACGGATAGCACCCAGTAAATGCCCGGTTGCCGGGCAGCCTGAATAGGTTGGCGTGAAGCCAATCACCCAGCCTTCGCCCTGCGCGGTCACATTGCGCACCATCCCCAGATCGGTGATGGTGAGGACAGGCACTTCCGGGTCCGGGATCTGGCTTAACAGTGACCAGATTTGCGGAATTTCCGCTGGTGCTATCTCGACAACGCGTTGCATGACGACCTCCCCCTTACCACTGCTGCCCTGGGTACATGCGCTGGAGATATTGCATCTCTGCCAGCATCGGTCCCAGATGTTCGGTGTGTAGCCCTTTCTTGCCGCCAGTGCGGTAGGCCACTTCATCTGGCACAGTCAGGGATGCTTCCTGTAAACCGGCAAACACTTCCGTTTCCCAGCCCGAACGCAGTTCACGCGGGTCGACGGCGATCCCCTCTTCAATCAGCGCCCGTTCAATGTCATCGACATCGAAGAATTCGGCAGTGAAACGCCACAAGGCATCCACCGCCTGCTGCATTTTTTGCGTTGAGAGAGCCGTACCGTTGCCCAGGCGTACCAGCCAGCCACGGCTAAAGCGCAGGTGGTAGCGCACCTCTTTAAGGGCTTTGGCAGCAATCGCAGCCAGTTGGCTATCGCGGCTTCGGGTCAGGCGGCTATACAATTCAAGATGCCAGGCATCCATAAAGTACTGACGCACCAGGGTGTCGGCGAAGTTGCCATTGGGTTGTTCCACCAGCAGGAGATTGCAGAACTGGCGCTCATCACGACCAAAGGCCAGCGTGTCTTCATCTCCCGTCCCTTCCAGTTCAGCGGCGTAGGTGAGGAAATTACGCGCCTGCCCCAGCAGATCGAGGCCGATGTTGGCGAGCGCCAGATCAATTTCCAGTTCAGGGGCATGACCACACCACGCGCCAAGACGCTGAGAAAGAACCAGACCGTTGTCGCCCAGACGCAGGGCATATGCAGTTGTTGTTTTCATTCCAGGCCTCACATGTGCTCAATACCATCAGGGAGGGTGTAGAACGTCGGATGGCGGTAGATTTTGCTCTCCGCCGGGTCAAAGAACTCCCCGCTCTCTTCCGGCTGTGAAGCCACAATCTCACTCGCTTTCACCACCCAAATCGAACATCCTTCACTACGACGGGTGTAGGCATCGCGCGCATTTTCCAGCGCCATGCGATCGTCTGCGGCATGCAGACTGCCCACATGACGATGAGACAGACCCTGTCGGGATCGGACGAAAACTTCATATAACGGCCAGTAGACATTGCTCATCTTGCTTCCCCTTAAGCCACGTTGCGGGCATGTTGTTTTTCTGCGTGCGCCAGTGCAGCTTCACGCACCCACGCCCCGTCTTCCCAGGCTTTTCGTTTTGCGGCCAGGCGCTCGTGATTACAGATGCCTCGCCCGTTGATCACGTCGTCAAATTCACGCCAGTCAATTTCGCCGAAGCGATAATGCCCACTCTGTTCATCGAAATGCAGATCGGCATCCGGGACAGTCATGCCCAGCATCTCAACCTGCGGGACGGTGTTGTCCACGAAGCGCTGGCGCAGTTCATCATTACCAAAGCGTTTGATTTTCCAGGCCAGGCTGCGGGCGCTGTTCGGCGAGTTGTCATCGTTCGGGCCGAACATCATCAGTGCCGGCCACCAGAAGCGGTTGATGGCATCCTGCAACATCTGGCGTTGAGATTCGCAGCCCTGCGCAAGCGCCATACAGGCTTCAAACCCCTGACGCTGGTGAAAACTCTCTTCTTTACAGATTTTCACCATAGCGCGGGCATAAGGGCCGTATGAGGTACGGCACAGCGCAACCTGGTTGACGATCGCCGCGCCGTCCACCAGCCAGCCAATCACACCGATATCGGCCCAGCTCAGCGTCGGATAATTAAAGATGGAGGAGTATTTCATCTTGCCATCGAGCATCTTTTGGTAGATGTCTTCGCGGGCACAGCCCAGGGTTTCTGCGGCACTGTAGAGATACAAACCGTGTCCGGCTTCATCCTGAACTTTTGCCAGCAAAATGGCCTTGCGGCGCAAGGACGGTGCGCGCGTGATCCAGTTCCCTTCCGGGAGCATGCCGACGATTTCCGAATGCGCATGCTGACCAATCTGGCGAATCAGCGTTTTGCGGTAGGCGTCAGGCATCCAGTCCTGCGGCTCAATGGCCGTCTCTTGTGCTATGCATTGCTCAAAGCGTTGTTCCGGGTTCACACCATCACCTTTATGATTCGTTAAACTACTGATTAATGCAAAATTGCGAATCACTTCTTTTCTTAAAAGTTACACAAAGGTTAAATATAACCCCAAGAAGTGTTTATTTATTTTGTGATGTCGCTCGCAAGGCTTTTGCTAACTGGCTTTCCGGAAGGTATCCCGGGGAGGTAATTTCATCCCCCAAGATCACAACGTTAACAAATCATTAAAACATCGCTTGATTTTTATGATTCGCGATCAAACTATCTATAGTGAAATTACGTAACACTTGGAGATAAGCGATGCAGCAGTTAGCCAGCTTCTTATCCGGCGTCTGGCAGTCTGGCCGGGGCCGTGAACGCAACATTCATCACGCCATCAGTGGCGAAGCGCTATGGAGCGTGACCAGCGAGGGCCTGGACATGGCGGCCGCACGCCGTTACGCCATTGAGCACGGCAGTGAAGCCCTTCGCGCGATGACCTTTATCGAACGTGCCGCCATGCTGAAAGCGGTGGCAAAACATCTGCTCAGCCTGAAAGCGCATTTCTATGCCCTGTCGGCAGAAACGGGGGCGACGCGGGCAGACAGTTGGGTGGATATCGAAGGTGGGATCGGCACGCTTTTCGCCTACGCCAGTATGGGCAGCCGCGAGTTACCGGACGACACACTCTGGCCGGAAGATGAGCTGATCCCGCTGTCGAAAGATGGGGGGTTTGCCGCACGCCACGTCCTGACCGCAAAGTCCGGCGTCGCCGTACACATCAATGCGTTTAACTTCCCCTGCTGGGGAATGCTGGAAAAACTTGCCCCGACCTGGCTTGCGGGGATGCCTGCCATTATCAAACCGGCTACCGCTACTGCGCAGGTCACCCAGGCGATGGTGAAAGCGATTGTCGAAAGCGGTCTGGTTCCGAATGGCGCAATTAGCCTGATCTGCGGCGGTGCAGGCGATCTCCTGAATCACCTCGACTTCCAGGATGTCGTGACCTTTACCGGCTCCGCCAGCACCGGGCAGTCTTTGCGGGTTCATCCCAATATTGTTGCCCGTTCGATTCCTTTCACCATGGAGGCCGACTCACTTAACTGCTGCGTACTGGGCGAGGATGTCACGCCTGAGCAGCCCGAATTCGCCCTCTTTATCCGCGAAGTTGTGCGCGAGATGACAGCCAAAGCGGGCCAAAAATGTACGGCTATCCGCCGTATTATCGTGCCGCAACAGCAGATTGATGCCGTGAGCCAGGCCCTGATTGCCCGTCTTGGCAGCGTGGTTGTGGGCGATCCGGCGCAAGACGGAGTGAAAATGGGCTCGCTGGTCAGCAGTGAGCAACGCAGCGATGTTCAGGAAAAGGTCGACCAGTTGGTCGCGGCGGGTTGTGAGATCCGTCTGGGCGGAAAAGCGGATATGCAGGCTGCAGGGGCATTTTTCCCGCCAACCCTGTTGTTCTGCCCACAGCCCGATGAAACACCAGCGGTTCATGCCACAGAAGCCTTCGGGCCTGTCGCCACGCTGATGCCGTATCGCAATGCAGATCATGCCATGCACCTGGCTCGCGCAGGTGAAGGTAGCCTGGCTGGTACGCTGGTTACCGCGAGCCTCACGATTGCTCGCCAGTTCATTGCGGGTGCAGCCCGCGCACACGGTCGTATTCAGATCCTCAATGCAGAGTCAGCCATAGAATCTACCGGGCATGGTTCCCCACTGCCGCAACTGGTTCACGGTGGCCCGGGTCGCGCTGGCGGAGGCGAAGAGTTGGGGGGATTGCGGGCGGTGAAACACTATTTGCAACGCACTGCGATCCAGGGCAGCCCGACAATGCTGGCTGCCATCGGTAAGCAATGGGTACGTGGCGCAGAGGTGCAGGAAGATCGCGTTCACCCCTTCCGCAAATATTTCGAAGAACTCCAGCCTGGCGATAGCCTGCTTACTCCACGCCGTACGTTGACGGAAACCGATATCGTCAATTTTGCCTGCCTGAGTGGCGATCATTTTTACGCGCATATGGACAAAATTGGCGCGGCAGAATCCCTCTTTGGCGAGCGCGTGGTGCATGGTTACTTCCTGATTTCTGCGGCGGCAGGGCTGTTCGTGGATGCGGGTGTCGGGCCTGTTATTGCGAACTACGGCATGGAGAACCTGCGTTTTATTGAGCCTGTTAAACCGGGTGATACCATTCAGGTGCGCCTGACCTGTAAACGCAAAACGCTGAAGAAACAACGCACTGCCGATGAAAAACCGACCGGTGTGGTGGAGTGGGCTGTCGAGATCGCCAACCAGCACCAACACCCCGTCGCCCTCTACTCCATTTTGACGCTGGTCGCGCGCCAGCACGCGGACATCATCGAATAAACCGCGACGCACTTTCCGGGGGTGTGATGTACCCCCGCTCTTTTTTTAACCTGGCAAAACTGACAAACAACCTGGCAGATGCAGGCAAACGCTTCTGGCCAGTGCCTGCCAGGATAAGGCTGTCACCACACTAAAAACACAACAAATGAGGTCAATGATGGGAAGCCATTCTTCTTTTTCTGCCCGTAAAACGGCACTGGCCATGGCAGTTGCTCTTTTTTGCGCCTGGCAATCCCCTGTTTTCGCCCACGGCGGTGAAGCGCATATGGTTCCAATGGACAAAACGCTTCAGGACTTTGGCGCGGACGTACAGTGGGACGACTATGCCCAGATGTTTACCATTGCCAAAGACGGCGCGTTTGTGAAGGTCAAACCGGGTGCGAAAACCGCGATCGTCAACGGTAAGACACTGAAGCTGCAAGTGCCGGTCGTGATGAAAAACAAAAAAGCCTTCATCTCCGATACCTTCATCAACGATGTGTTCCAGTCTGGGCTCGACCAGACGTTCCAGGTTGAAAAGCGTCCTCATCCGCTGAACGCACTGACCGCCGACGAAATTAAGCAAGCCGTAGAGATCGTCAAAGCCTCTGCGGATTTTAAACCGAATACCCGCTTCACCCAGATTGCCCTTGCTGAGCCGGAAAAAGCCAAAGTCTGGGACTTTGTGCTGAAGGGCACGGCGGTGGACTCCCCTCGTCAGGCCAACGTCATCATGCTGGACGGTAAGCACGTCATCGAGAGCCTGGTGGATCTAAAAGAGAAAAAGGTGTTGCGCTGGGAGCCGGTTAAAGATGCACACGGCATGGTGCTGCTGGATGATTTCTCTACCGTCCAGCAGATCATTAATGACAGCCCGGAATATGCTGAAGCGCTGAAAAAACACGGCGTCACCGACCCGAAGAAGGTGATCACCACGCCTCTGACCGTGGGCTATTTCGATGGCAAAGATGGTCTGAAACAGGATGACCGTCTACTGAAAGTCGTGAGCTATCTGGACGTTGGTGACGGGAACTACTGGGCGCACCCTATCGAAAACCTGGTCGCCGTGGTGGATCTTGAGCAGAAAAAAATCCAGAAGATTGAGGAAGGTGCAGTCGTTCCCGTACCGCTGGCCGCACGCCCTTATGACGGACGCGACCGCGTTGCGCCTGTTAAAAAACCGCTGGAAATTATCGAGCCGGAAGGTAAAAACTACACCATCACCGGCGACATGGTGCACTGGCAGAACTGGGATTTCCATCTGAGCCTCGACTCCCGTGTCGGCCCGATTATCTCTACCGTCACCTACAACGACAACGGCAAAAAACGCCAGGTAATGTATGAAGGATCGCTGGGCGGGATGATTGTGCCTTACGGCGACCCGGACGTAGGCTGGTATTTCAAGGCGTATCTGGATTCTGGCGATTACGGTATGGGCACGCTGACCTCTTCGCTTGTGCGGGGCAAAGATGTTCCGTCCAACGCCGTGATGCTGGATGAAACCATTCCGGATTACACCGGGGCGCCAATGACCATCCCACGCGCTATCGCCATTTTCGAACGTTACGCCGGGCCAGAGTATAAACACCAGGAAATGGGACAGCCAAACGTCAGTACCGAACGTCGTGAACTGGTTGTGCGCTGGGTCAGTACCGTCGGGAACTATGACTATATCTTTGACTGGATCTTCCACGAAAACGGTACAATTGGCATTGATGCTGGCGCAACGGGCATTGAAGCGGTGAAAGGCGTACTGGCAAAAACCATGCATGATCCGAGCGCCAAAGACGACACCAAATACGGCACGCTGATTGATCACAACATCGTGGGAACTACCCACCAGCACATCTATAACTTCCGTCTGGATATGGATGTTGATGGCACGAACAATACCCTGGTTGCCATGGACCCGGAGGTAACACCAAACACCGCCGGTGGCCCACGCACCAGTACCATGCAGATCAATCAGTACAATATCGATACCGAGCAGCAGGCGGCCCAGAAATTCGACCCAGGTACAATTCGTCTGCTGAGCAACACCAGTAAAGAAAACCGCATGGGCAACCCGGTCTCCTACCAGATCATCCCGTATGCTGGCGGTACACATCCGGTGGCAACTGGGGCGAAATTTGCACCAGACGAATGGATTTACCATCGCCTGAGCTTTATGGACAAACAGCTGTGGGTCACGCGTTACCACCCGAACGAGATGTACCCGGAAGGGAAGTTCCCGAACCGTTCCACGCATGACACCGGGTTAGGCCAGTACAGTAAAGATAACGAATCGATAGACAATCAGGATGATGTGGTCTGGATGACGACGGGGACAACCCACGTTGCCCGCGCGGAAGAGTGGCCGATTATGCCAACAGAATGGGTACATACCCTGCTCAAACCGTGGAACTTCTTTGACGAGACGCCTACGCTTGGCAAGAAGAAAGACGACAAGTAACCCTCCGGCCGGGCCCTGTGCCCGGCTTTTTTATCGCCTTAAAAACGATAACGTTCACGCAGTCACTAACGCGCCTGACGCGACAAAAGCGAAACAGCCTACCTCTCTATAAAATTATTACTTTCATTATTCATCTTGCACAAACCGTCTCTGATAATTAACAACTGTCTACGAAGTATTACCTGCAATAGTGTATTGAGCGTAGACCAGTTTTATTCTAATTCAATTGGTTGATTTTTATTTCTCACCTTGCTGAATGATGTTCTCTGATTATATTTAGACATGCTTCCCGTTTTCATTCCTTGAAACATTTTCAGTTAACCAGGCCACAGAGTTCACACAAACGACGCTGTATATCCACTGAGAGGTTTTAGAATGAATGTCAATTTGATTGTCAGAAGTCTCGCGCTGGCGGGATTTTTCATTTCGGTCAGTACCGCTAATGCCGCTGAAGCCCCGAAAGAGGCGACATCCGCAACACAACAAGCCAATAATGCACTTTATAATCAACTGCCTTTTTCTGATAACACTGATTTTACCAATGCCCATAAAGGATTTATTGCGCCACTTCCCCAGGATATTATCAAAGGGGAACAAGGAAATGTCATCTGGGATCCACAGCAATATTCTTTTATTAAAGAAGGTGATAAATCACCGGATACCGTTAACCCAAGTTTATGGCGTCAATCTCAGCTGATTAATATTAGCGGTCTGTTTGAAGTGACGGATGGAGTATATCAAATCCGTAATCTTGACTTATCAAATATGACTATTATTGAAGGGAAAGAAGGCGTTACGGTTGTCGATCCACTGGTTTCAGCTGAGACCGCTAAAGTCGGGATGGATCTCTATTTTAAAAACCGTGGTAAAAAACCAGTGGTGGCGATTATCTACACCCACAGCCATGTTGACCACTATGGCGGCGTGCGTGGTGTTGTGGATGAGGCTGACGTGAAATCCGGTAAAGTAAAAGTGTATGCCCCTTCCGGATTTATGGAGGCTGCAGTGGCGGAAAACATTATGGCCGGTAACGTCATGAGCCGCCGCGCCAGCTATATGTACGGCAACCTGCTGAAACCTGACGCCAAAGGACAGGTTGGCGCAGGCCTGGGAACCACGACATCTGCCGGTACAGTGACCCTGATTGCCCCCACCAATATCATTGAAAAGGATGGGCAGAAAGAGACGATCGACGGCCTGACGTATGATTTTATGCTAGCCCCTGGATCGGAAGCTCCCTCCGAAATGTTGTGGTTTATCGAAGAGAAAAAACTCATCGAATCCGCCGAAGATGTCACCCACACGCTGCACAACACCTACTCCCTGCGCGGGGCAAAAATTCGAGAGCCTCTGCCGTGGTCAAAATACATTAACGAAGCAATTGTCCGCTGGAGCGATAAAGCCGACATCCTGATGGCCCAACACCACTGGCCAACCTGGGGTAATGACAACGTCGTAAAACTGCTGAAAAGTCAGCGCGATCTCTACCGCTATATCAACGACCAGACCCTGCGAATGGCGAATGAAGGCCAGACCCGCGACGAAATTGCCGCTAATTTCACGCTACCGGATTCGCTGGCGCATACCTGGGCCAACCGGGGTTATTACGGTTCGGTAAGCCATGATGTGAAAGCGACCTACGTGCTCTATCTTGGCTGGTTTGATGGCAACCCGGCAACGCTCGACGAGCTGCCACCAGAAGAGGCGGCCAAGAAATTTGTCGACTACATGGGAGGGGCTGATGCCATTCTGAGCAAAGCAAAAACCGACTTTGATCAGGGCAACTACCGCTGGGTTGCACAGGTCGTCAGCAAAGTCGTGTTTGCCGATCCGAACAATCAGGCCGCCCGTAATCTGGAAGCCGATGCGCTGGAGCAACTGGGTTATCAGGCCGAATCCGGACCGTGGCGCAACTTCTACCTGACAGGTGCGCAGGAGCTGCGCAATGGCGTGGTGAAAGGCCCAACGCCAAACACTGCCAGCCCGGATACAGTGCGAGCCATGACGCCAGAAATGTTCTTCGACTACCTTGCCGTTCATATCAATGGGCAGAAAGCCGCTGACGCCAAATCGGTATTTAATATCGATCTCGGCAGTGACGGAGGCAAATACAAGCTCGAACTGGAAAACGGTGTGCTTAACCATACCGAGAACAGTGAAGCGAAGGATGCCGATGCCACCATTTCACTGAACCGCGATACGCTGAATAAAATAATCCTGAAGGAAGTCACGCTAAAACAAGCGCAGGATAACGGCGAGGTGAAAATTACTGGCGACGGCAGCAAACTGGATGCCATGCTGGGTTATATGGATAAATTCGAGTTCTGGTTCAACATTGTGACACCGTAACGCAGAGAAACATGGGTGGCGACCCCGCCCATGTTTCTCTCCCCCAGTTCCCTTTGATGAGGGAAATTAGTATCGATGGAAAAGAGATACCCTTCGACGCCTGAACCTGCAACCTGGTTAACACGTCGGGCGATGGTTGCCCATGGTCTGGCAATGAATCTTCCGTGGCTGGCCTTTGTGAATGTGAGTTTTGCGCTCATGGTTCTGCTGCGTAACCACCTATTCCACAATATTGATAACGCCTTCCAGACCGGGCCACATCCAACGTTAATGATCGACGCCTCAATGCTGGGCATTATTATTCTGTCTATCACGATAATGATCATGGCCTGGCGACAGATAGCAGGGATAAGCCTGGTTTTGTTCATCTGCAGTTCGATCTGGTCAATATCCTGTTACTGGTTCATTACTGACTGGCAACTTCCTCACGCCTGGCCACTTTGCGTGATCCTGTTGTTGACCGGGATGACGGCACTCTATTTTGATTCAGCGGGGTTATTGTCCTTTGTTTCACCGCTCTGGTTTACCCTGCCGATCGCCAGCGTGGCGCTGAATCAGGGCATCAACATTCGCTTTGCCGTCGTCTGGGTCGTCTTTACGCTGATCCTGGTATTTGGTCGTTTTATTCTGCTGCGCTGGTTTGAAGAAGCCTGGCGGCGCAACCAGCAAAATCAGTTGTTAATTTCACGTCTGGATGCACTGGCACATCTGGACCCCTTAACTGAAACCGCAAACCGACGGGCGATGGAAAGCGTGCTGGAACATGCAGTGACGCAGCGCACCGCGTTTTCAGTGATCATGCTGGATGTCGACTGTTTCAAACTCTACAACGACACCTACGGACATCAGGCGGGAGATGATTGTTTGACCCGTGTGGCACAGATCCTGAAAGCGTCAGTGCGCACACCTGACGATGTGGTTTCGCGCTATGGCGGCGAAGAGTTTGTCATGATCCTCTTCGACTGCCCGGAAAACAGCGCAGAACGGGTTGCGGAGCGGATTCAGGACGGGCTGCGCCGGGAAGCCATTCCGCATGTCGCTTCAACCGCGAGCGATCATGTGACAGTGAGTATGGGGATTGCCGGCATGACGGCCGGTTTGACTGCCAGTGAGATTATTGCCCATGCCGATGCAGCGCTTTATCGGGCGAAAGAAGCAGGACGCAATCGCGCGTCCCACTAAAGGTTTGATGGCGCGGAAACGAACGGCAACCGAGGGCTGCCGTTTGCTTTCTCTAATACCGCACACAGACCGATTTGGTTTCGCACCAGCCATCCAGCCAGTCGGGGCCAAAATCGCGGCCCGTACCGGACTGCTTCATGCCGCCAAACGGCAGATTCGCATCGATCAGGGTATGGCTGTTGACCCAAACGGTTCCGGCCTGAAGTCTGTCGGTATAGTCCAGCGCCTTACTGATATTTTGCGTCCAGACGCTGGCCGTCAGGCCGTATTCGGTGTCATTTGCCCGTTGTAACGCCTCTTCGCCATCGGTTACCCGTACCAGGTTAACAACCGGGCCGAATACCTCTTCGCGCGTCAGTCGCAGATTCGCATCCGGGTTAACCACCAGCGTTGGCGACACATAGTATCCTTTTCCGTCAGGTACATGGTTACCGGTAATCAGTTCAGCATTGTGCGATCTCGCCTCATCGAGGAAGGTCTGAACTTTATCGCAGTGAGCGCGGGAAACCAGAGGGTTAATGAAGGCCTGCGGCGACATACCTGGGCCGATACTCAGGGATTTCACCGCCTGTTCGAACCCGCTCACCAGGGTATCAAACAGCGGTGCTTCAATATAAACACGCGAGCTGGCAGCACATACCTGCCCCTGGTTCAGGAAACTGCCCATCATTAACCCTTCGATCACCCAGGCCGGGTCAGCATCCTTCAGCACAATCGCCGGGTTTTTGCCGCCTAACTCCAGCGTCACGCCCGTCAGCGTGTCTGCCGCGACGCGTGCAATCTGCTTACCCGTGGCCGTAGATCCGGTAAAGCTCACTTTGGCAATATGCGAATGTGACGTCAGCGCAGCGCCGCACACCGCGCCACTGCCCGTCACAACGTTGAACACGCCGTCAGGAATACCGGCTTCGCTTGCCAGCTCAGCCACGCGGAGCATCGTCAGCGGAGTGGTTTCAGACGGTTTGATAACGATAGAACAACCTGCGGCAAGGGCTGGCATCACTTTCCACATGCCAATCATCAACGGAAAGTTCCACGGAACAATCCCGGCAACAACGCCCACCGGCTCTTTACGCGTCCACGCCTGATAGCGTGCCCCTTGTGGTAACGGAATAGAAAGATCGAGTGTTTTACCCGCAATTTTAGTGGTAAGGCCGGCAGTGTAACGCATCCAGTTCAGGGTACAGCCCACTTCAAACGCGCGGGAAATGTTGATGGATTTCCCCTGTTCCAGCGTTTCAAGCTGCGCCAGCTCTTCACTGTGCTGTTCAACCAGATCGGCAAAATGCAGCAAAATCCGTTCGCGCTCAGCCGGTAATTTTCCGGCCCAGCGTCGGGCAACAAAGGCGCGCCAGCCTGACATCACCGCACGATCAACGTCTTCAGCACTGGCATCAGCCGTCGATGCAATGACCTCACCGGTTGCCGGGTTGAACACCTCGAGTCGCTTTTCACTGTCAGATACCATCTGACGACCCTCGATCCACAGGCCATGATGGCGGTCTAAAAACTGCTGCACGCGGGTAAGAACTGCGATTTGTGATTCGGACATAGGGTACTCCTTCGTTATTATTCGCAGGGTGTTAGTGCAGTCTAAGAGGCCTTTCCCGAACTCGCTTTTCTCTGTGTGACATTCGCTTTGCCACCTGTGACAGGCTCCGCAAATCGTGATAATTCCGGCTTATTGCTCTGTTCCCGGTGAGTGTTCTTTCCTATAGTCAGCCTCACAGGTCTGACAAAATGCAACACAAATGCAACAATGCGAAAACATTGACGGTGCAGCGAGATAAACAATGGCGTGTGCAAGCGAGCAGGAAAAGTATCAGCAATGGCTGGCGCAAATTAACCAGGTCTGTGGCCGGTTTGCGGCACGTCCCTTGTCGGGCGAATTCATCGGTGAACTGGAAACCAGCTACGCCAGAAGCCTGAAATTAAGCACCGTTACCACTGGCAGTGTTACCCTGTATCGTACCCGTGAGGAGATCAAAACCAGTAACGATGCCTGGTTCTACACCGTATTTCAGCTTGAAGGGAGCGCTGAAATTGAGCAGGATGATCGGCGTTCTGTCCTTAAAACTGGTGATATTACGCTGATCGATGCCTCGCGCCCCTGCTCTATTTCCTGGCAGGACAAGTCGCGGCAGATCTCACTCCTTGTACCTCGTCAGATCATCGAACAGCAGTGCCGTTTTCAGGAAGTGAGCTGTGCATTGGCCCTGTCCCGCAATTTGCCGACTGTGCAGCTGAGTTATCGTCTGTTGCAAGAAAGTATGGGAAATACCGCGTTGAGCGAGCGGGAAAGTGAAGCCGCGCTGGAGGCGATGATTTGTCTGCTACGCCCAGCCTTTCAGCAACGCGAATCTGCACAACCCCGCAAAGAACGTCAGTTCCAGAATGTGCTGTCGCTGATTGACGACCACATCCAGTCTGAAGCATTGCGCCCGGAATGGATTGCCTCGGAAAGCGGGATGTCGGTACGTAGCCTGTATCGCATGTTTGCTGAGAAAGGACTGGTTGTGGCTCAGTACATTAAAAATCGGCGTCTTGACCGGTGCGCGCAGGAGTTACGCACCACCCGCGACGACGAAAAACTGGCGGGAATTGGTTACAGCTGGGGGTTTGCCGACCATAGCCATTTTTCAACCGCGTTTAAGCACCGCTTTGGTATGTCACCGGGAGAGTATCGCAAGCGTTCCCGGTAGCTATTTCCGCAACCATTTGCCGTTGATCCCTTTCACATATTCTCCTGGCTGCGCGCGGGAAACCAATTTCTGCCCCGCCATTTTCGCCACTTCATCTACCGGCAGGTTATTGCTGTCGGCCAGTTTTTGGTAATTTTCTGTTCTCGCAGAGTTGATTTGATTCACCAGTGCCAACGTTTCCGCATCCTGGCGTAACGGCGCAATATAGCCGCTCAGGGTTTCCCCAACGCGCCCCTGTGCGCGGGCATCATTTAAGGTCAATGCCGCAGCCTGAACGTTCATCCCCAGAGCCAGTAAAATGAGAGCGAGTGTGCGTTTCATGACATCCTCAGAACAGATCGCTGCGTGATTTAAGCAAGGTTTCAACATCCTTATCGACTTTAATATGAATTTCGTGCTCGATTTTCACATTCATATTGATCGTAATCGGCTCTTTTGGGGCCGCGACTTCAATGCGCGGCGTACAGCCCGTCAGCAATACCACGACGCCTGCGGTGAGCGCACCAGCCAGCTTTTTCATTGTTGTTCCTCACTTTCCTTGCCTGTCGAACTGCGGGAATCAGGTATCGCCGCGTGTTGCTCAAACCATGTTTGCAAATTGTCCCCAAAACGCAGGCTGCGCCAGAGGGTAAATACGTTTTCTTCATGGGTGTAATTAAGATGCACAGTACTGCTTTTCCCCTCTACACGGCTGGTTCCTCTTATCGTGGCTTGCATGGTTAATACACCCAGATTATCTAAATTGATTTTCGTCCACGAGCGAGAAATTTCCATGTAACGAAGCCAGTTAATTGCGGCTCCGGCCACCATATTGTCTTTTACCACCGCATCCGCCGTATCTTTGTCGATACGCAGCGTCATGGGGCCAGGGTTGGTTAACCAGCCATCTTTGATGATCCATTTTTCGTTATCCAGCCAGAATGGCAGTGCACCGCTGACCGGGCCTGACATCGCAAACTGTTTCGGATTTACTGCGCTGATAAGTTCGCTGGTCGAGATATTCTGAACCCGCAAGAGCGCGGGATCGTGCTGTGGCATCCGCAATTGCTGCATGGTGATTTTGCCGCCAAGCGCATCAACGCTGACATTGGTCAACAGCAGCGGATTTTCATCGCTCCAGGGGTAATTGCCCTGCAAATCAGCCGAAATGTTGCGCGCGGTGACCAGGTTTACCACCTCTCCAATACGCAACATTACCGGGCCACGCGTGCCGAGTGACCAGGTTCCCTCGCTGAAACGGAATGGCAGGACAAAATCGACGCCGTTAATCTGGTTATCCGGCATCCAGGCGCTACCCGCCTTCAGCACGCCGTGACCACCGGCTTCAAAGCCTTGTCCCGCTGCCGCAGAGAAAGCCACCTGTGCGTAAAGGTCGCCCTCACGCAGCGTCATTTTCCAGTCAGGTGGGATCAGCGGTTGAAACACGGTGAGTGACTGTTTAGGCCACCAGGCCTGACCACGAAGCCGTTCGCCGTCCCAGCGCCCATTCACCTGGACTGGACCTATTTTTCCGGCATGGAGATCGCCTTTAAACTGGAAGAACGTTGGATCGCTGCCGTCCACACTGAATGTCAACACGGACGGCGGAAGCACACTGCCGCCGGTAAACGTGGTTTGTTCCGCATTCAGCGACAACGCGCCGCTAAAGGTCGGTTTTTCAGGATCGCGCATCCAGCGAACCGGTTTATCCAGGATCAGGCGCGGTTTATTGACCAGCATCGTGCCGTACTGAAGTTTGTCGAATCCGGTTGAGAGATCGGTGAGTTCAATGATGTTGTCACGCCATTCACCTTTGCCCGCGACATCCCAGCGCGCATTCATCGGGGTGAAACGCCCTTTTCCCCAGTAGCGCCATTGCCACAGCCCGTTATCAGGCAGGAAGTCGTTAGCCTGGCCATCCAGATGCAGGACAAAGTCCCCCATGTCATTCTCGTGCGCCCGCAGAATAGCCTGTAGCCGGCCATCGACCCCTTTCTGCGTCAGTTTGACACCCGCAAGCGGCCAACGAATTTCATCAATATTGAGGGAATTAATGATTCGGCCACGCGAACGTAATAACGCGCCAGGTTCAAATGCCAGTTGTGGATCGCTCAGGCTCCCGGTTAATCTTGCCGGGAGTTTGGCATAGAGGATCAGATCGTTTTGTTTGGCCTCACCGCTCAGGGATAACGGCATATCACTGTTCTGCATACTGAGCGTTCCTGGCCCAATATTCAGCACCGCGTTGCCTTTCCCTGCATCCCCGTGGGTAAGAACATTCAGTCGACCGGTCAATGTGGTTTTCTCAAGCCCTTCTTGCCAGTTCTCGGCCCGAAGGCCTACGCGGCCACTCAGCGGCATACCAGAGACATTCCAGTTCCATCGCCCGTCGCTGATAGTCAATTTTTGCGCCGTGATTTGCCACGGTAAATCGAGTAACGGATCGGGATTGTCACGAGCCATCACCACCAGTTGCCCCTGATTTTGCTCCCAGTCAAGATCGGCATCCACCAGCGA
This sequence comes from Enterobacter sp. RHBSTW-00994, assembly GCF_013782625.1. Classification (NCBI taxonomy): domain Bacteria; kingdom Pseudomonadati; phylum Pseudomonadota; class Gammaproteobacteria; order Enterobacterales; family Enterobacteriaceae; genus Enterobacter; species Enterobacter sp. RHBSTW-00994. Next base: position 2,176,031 of record NZ_CP056199.1, on the reverse strand, counting down.
GGAGAGTTGCGGCACGTTAAATGTCGCCAGTGCGTGCCCTTTCACCGGCACGCCATCCGGAACAAGCGGTAACGTAAATTCGCCCACCAGCTTAACGGGTTGCGGGTAATCCGGCAGGTGAGCTTCGAATTCGCTTATCGTCAGGGTTTGACCGCGGAGTTTGCCCTGGATGTTCACTTGATCACCTTTATAGGTGATCTCCTGGACGGCAGGCGTCAACGACGCATGCAATTCGCCCTGCCACTGCCGCCAGGGTAATAACGTCAGCCGATGAATGGTGAGCCAGGTGTTAGGCAGAAGAGATTGCCACTCGGTCAAGGTTTTAGGCGCTGCTGTTGAGGGCGCTGTTTGGGGCAATTTACTCAAACAGGCCGTATTGAGTTCAAGCGCACCGATATCCATCTTCCAGCGACTGGGGTGAGCCAGGGTCGCATTTTCGACTCTGGCAATCTCACAATCGTCGACCAGATAGCGAAGGTCAGGGATCACGAGGGCGTGGCGGGACAGCCGGGGACTCTTCTCGAACGCGATGCGGGTTCCCACGGGCAACCAAATCCCGGCAAGCGTCGGGACCCACTGAGCGAGCGTCATCAGCAGCGTCAGCGGCAAAAGTACCAACAGCAAGAGTAGCGCTATCGCGGCTTTGTATTTACCCTTCATGGGCAGTTAATATCCTGATTTAGCGAAAAAAATAAGCCGACAGTGCCGATCATTGTCGCATGTTTAGCCCGTCAGTTGAAGTGAATGCCTTTTTAAGGATAGATGCTCTCGACCCAGGAGGGAAACTCTTTGCGGCTCCGTTTATTGGCAAAACAACAAGCCCCTGTAAAGGGGCTTCGTGATGAGCACACAACTGAGGTTTATTGCGATGTGTATTTGCTTTTCAGCATATCCAGTCTTTTTTGATCGTCTTCACTGAAGGAGCCTGAGTCAAAAAGTGCATTACCATCAGCCCCATCCAGTCTCACCACTTCTACGGTAAAGACCGCATCTTCTGGCGCCTGAACTTTTCCCCAGTCGGAAAACATATTCGGCAAAAGAGGCCAGTTGGCTTTTTCGCCAGGCTCCAGGCCGCCAGGGATTGAGTAGTTGAAGGTATCGACCAGCCAGGGAATGGTGCGTCCCGGTGAAGCAATAGTGCCTTTGAAATAGGCTCGCGAAACAGGACTCGTGGTTTTGTTTTCAACACTGAGTTCAATGACAGGACGAGGACCACCAAACTCTTGTTTTTCAAAGAAGAAGCGAGATTTGTTCACAACGAAATTACGCAGGGACGCTTTAGCCGTTTGCGACGCCGTTTTCTTCTGTTGCAGTTCTGCAATTTCCTGAAGCGCCTGCTGCTGTTCTTTTTTGGCTCTCTCAGCCTGAATAGCTTTCGCTTCGCTGATGATCTCTTCCCCTGTTTTGCCGTTTAACGCCGCTTTTACCTTCTCAGCTTGTGCGGTTGCGATCGCATCCCCGTTGCCTGAAAACGCCCCCGCCATGACCGCTTTCATGTCGACGTTACTCATCATTATCGTTGTTGCCGCGTCGCTAAACGCTTGTCTTTTATCTTCAGGAAGCGACTCTTTAACCTTCTGAAGCGAGGTTTTCATCGATTCGTCTGTTGACGTATCCACCTTTGGTTTATCACACCCAGAAAGCAACAAGACCAACCCGCAAGCAAACACCATTTTTTTCATTTTCATCTCCTTGATAATTATACTTTACGCCTCATAACTGAGGGGATGACAAACATCAGCCTCCCTCTTTTTGACGCTGTCGATCATGCTTTCTGGCCTCAAACCGGCCGTTCAGGCTTTATCAGCCAGCGCGCCTCCATTTCGCCATCTGTTCTGAGAAAACACAGGCTAATGAAAGTCGTGTAGTTTGAATATCATAGAGTTATTGGGTATAGATGCTCTAGAATTATTCATAGAACCCATTGAATTCAATAATATTTTATAAATTGTAAGATTATTTTAATCATGCTAACGTGAATGCAAAATCACTGGAGAAAGTCTTATGAAACTCGCGGTATATAGCACAAAGCAGTACGACAAAAAGTATCTGCAACATGTTAACGAGGCTTACGGATTCGAACTTGAATTTTTCGACTTTCTGCTTACCGAAAAAACAGCCAAAACAGCCAACGGATGTGACGGTGTCTGCATCTTTGTCAACGACGATGGCAGCCGTCCGGTTCTGGAAGAGCTGAAAAAACACGGTGTGAAATACATTGCCCTGCGTTGCGCGGGCTTTAACAACGTTGATCTCGATGCCGCCAAAGAGCTGGGTCTGAAGGTCGTGCGTGTTCCGGCCTACTCTCCGGAAGCCGTCGCGGAACATGCCATCGGCATGATGATGTCGTTGAACCGCCGCATTCACCGCGCGTATCAGCGTACCCGCGATGCGAACTTCTCTCTGGAAGGATTGACCGGTTTCACCATGTACGGCAAAACCGCTGGCGTGATCGGAACCGGTAAAATCGGTGTTGCCGCACTGCGTATTCTGAAAGGCTTTGGTATGCGTCTGTTGGCGTTTGATCCGTATCCAAGCGCTGCCGCACTGGAGCTGGGTGTGGAGTATGTTGATCTCCCGACGCTGTTTTCCCAGTCAGACGTTATCTCCCTGCATTGCCCGCTGACGCCGGAAAACTACCATCTGCTTAACCAGGCAGCGTTTGATCAGATGAAAGACGGGGTGATGATCATCAACACCAGCCGTGGGGCATTGATTGATTCCCAGGCCGCGATCGAAGCACTGAAAACCCAGAAGATTGGCGCGCTCGGAATGGACGTTTACGAGAACGAACGCGATCTGTTCTTTGAAGACAAGTCTAACGACGTGATTCAGGATGATGTCTTCCGTCGCCTGTCGGCCTGTCATAATGTCCTGTTCACCGGACATCAGGCCTTCCTGACTGCCGAAGCGTTAATCAGCATTTCCGAAACCACGCTGGGTAACCTACTGCAACTGGAAAAAGGCGAAACCTGTCCTAATGCGCTGGCGTAAGTAAAACAAACGGCAACCCACGGGTTAATGCCGATCAGTTAAGGATCGATTGACCGATCCGGTGGCTGGTGTAAAAAGGGTTCCATGTTCATGATGGAGCCCTTTTTAAATGGAACTTTATCAGGCACCTGGCATTATCAACGCCACCACTCCAGAGCGTGCCCGTAGTCTCGCCGACCTCATTCCCCCGGCGCTTATTCAGCAGGCACTCACGCTGACCGATACCGTCACTTTGCGTAAACGCAAGGCAGGTGCTGACATCACTGACAGACCCGAATCGTTATCCAGGCAATGACATCAGTGAGTTATATCGCCACCGCCGGGAAACAGAGCTGGGTTACCGGGCAGCCAGGCAGAGTATGCTGGACAGTCGATGGACGTTACGCAGTCGCCTGCCGGAACTGGTGAGGCAGGAGCTGTGGGGGGTTCTGCTGGCGTATAAGCTGGTGCGATATCAGATGGTGCAGATGGTGTTCCATCTGAAGGGAGATGATTTGCCTAACCAGCTTAGCTTCAGTGGAGCGATAAGCGAAATAATCCGGCTAGCGAAATGGCTGATATTACCGGGGAGAAGGGAGCGAAGTTACCCGCGGGAACTCAGGGTAAAGACCAGAAAATATCCGGATAAAAAGGTTGCTGGTCACCTTAAGTGACCAGCATTAACCCACGGGTTGCCGTTTTCGTATTGTTCTTTCTCACTGAGGGAGACGCCGGAGTGAGGCATCACGCCACACTTATGCGCTCAACCCACGATTCTTCAGCATCGGTTCAATTTTCGGATCGTGTCCACGCCACTCGCGATAGAGCGCTTCCAGATCACTGCTGTTACCGCGGGACAAAATCGCTTCACGGAATTTCTGCCCGTTCTCGCGCGTTAACCCGCCCTGCTCGACAAACCACTGATAGCCATCGTCGGCCAGCATTTGTGTCCACAGATAAGCGTAATACCCCGCTGCATAACCACCACCGAAAATATGGGCGAAGTAGCTGCTGCGATAGCGCGGCGGTACAGCAGGCAAATCCAGCCCCTCTTTTTTGAGGGCTGAGGCCTCAAAAGCCACAATGTCACCCACAGTGTCCTGGGCGTTGATGCCATGCCAGTTCATGTCCAGCAGTGCCGCACTTAACAGCTCTGTCATGTCATAGCCTTTGTTGAACTGAATCGCATTGAGCATTTTGTCGCGCAATGCATCAGGCATAGGTTCGCCGGTTTTATAATGACGCGCATAGTGTGCAAATACCTGCGGATGGCTTGCCCAGTGTTCATTAATCTGCGACGGGAACTCGACAAAATCCCGTGGCGTGTTTGTGCCTGAGAGCGTCGTAAAACGCTGGCTGGCAAACAGACCGTGCAGCGTATGGCCGAATTCATGGAACAGTGTCACCACGTCATCCCAGGAGATGAGTGCAGTTTGTCCATTCGCTGGCTTTTGATAGTTGCAGACGTTGTAAATGACCGGGCGGGCGGCAAACTCCACGGATTGCTCAACGAAGTTCCCCATCCATGCTCCGCCGCCTTTGGAGTCACGGGCAAAGAAATCACCGTAGAACAGCGCCATACCTTCGCCGTTGTGGTCAAAAATCTCCCACATGCGAACATCAGGGTGATAAGCAGGAATGTCAAAACGTTCGACAAAGCGAATGCCAAACAGCTGGTTTGCTGCCCAGAAGACGCCATCCTGCAAAACGGTATCAAGCGCAAAGTAAGGTTTAATTTGCGACTCATCCAGCGCATATTTCTCCTGTCGCACACGCTCGGCATAATGCGCCCAGTCCCATGCCTGTACGCTGAATCCTCCCTGCTCGTCATCAATGACACGTTGGATATCCGCCTGTTCTTGCTCTGCGCGTGCGCGTGCGGCTGGAACAATGCCGCGCATAAACGCCAGCGCAGCCTCAGGCGTTTTCGCCATTTGGTCAGCAATGCTCCAGCTGGCATAGTTTTCAAACCCAGTCAGTTTGGCCTGACGAGCACGTAACTCCGCGAGCCGACGCACAAGCTCACGGGTGTCATTCTCATCGCCTTTCTCGGTGCGCGACCAGCCAGCTTTAAACAGACGTTCGCGGATCTGACGCTCTTTCAACGCTAACAGTGCGGGTTGTTGCGTGGTATTGAGCAGTGGGATAAGCCAGCTGTTTTTCAGCCCTTTCTCCACCGCGGCCTGCGCAGCGGTAGCTTTCTCATCTGCGGTTAATCCTTCAAGCTGATGACTATCCTCAATCACCAGTCCACCCGCCTTATCCGCAGCCAGCAGGCGCTGATTAAACTGGCTTGTCAGGGAGGCGGATTCAGTATTTAACGCTTTCAGTTCTGCTTTTTGTGCGTCATTAAGGCGAGCGCCGGCGAGGATAAAGTGCTGGTGTGTGACGTCAACCAGACGACGCGCTTCGCCATCCAGTGAAGCGCGATCCTGCCAGATAGCGTCAACACGCGAAAACAGTTTGTCATTCAACCAGATATCGTTCGCCAGCTCGGCAAGCTCGGTAGAAAATTCTTCATCCAGCGCCTGCAGGTAATCGTTGGTATGTGCCGACGTCATGGCGAAGAAGACGTGAGTCACACGAGACAACATCGCGCCGCTTTTTTCCAGTGCCAGCAGGGTGTTGTCGAAATCAGGTACGGCCGTCTGGGCGATGATCGCATTAATCTCAGCACGCTTCTGACGCATTGCCTCATCAAACGCAGGACGGTAGTGGCTATCGTGGATAATATCAAAACGAGGAGCCTGGTAAGGCAACAGGCTGACTTCAAAAAACGGATTACTGACCGACATCGTTGACTCCTGAGAACGGGTTTCTCCCCAGAGTAGGACAGGCCGTCGCGGCCTGCAATCCCGTCATACAAATGTTGCCTTAACGCCTCCCCGGAGAGCGTGCTATGGTAATACAACATAAAAAGCGTTGAGGAACAGTGAGATGATTATTTTAGTTACCGGGGCGACAGCGGGTTTTGGTGAAAGCATCACGCGTCGCTTCGTCGCCAACGGGCATAAAGTGATAGCCACCGGCCGCCGTCAGGAACGTCTGCAAGAGCTGAAAGATGAGCTGGGAGACAGCATCCTGACAGCTCAACTGGACGTGCGCAACCGCGCGGCCATTGAAGAGATGATAGCAAACCTGCCTGCTGAATGGCGTGCAATTGATGTGCTGGTCAACAATGCCGGTCTGGCTCTGGGCCTGGAGCCCGCGCATAAAGCCAGCGTTGAAGACTGGGAAAACATGATCGATACCAACAACAAAGGATTGGTCTATATGACCCGTGCCGTTCTGCCAGGCATGGTTGAACGTAATCGCGGCCACGTGATCAATATCGGTTCTACGGCGGGAAGCTGGCCTTACGCGGGCGGTAACGTCTATGGCGCGACCAAAGCCTTTGTTCGCCAGTTTAGCCTTAACCTGCGCACAGACCTGCACGGCACAGCGATCCGTGTTACGGATATCGAGCCAGGTCTGGTCGGCGGCACGGAGTTCTCCAACGTGCGTTTCAAAGGTGATGATTCCAAAGTGGGCAAAACCTATGAAAATGCCAACGCGCTGACCCCTGAAGATGTAACCGAAGCTGTATGGTGGGTCGCCACGCTTCCGAAACACGTCAATATTAACACCGTTGAAATGATGCCCGTCAGCCAGAGTTTTGCCGGGCTGAGCGTACATCGCGGCTAACGTTTTCCTTCCCCGGCCTGCGGGCCGGGTATGTGATGGCAGGCAAAAGAATGGTAGTATATTGAGGTTAACTCTCTGAGAAATCACAACCCATGGCCGCTGAATCGCAACTCAACCCTACCCAACCTGTTAATCAGCAGATCTATCGCATTTTGCGACGCGACATCGTGCATTGTCTGATCCCACCAGGAACACCACTTTCCGAAAAAGAGGTGTCAGTCCGTTTTGACGTCTCTCGTCAGCCCGTCCGTGAGGCTTTTATTAAACTTGCCGAAAATGGCCTGATTCAAATTCGCCCGCAGCGTGGCAGTTATGTGAATAAGATTTCGCTTTCGCAGGTACGTAACGGGTGCTTTGTCCGCCAGGCCATTGAGTGTGCCGTCGCGCGTCGCGCCGCCACATTGATCGACGATAATCAGTGCTATTTGCTGGAACAGAATCTTCATCAACAACGCATTGCAATTGATCGTAAGCAACTGAATGATTTTTTCCAGTTGGATGACGAATTTCATCAGAAACTGGCTCAGGTTGCAGACTGTCAACTGGCATGGGACACCATCGAAAATATTAAAGCCACCATCGACCGTGTGCGCTATATGAGTCTTGATCATGTCTCTCCGCCGGAAATGCTGCTCCGCCAACATCATGATATTTTTAACGCACTGGAAAAACGCGATCTTGATGGTGTTGAAAAAGCCATGACGTTGCACTTGCAGGAAATTAGTGAGTCTGTGCAGTTAATTCGACAGGAAAATAGTGACTGGTTTAGCGAGGAATAATCCTGGCCGCATCCCGTGATATTCATGGGACGCGGCGGGGATATTAGCGAACCACTAATACCGGGATAGTGGCATAACGTAATATGGATTCGGCATTTGAACCGAGCAGATGCGTTGTGATACTTGGGTTTTTTGAACCGATGATAATCATGTCATATTCACCCTCTTTGCTCATGGCGATAATTTCGTCGCGCACGTTACCGAACCGTACAGTACTGAGAATATTTTCTGGTTCGATATCAAATAAGCGTTTTAATTCCTTCATCTTTTTTTCTGATTCTGCGGTCATAAACTCCTCGAACTTTTTAATGTCCGATGAAAAACCGCGAAGCAAAGAACGGCTGCTGCTGGGCAAAATGTTCACCAGGGTGATCGTTGCGCCCTCCATCTTTGCCATATTAGCTGCATGACGAACCGCTTTATCGCTTAAATCCATTTCAAACACATCAACAGGCATCAAAATTTTCTTGTACATAAGCCTGGCTCCTTATTCCGATGAAAGAGTTGTTTTCTGCATTAAGAGTGACATCTGTTATATCAACGAAACCTAAACGATTACAGGACAAAACTATCAATAAAAGCAAATAATTGTCCGCTTTGTAAATACACGTCGTGAACGGTCAGTCCCCACCAGAATTGAGAAAAAAGTGTGAGTTTGATCAAAAACAAAAAAATGAAACGCCGACAGGCGTATTTATAGTACGCCGTGAACGGCAGACCTATAAATATCGCCGAGACGGATGAGTAACAGAGGAGAAAATACCATGATGACTTATGATCGTAACCGTAATGCAATTACCCCTGGCAGCCGTGTCATGATTAATGGCACAGGCCATACCGGTATTATTAAAGCGATTCACAGCAAAGGCCTTGATGCCGCGCAGGTGCGTCGTAGCAAAACAGTGGAAGTAGAAGGATGCGAAGGCAAGTTTGAACCGGTGGAACTGATTCGCCTGGGTATGCACTAAAACGTGCGGATACATGCCGCCGCCATCGGCGGCATGTGGTAATTCACATCTCTGCAACGTATTGCGCGACGGTCGCTTTCGCCCCTTTTTGCAGTAACGTCTGATAAGCTTGCAACACTGCGTCGACAAAGACCGCTTCTTTTGGTAACTCTTTGCCAAAAATAGCCTCAATAGCCAGCAGCGCTTTCACTCGGTTTTCACCTTCCTCACTGCCCTTCACTGCCGCCTGGATCACGGCGAGTTGCGGATCGCTCACCTCAATAGCCTCGCCCTTCTCATCGACACCGCCGACATAGCGCATCCAGCCTGCCACGCCCAATGCCAGTAACGGGAAGCTACGCTGATGCACAAGATGCCAACGCACGGAATCCAGCATACGCTGCGGTAATTTCTGGCTGCCATCCATCGCAATTTGCCAGGTACGGTGACGCAATGCCGGGTTGCTGTAGCGTGCAATCAGCAGGTCGGCATAGTGGCCTAAATCAACCCCTTTCACTTTCAACGTCGGCGCTTGCTCTTTCAACATCAGTGCATGTGCGGCCTGGCGATAATGTTCATCTTCCATGCAATCGTTAATGTGCTGATAACCTGCCAGATACCCCAGATACGCCAGGAAAGAGTGGCTTCCATTCAGCATGCGCAACTTCATCTCTTCAAAAGGAATGACGTCTGATACCAGTTCTGCTCCTGCTTTTTCCCACTGTGGACGGCCGGCAACAAAGTTATCCTCAATCACCCACTGACGGAACGGCTCACAGGCGACTCCCGCCGGGTCACGCACACCCGTCAACTGTTCGATTTTATCGAGCGTCTCAGCGGTAACCGCCGGAACGATGCGATCCACCATGGTCGACGGGAATGTCACATTGGCTTCAATCCAGTCAGCCAGTTCACCGTCCACTGCACGAGCATACGAACAGGTTACGTTACGCATCACATGACCATTTTCTGGCATGTTATCGCAGGACATCACGCTGAATGCAGGCAAACCCACCGCTCTACGGCGTGCCAGGGCTTCAACAACCACACCCGGAGCAGACTTCGGCTGATGTGGGTTTTGCAGGTCAGCAACAATAAACGGGTGATCGAGCATCAATTGCCCGCTCGCCGGAGAATGGCAGTAACCTTTCTCTGTAATGGTCAGAGAGACAATCGCGACTTGCGGTTCACACAGGGCTGCCAGCACCGTTTCCAGGCCATCCACCTGAGCATGCAGTGCCGTTTTCACCACGCCGACGACACGTGAAGTCCAGGCATCGGAAGACATTTCTGCAACGGTGTAAAGATTATCCTGAGCCTTGAGATCGGCAATTTGCTGCTCGCCGCCAATCAGGTTAACTTCGCAGTAACCCCAGTCGCTACCGTGGTCGGCAGCAAGAATATCGGCATAGACCGCCTGATGCGCGCGGTGGAATGCTCCAAACCCTAAATGGACGATGCGGGCTTTAAGGTTCTCGCGATCGTACTGAGGAAGCGTGGCTTTCGCCTGTAATAACCGGTTTTCCATGATTGTGACTCGTTCAATAAAAGAAGCTGAGATTCGCTGCCGCTCTCTCTGGAGTCAGCAGCGCCTGCTTACTACACCAACTAGAATGGCAGTTGGGGTAAAAAAATAACTGCCATAATCCTCACTGATACTTTGGTTTCATATATTGATTTATATTAACTTTTAGTCATGTGGTGTGACATGCGCTAAAAGTTGTGTGACAGGTCACTCAAGATATGAACCAACAATCTTTAGCGACGTGACGAAAGCGCACCGTAGGCAACGGACTCTTTACGGGGCACTTCTGCCGCATCTTCCGCTATGCTCAAGTCGCGATCGCGGACTTCCGGCATCAAAATGGCGGATATCAGTCCAATCACGGAATAGGCAATCATCATCACAACGATTGGCCACCAGGAGCCTGTCATGTTGCAGAAGATCCCTGCCAGTACCGGACCAAAACCTACGGCGACCAGGCCACCGGCTTCTTTCGAAATTGCCATACGGGTAAAGCGATTACGCGAGCCAAACATCTCTGCCATCGTGATATTTTCCAGCGCAAACAACCCCAGAACCGCAAAATTATGGATAACGATAATGGACAGCATGATCACGCCAGGGCTGTAACTTTTATCGACAATGATCGACAACATTGGGTACGCCAGAATAATGGCGGATATGTTGAGAAGAATATACGGCAGACGGCGGCCTACCTTATCTGATAACCAGCCCAGGAGTGGGATCGAAATAAACCCAAGGATGGAGCTTATCATCAGAGCATCGGTCGGAATGCTTTTGTTAAACAGCAGTGTCTGTACCAGATAACCGGCCAGGAATGTCTGGATCAGACCAGAGTTCCCCGCCTGACCAAAACGCAGTCCCGTTGCCAGCCAGAAGGATTTGCTTTTGAACATCGCACCGACAGAGGTGTCCTGTACTGCTGCCGGAGCGGCAGTTTCAGCGTCGTTCACTTTCTCAAATACCGGGCTTTCTTTCAGGTTCATTCGCAGCCAGATTGCGAAGATCATGACCACTACGCTTGCCAGGAACGGTATACGCCAGCCCCAGGCAATCAGCTCTTCACGGTCGAGCGCAAAGAACATCACAGCCCAGATTGCTGTGGCGCTTAACGTACCGCAGTTTGTCCCCATCGCCACCAGCGATGAGATGATCCCGCGTTTACCTTTCGGCGCATACTCCGCCAGCATGGTTCCCGCGCCGGAGATTTCAGCCCCTGCGCCCAGCCCCTGAATAATACGCAGCGTGACCAGCAGCACTGGCGCAAAAATGCCAATCTGCGCATACGTTGGTAACACGCCAATCAGGGTGGTACAGATCCCCATCATGGTAATGGTGATGAACAGCACCTTTTTACGCCCAATACTGTCCCCCATTCTGCCGAAGATAAATGCCCCGACGATACGCGCGATGTAACCTGCGCCGTAAGTGCCCATTGCCAGAATAAGCGCCATCGCGGCGGATTGTTCCGGGAAAAAGATTTCGTGAAACACCAGGGCGGCGCCCAGTGAGTAAAGCTGGAAATCCATGAACTCCAGAGCGGTTCCCAGCCAGCCGGAAACGGCGGCTTTCACCAGATCTGAAGTCGTTCTTTGAGGTTGTGCTTGAGTCATAATGGCTATCTCTAAAAGGTAAGATGCGTACCACGCAGAGCCTGTCTTTGCAGGCCCTGTACCGCATTAATTGTTATTGGCCGAACGTGAGCAAGACCTTGCAGCACTGCCGCTGATCTTTTTCAAACAGTTCGATTGCGTCTGTAACGTGGTGATAGTCAAAGGTATGGGTAACCAGTTTTTCTGGGTCGATGAGTCCTTTTTCCAGCCAGTCAATCACGACCGGGAATTTGTTGGCATTCAGGCGTGATGAAAAAATCGACAGCTCTTTGCCCGTGATCCCCTGCTGAATAATCTGGCTCGGATCACTGGAGAAGCCCATCAATACAATGCGTGCTGCGGGAGATGCCAGCGTAATGGCTTCCTGTAAAATGGAAGGATGACAGGCCGCATCAATAATCAGCGTCGGTTTGATCCCTTTTTCATTCAACGCATCTTGTAGCGCATGTTCACCGTTATTGAACACCCAGTCCGCACCGCTACGCTGCGCCATCGCCAGTCGCTCATCAATCCGGTCAACCACGATGACCTGTTTCACGTTGTAGACACCTTTCAGCGCCTGCACCGTCACCAGCCCCATCGGCCCTGCACCGTAGATCAGTGCAATATCGTTTTCCGCAGGATTCGCGTGCCCGGTCACGTTAGCCGCAATGGTGAACGGTTCAACCATGACCGCATGTTCATCGGGGATGGCGTCAGGAATGACCCACGCATTGTTGGCCGGAACCACTGCGTATTCGCTGAAACCGCCATCGCGATGAACCCCCAGCACAACAAGCGAGGTACAAACGTTGGGTTTGCCCACGGAACAGGGATAGCAATGCCCACAGCTGATCACCGGGTCAACCGAAACACGTTGCCCCAGGCGAGCCGCATCGACCCCTTCCCCTACAGCATCAATCACGCCAAAGAATTCGTGGCCGATCACACGCGGATATTTGGCAAAGGGATTGTGTCCGCGGAAGATATGGCTGTCTGACCCGCAGATCCCGGCAAGTTTAATTTTGACGCGAACTTCGCCTGTGGCGGGAACCGGTACAGGACGCTCTTCAATCACCAGCTCGTTCGGTTTTTGAATGACTACGCTTTTCATCGTTTGCTCCTCTTTACCAATTCCACAAAGTGCCATCTTCAAGGCGCGCGACCGGCAGATAGGCGGGATCGTAGGGATATTTCGCGGCCAGTTTTTCGTCGAATTCGATACCCAGCCCAGGCTTATCGCCTGGATGCATATAGCCGTTATCGAAACTCCAGCTATGTGGGAAGACTTCCAGCATTTGTTCGGAGTAGCCCATATATTCCTGCACCCCGAAATTCGGAACCCATAGATCGAAGTGCAGCGCGGCAGCATGACAGATTGGCGACAGATCTGACGGGCCATGCGATCCTGTACGTACCTGATACAGTGAGGCGAAGTCCGCGATGCGACGCATTCCGGTGATCCCGCCCGCATGGGTAATGGTGGTACGGATATAGTCAATCAATTGCTCTTCAATCAGCTGTTTACAGTCCCAGATGCTGTTGAACACCTCGCCAACCGCAATCGGTGTAACGGTGTGCTGGCGGATCAGACGGAAACATTCCTGATTTTCAGCAGGCGTCGGATCTTCCATCCAGAACATACGGAACGCTTCAATGCTCTTACCGAAACGGGCGGCTTCTATTGGCGTCAGACGATGGTGCATGTCGTGCAGAAGATGTTCATTGAAGCCGAACTTGCTTCGCACTGCATCAAACAGCTTCGGCGTGAAATCGAGGTATTTCTCGGTGGACCACAACTGCTCTTCCGGCCAGTCACCTTTGGTTGCGGGTTCATACGCCAGCCCTTTCCCTTTAGACATGCCGTAGGTCGTTTTCATTCCCGGCACACCGCACTGAACACGAATCGCTTTGAAGCCCATCTCTTTGTGACGGGCGTAATCTTCAAGCACGTCATCGATGGTGTGTCCCGTGGTGTGGCAGTAGACCATTACACCTTCGCGTGATGCCCCACCAAGTAGCTGATAAAGCGGCATGCCGGCCGCTTTGGCTTTGATGTCCCACAGCGCCATATCCACGGCAGAGATAGCCGACATGGTGACCGGCCCGCGACGCCAGTACGCGCCTTTATAGAAAAACTGCCAGATGTCTTCGATGCGATGTGCATCGCGACCGATCAGCTGCGGACAAAGGTGATCTTTCAGGTAGGATGCGACAGAAAGCTCGCGCCCGTTCAGGGTGGCATCGCCAAGACCGACGATCCCCTCATCGGTGGTAATTTTAAGGGTGACAAAATTGCGCCCTGGGCAGGTAACAAATACTTCAGCCCCGACAATCTTCATAATCCAGTTCCTTACATCGCATGTTGTGATGCAGGAAATTTACGCAACTACACTACTACCATACAAGTATAATGATCATAAAATCAGCGAACGATCACAAAATAAGGGCGCTTACGCGCGCCCCCAGCCAGCCACGATAATCAGCATACCGCAAAGCGCAACGACGGCCCCGGTCCAGTCATAGAGACTCAATTTGACGCCATCCACCACCCGCAACCACAGCAAAGCCGTACAGACGTAAACACCGCCATACGCCGCGTAAACGCGTCCGCTGGCAGCAGGATGCAGGGTGAGCAGCCAGACAAATAATGCGAGAGCGACCCCGGCCGGGATAAGTAACAGTATTGAGGCCCCTTTTTTCAGCCAGAGCCAGGGCAAGAAGCAGCCAATGATTTCGCATAATGCGGTCGCAAAGAAAAGCAGCGTTGTTTTAATCATGGTTATCTTTATATGAGGATTGGTTTAGACATCATACGCGATAATCTCGTTTACTTTTCCATACCTGCCCACGGGTATGCCCCTTTTTCGGATTAGTGTAGAATTCAGCCTGGGTAAATCGTTTATCTGCACCCACTACAAGGAACACGCCAATGAGTACATTACGCAAACGCCTTTGTCTGACGGCAATGCTCGCACTGACAACGTTCGCCTTTACCGCACCGGTTTCTGCTGAAACCAACAAACTGATCATTGAGTCAGGCGACAGTGCGCAAAGCCGCCAGAACGCTGCCATGGATAAAGAACAATGGAATGACACCCGCAATCTTCGCCAGAAGGTAAATAAGCGGGCTGAGAAAGAGTGGGATAAAGCTGATGTCGCCTTTGATGCACGCGATAAGTGCCAGCAAAGCGCGAATGTGAACGCCTACTGGGAACAGAACACGCTGCGCTGCCTGGATCGTCGAACCGGACGCGTGGTTGCACCTTAATATTACAGAATGAGTATGGCCGATATGTTAGCCGTTAGACTTCGACCACTGGAGCGCGAAGATTTGCGCTTCGTTCATCAACTCGACAATAACGCCAGCGTGATGCGCTACTGGTTTGAAGAGCCTTACGAGGCGTTTGTCGAGCTGTCCGATCTGTATGATAAGCATATCCACGATCAGAGCGAGCGTCGTTTCGTTGTGGAGTGTGAGGGCGAAAAAGCCGGGCTGGTTGAGCTGGTTGAAATCAATCACGTTCACCGCCGGGCAGAGTTCCAGATCATCATTTCTCCGGAATATCAGGGAAAAGGCCTCGCATCACGTGCGGCAAAGCTGGCAATGGATTACGGGTTTAACGTACTTAACCTGTATAAGCTCTACCTCATTGTCGATAAAGAGAACGAAAAAGCGATTCATATCTACCGTAAGCTAGGGTTTATGGTGGAAGGTGAACTGATTCATGAGTTCTTTATCAATGGCGAGTATCGCAATACCATTCGCATGTGTATTTTCCAGCATCAGCATCTTGCCGGGCACAAAGCGACAAGTACCAGCCTGCTAAAAACCACCGCGCAGTAACAGGCAATGCGCGGTTTTCCCTGCCGCGCATTTCCAGAAACATCAATAGTAATCAATGCTGTTTTTGATGGTGTACTTGCGCTCAATCGCAGGCTTGACGCTGTCATCGATGATCAGCAAATTGCACGTCACCGGATTATCATGACGGTCGTAGTCACAGCTCTGCTTCACGTGGCCTAACGGCTTGTCATTCAACATACTCACCGCACTGTAATCCAGTTTTTTTCGCGCATCTTTCGACGGAGTAGACTGGACAGAGAGGCGTTGATCCCCTGATTGCGTGCTTTTACCCAGTGGATACCCTTCTGCATCGTAACGGTATTTCACTTCCATCGCTTTACCGTGCGCCGCCACGACAAAACCATTATCGTCGGTATCCCACGTCACCCCTGCAGATGGCAACTCAGCAAGCTGGCACTTACCTTGCAGCTTCACCTTGCGCTGTTGAGTTTCGGCATCAAGGTAATAATTCGCATCCAGCACCAATGCCACACCGGTATTTGACTCCAGATCATGCAACTCCAGCGTGTCAAAACACCCTTCCGTCGACATCGTCCCCGTTACCCGTTTGGAGACTTCTCCTTTGTCGTTGAGCAGTGTCTGTGTAAAGTCTTTCACCGGCCCGCGCAGTGGATCAAAATCGAACTCATTCGAGAAACTGGCCATTTCCGGCGTAAAAGATAATGGCGCGGAATTGTTGTCACATCCCGCCAGTACCGTGCCCAGTAACACTATGACTGCATATTTCTTCACGTTATTTACCGATACAGGGAGATAATTCCCAATCATATTAGCAAATACAGATGGTTACGCGAAACCGAAATGTCAGCATCACCCTGCGTCGATACGGCAGAGATCTGAGATGGGTATCATTGATGATTTTTCTTAGTGATTATCCTGGCGACAGTAAAAGCAACAGCCCCACTGCACACCCCCAGTAACACGCGTTGGGCTGGCGCAACGTCAGCGCTAAACGAAAAGAGCAGGCCAAAGCAGATGCCACTCGCCATCGAACCACTGAATAACCAATCCGGAAGTACTGGTCGATTCTTCAACAATGCCAACTGGTCATGCAGCTCTCTGATATTTTTTGCATACAACTCACTCACCCTCTTTTCCTGAGCGAGATCGTCCGTCATGGATGTCATTTCAAGCCGAGCGGCGCTTAATTGCCGGGTCAGATCGCTGCTCTTCTGTTCTTCGAATTTCAACAGCGATCGCACATGGGTTATCTGCCGGTGTAGACCGTCTTTTTCCTCAATAATGCTGTCAATTTTACGACTGGCTGCTTTGTACCGTTGGTGCTCATCAACATATTTGCTCTGCACTTCCGTTTGCGTCTGCTCCGCACGTCGCTGGAGCTCTTCATAATCCGCATATTTCTGGTCATGCGCGTTTTTCCAGTGGTCAGCCTCGTCGGCAAACACCTGGCCGAAATCGAGTGCTGCCACCAGCTTCGCGTTTAATTCATCAATTTCATGGTTAGCCGCGAGATGCGAATCCAGGGTTGCAAGGAGTTTATCGTTGTATTCTTCATTCTGCTTTCTGGCCACCGCGAGCGCTTCCTGTGCGTTAGCCAGTTCCAGCTCTAACTGATGCACGTTCGTCTCATTAGCCTCATCGCCAGCAGCAACTTCTGCCATCACCTTTTTCAGACGTGCCACCTGTGCGGTTTTATCTTCAAGGGTCGCTTCCAGTGTCTTCAGACGGGTTTTATGCTGTTCACATTCGTCACTGAGCTGAGTCGATAATTCCTGAAAATCTTCAAGCTGCTGCTGAAGCGCGGCCAATTCGCTGGCATTCGCCACGTTACTGCTGTGTTGTCGCAGTAACGCCAACTCCTGAAAATGCTGACTTTTTTGGTTTTCGATACTTTTCTGAAGTTCGGCAATGCGGTTTTTCAGCCGCGTATTCTCTTCAGCCGTTTGAGGACCATCGTTAAGCAAGGCGTGATATTTCGCCTTCATTTCCTGGAGAGTGGCTTCCAGTTTTGCCAGTTTTTCCTGGGTCGCTTTCGTGTCTTTATAGACGGTCTTCGGCTTACTGTTCATGCCGCCGCCAGCGTCCCGACGGAGGTCAACGCCCTTCAGCGCCTCCGTAATGTGCGCGCGTCGCGCCTCTTTTTCCATCTTCAGCACGCGGCCAATCGCCGACGACAGAAACGTTGCGGCTTCCTGCGGATTAGACGTTCCATAGGATTGACGAAGTAAGCTAATTAGCTTGTTATCGGTACTCATTTTCTTCACTTATGCGGAGATCCTGCAACCCACGGGAAAAGGTCCTGAACAGGAATTGTCAACAATATGGCAATACAACAGAAATGCGTGGAGTGCAGGTATTCTCGATTTGACTGACCAGAGACTAATCAATAGGTGAGGATTATAGGTTTTCCGAATGAGCACGCTTTGATTTCGCACACATCCGGCGGAAATTTAAGATAAAAGCAAATATTATTGCCCACCCGATCTTTTCTTCTTTTTAAGATAATTCAGAATGTTGCCACCAAAAACAAATACTTACAGGAAGTCTGCTAAAATTACCCTACACACAGAGAGAAGGAGCAACAAATGAAACGGTTACCCTGGATTACCGCCCTGCTGTTGATGAGTGCTTCCCCGGCCCTTCTGGCCGCCCCGGACTCTTGCGAACGCGTGAAAAGTGATATTCAGCAGAAAATTATCAATAATGGCGTCCCAGAGGCAGGCTTCACGCTCAACATAGTTCCGAACGACCAGGCCGATCAACCTGACGCGCAGGTTGTTGGGCATTGTGCGAGTGATACGTTTAAAATTTTATATACCCGCACAGGAAATGCTCAAACGTCGGGTTCTCAGGAAGCACCGAGTGAACCGCAGTGACAGGGATATTCTTTCCGAGACCGGCAATATCCATTAGCTTGATAAGGATTAATATCCTTTAACCCTAAATAAGTAACACTCACTTTATCATTAACCCGGTTGTCATAACGGGTAAAAATAAACCCTACTCAAAATGATGGAGTGAGTCATGTCCGAGGCAGACAACCACGGCGGGATAAGCCGTCGAACGCTGGTCAAATCTACCGCAATAGGCTCACTGGCGCTTGCCGCCGGTGGCCTTTCTCTCCCCTTTGGTCTAAAAACTGCCGCTGCAGCGGTGCAACATGCTACCCGCCCCGGTGAGGATAAAGTCGTCTGGGGAGCCTGTTCCGTAAACTGCGGGAGTCGCTGTGCGCTCCGGTTACACGTGCGTGATGACGAAGTGTACTGGGTTGAGACCGATAATACTGGCGACGATATCTATGGCGATCACCAGGTACGCGCCTGCCTGCGAGGACGTTCCATCCGCCGCCGTATTAATCATCCGGATCGTCTTAACTACCCCATGAAACGCGTTGGCAAACGTGGAGAAGGAAAATTCGAGCGCATCAGTTGGGATGAAGCGCTGAATACCCTGACTACCAGCCTGAGAGGCGTGGTGGAAACCTACGGTAACGAAGCCGTTTACATTAACTACTCCTCCGGCATTGTCGGTGGCAACATTACGCGCTCCTCTCCGTATGCCTCACTGGTCGCACGTCTGATGAACTGCTACGGCGGCTTTCTTAGCCACTATGGCACGTACAGCACTGCACAAATCGCCTGCGCCATGCCGTACACCTACGGCACAAATGCCGGGAACAGTACCTCCGATATTGAGAACAGCAAGCTGGTGGTGATGTTCGGAAATAACCCTGCGGAAACACGCATGAGCGGCGGCGGGATCACCTACTATCTTGAACAGGCACGCGAGCGCTCAAATGCGCGAATGATCGTGATCGATCCTCGTTATACCGACACCGCAGCCGGACGCGAGGATGAGTGGGTCCCTATACGTCCAGGCACTGATGCCGCGCTGGTGGCCGGGATTGCATGGGTTTTGATTGACGAAAATTTGGTCGACCAGTCTTTCCTGGATACCTACTGCGTAGGTTATGACGAGAAAACGCTGCCGGAAGGTGCGCCTGCCAACGGTCACTATAAAGCCTACATTCTGGGCCAGGGTGACGATGCTACCGCCAAAACCCCGGAGTGGGCTTCGCGTATTACGGGTATCCCTGCCGAGCGCATCATTAAACTTGCACGCGAAATTGGGACGGCAAAACCCGCCTATATCTGCCAGGGCTGGGGGCCACAACGTCAGGCCAACGGCGAACAAACCTCGCGCGCTATCGCCATGCTACCCATTCTGACAGGCAACGTAGGGATCAACGGCGGAAACAGTGGGGCACGAGAATCAACCTATACCATCACCATTGAGCGAATGCCGCTGCCGGATAACCCGGTGAAAACCCAGATCTCCTGTTTTAGCTGGACCGACGCCATTGCGCGCGGCCCGGAAATGACGGCATTGCGCGATGGCGTTCGCGGAAAAGATAAGCTTGATGTACCGATCAAGTTCATCTGGAACTATGCCGGTAACACCATCATTAACCAGCATTCGGACATCAACAAAACCCACGACATTTTGCAGGATGAGCGCAAATGCGAAATGATTGTGGTCATCGACAATTTCATGACCTCATCCGCGAAATACGCCGACCTTGTACTGCCCGACCTGATGACCGTGGAACAAGAAGACATCATCCCGAACGATTATGCTGGCAACATGGGGTATCTGATCTTCCTGCAGCCTGTCACCGCACCGAAGTTTGAGCGCAAACCGATTTACTGGATCATGAGCGAAGTGGCGAAACGGCTCGGCCCGGATATTCATCAGCAGTTCACCGAAGGGCGCACTCAGGCACAGTGGCTACAGTATCTGTACGCCAAAATGCTTGAAAAAGATCCCCAATTGCCCTCCTACGACGCACTGAAAGAGATGGGGATTTATAAGCGCAAAGATCCGGCGGGACACTTTGTGGCCTATAAAAAATTCCGCGACGATCCGCAGGCAAATCCACTCAAAACGCCGTCAGGCAAGATTGAGATTTACTCCAGCAAGCTTGCGAAAATCGCGGCATCCTGGGAGCTGGCAGAAGATGAATCCATTACACCACTGCCGGTTTACGCTTCCACGTTTGAAGGCTGGGATGCACCGGAACGCAGTACATTCCCACTACAGTTGTTTGGTTTCCATTTCAAGGCCCGCACCCATTCCAGCTACGGCAATATTGATGTGCTTCAGGCGGCCTGCCGTCAGGAAGTGTGGCTTAATCCGGTGGATGCCGGGCAGCGAGGAATCAAAAACGGCGACATGGTCCGCGTCTTTAACGATCGCGGTGAAGTGCGTATTTCGGCAAAAGTTACTCCTCGCATCATGCCTGGCGTAAGCGCAATGGGCCAGGGCGCATGGCACGACGCCAACATGAAGGGCGATCGCATTGACCATGGCGCCTGTATCAATACCCTGACCACACATCGTCCTTCTCCCCTGGCGAAGGGCAACCCGCAGCACACGAATCTGGTACAGATCGAGAAGGCTTAAGCCGGTTCGCGTTATACTGGTCAAATCAAGTGAACTCTCCGCGCGGGGCCACTTGCGCGGAAGCAAGGAATGTTGTTATGAATGAAGTATCGCAACGCGAGGCGTTCGCCTTTAGCGCCCGGGTTCTGGGTGCACTGTTCTATTTTGCGCCTGACAGTGCGCAGGCTGCTCCCCTGGTATCCGCCCTTACCCATACCGACTGGGTTCAGGACTGGCCGCTTCCAAAAGAGGTCATCACCCCGCTCGCCGAAACCCTGAACACTCCGGCCGATGAGACATTGCCTGAAGCCTGGCAGCGACTGTTTGTGGGACCGTGGGCATTGCCTGCCCCTCCCTGGGGTTCCGTCTGGCTGGATCGTGAGTCGGTTTTATTCGGCGAATCGACACTCGCATTACGCCAGTGGATGCGTGAAAACAGCATTGCGTTTGAAATGCAGCAAAATGAGCCGGAAGATCACTTCGGCACATTGCTGATGCTGGCGGCATGGCTTTCTGAGAACGACCGTAATACCGAACGAGACCAGCTTCTGGCCTGGCATCTGTTACCGTGGAGCACCCGTTTCCTTTCCGTCTTTGTCGACAAGGCCGGACACCCGTTCTACACGGTGCTCGGGAAACTCGCGCAATTGACGCTGGCAGACTGGCAATCCGCGCTGCTGATCCCGGTCGCAGAAAAGCCGCTTTACCGTTAATGGCATGCAGCCAGTGTCATCCACTGGCTGCCCTCTCATATCAGGCGAGCCATGCCCGCCATCCGCCGAAATCAGTAATGTCCTGCGCGCCTTGTAACCCGTACGCCTCACAGATAAAGCCCGTTAACCAGCGACCATCCTCCAGCTCCACTTTACCCAGCCCCAGCGGCGCAGGAATTCCACCCAGGAATGATCCCACTTCGCTGTGCGGCAGTTCCCACACTTCAACAGCGATGGCTGCGCCCAGCTCCGTGTCGCGAACCATGCCCGGCCGTTTACCGTCTGCCAGCGCATAAAGGCGATAATGCGGCGCACTTCGGGTTTCCTCCCGCAGCGTTGCGCCACGCTGGCGCAACTGAACATTCAGCGGCAGCCCATCAAGATGCGCACCACAAACCACAATCGGCATTCGGTCGTGGCTGGCAACCGATTCGGGGGCGACGCTGGACACGTCTCTGCCTCCGGGCAACGCAAACGTCTGATGTCGCTGCAAGGCATCAGCCAGGCTCAGCAAATATTGGTCTGTGAATGCCCGGCCAAACAGGGTCACACCGGAGGGTAATCCGCTCACCATTACCCCCGCAGGTACAGCAACTGCGGCGTAATCGAGCAGATTCATAAAATTGGTATAAAACCCCAGATCAGCGTTACGTTTCACCGGCTCATCCGCCAGTTCTGCGAGCGTGACCGGGCGAGGATACGTCGGTGTCAGCACGCATTCCAGATGGGTCAGGATGGCATCACACTGCGTTTTATAGCCCTGTAATCTGTACTGGGCGTCAAACGTTGCGACCGCATCGGTTTCTGGCGCTTTGCGGAGTACATCGCGAATTACCGGCAGAACAGCATCTGGCTGTTGCTCAATCAATTTTCCCGCCACATGATAGCGCTCAGCGACCCACGGGCCGTCATACAATAACGTTGCTGCGGCAAGGAATGGCGTAAAATCAATCACCACAGGTACGCCCCCCATCGCAACTAAACGTGCTTTTGCGGCGTTAAAGAGCGCTTCGCTTTCCTCACAGCCAAGAAATTCAGGCCTCTCTGGCACACCGAAACGAAAACCCGGTTCGGGTATACCAAATGCCTGCGGGCCATTCCACGCTGGGTTCGTTCGGCTGTACTCGTCGCGCGGGTCGTTCACCGCCGTTAGCGACAAAAGCTGGCTTGCTTCTGCTGCTGTGGTCGTGAAGAAGGTCACGCAGTCCAGCGTGCGGCAGGCCGGAATCACGCCGGCTGTCGAAATTAACCCTTTGGTTGCTTTCAGGCCAACCAGGTT
Source organism: Enterobacter sp. RHBSTW-00994 (assembly GCF_013782625.1). Lineage (NCBI taxonomy): Bacteria > Pseudomonadati > Pseudomonadota > Gammaproteobacteria > Enterobacterales > Enterobacteriaceae > Enterobacter > Enterobacter sp. RHBSTW-00994. The sequence goes on along the minus strand of NZ_CP056199.1, from coordinate 2,153,268 downwards.
GTTTAAGGAAGCCGGAACGCGTCCGCTCCCGGCAGTATCAGTACCGAGTGAGAAACTGGCCAGGCCTAACGCCACAGCCAGTGACGAACCTGCACTGGAACCGCCTGACGGATAATCCGCAAGTATGCTGTTACGACATGCCCCATACGGCGAGCGCGTGCCGTTGAGCCCGGTGGCGAACTGGTCGAGATTGGTTTTGCCGAGCGGTATTGCCCCCAGAGCAATCAGTTGAGCAACGATGGTCGCATCCTGCTCCGCTGTATATGCATATGCTGGACAGGCTGCTGTCGTGTTGATGCCCGCAAGATCAATATTATCTTTGATGGCAAACGGCACACCGTACAGCGGTAAAGACGCGGGTTGCACATCGTCGAGCGCAGCCAGATAAGGTTCCAGTTCATCCGCCGTCAGGATATGAATAAAAGCATTAAATTCCGGGTTCAGCGCCAGCGCCCGTTCGCGTAATGTGGCAATCACTTCACGCGGAGTGACACGGCCTTCACGGTATGCCAGCGCCAGCACGTCAAGACGTAAATCAAACGGATGCCTCATACTGTTTTCTCCATAACCACGACACACTGCCCTGCACGCACCGACGAGCCTGGCTGCACGCGCACCTGGCTTACCACGCCATCACGGGCAGCAAGCAACGGGATCTCCATCTTCATCGACTCCAGCACCACCAGTACATCGCCCTCCCGTACCTGGCTGCCAGGCACAACGTTCACCTGCCACAAATTGCCCGAAACGGGACTGTCGATCCCTGTCTGGCCTGCCTGCAACGGCGCGTCTTCCCCCTCATCTGTGAGCACATCGGTACTGTCAAAATGGGCCTGACCGCTGGCGATCCAGCGTTCACGCTCAGCGTCAAATGCGCTCTGTTGATGAGTGCGATACGCTTCGATGCTCTGCGCCTCATCAGCAAGGAACTGCTGGTAGTCGGCCAGTTTCAGGGTGGTGTGCTCGATGCGAAGCGGATAGCGACCCAGCGGGAAGTCGCGGCGAATGGTCAACAGTTCATCAGCAGAAACGGGATAAAAACGGATCTGATCGAAGAAACGTAGCAACCAGGGTTTGCCGTTAAAATCGGCCACCGCGCGGTAGCGATTCCACATTTGCAGCGTTCGTCCAACAAACTGGTATCCCCCCGGCCCCTCCATGCCGTAAACACAGAGATAGGCTCCGCCGATACCGACCGAGTTTTCCGCCGTCCAGGTGCGCGCCGGGTTGTACTTGGTGGTAACCAGACGGTGGCGCGGATCGAGCGGCGTTGCCACCGGCGCACCCAGATAAACGTCGCCCAGGCCCATCACCAGATAGCGGGCGTCAAAGACCGTTTTGTAAACCTCATCGACATTCGCCAGGTCGTTAATACGGCGGATAAACTCCAGATTGCTCGGACACCACGGCGCGTCGCGACGCACTGTCGTCATGTATTTATCAATCGCTTTCTGGCATGCAGGATCATCCCATGACAGCGGCAGCCAGATCACACGCGACGGCACATCCAGATCCTCACGCTCACAGACACCCTGCCACAGCACGGTGATCGCCTCCAGCAGTTGCGCGAGGCTCATCACATCCGGCTGATAGTGGATTTGTAGTGAACGGATCCCCGGTGTTAAATCAATAACCCCTTCAAGCGCGTGGCCTTCCAGGGCCTGCATCAGAGCATGCGCGCGAAAGCGCAACACCAGGTCCAGCTCCGGTTCACCTATTTCCAGCAGCAGGTGTGTGTCGCCAGAAAGTCGCGCGACCAGGCGTTTATCCGCCTGACCGCACGTCAACACAACAGGCGATGTCAGCTCAGTCGGTTGCCAGGAGATCTCATGTGGATGCAGGCTGGCGATTTGCGCCTCCTGCACCTGTGCAAGCCGCCGGGCCGTCATCATATCTACAGGAACAAAACGCACTTTATCGCCCGCTTTCAGTTGTCCGACCACATGCAAGTCAGCCTCAATGACGGTGACCGGGCAGACAAATCCTCCCAGACTCGGGCCATCCGGGCCGAGGATCACCGGCATATCGCCGGTAAAATCCACTGCACCGATGGCATACGGATTGTCATGAATATTCGACGGATGCAAACCCGCTTCGCCGCCACTGTCGCGTACCCACTCAGGTTTCGGCCCGATCAGGCGTACGCCTGTGCGACTTGAATTGAAATGCACTTCCCAGTCAGTGGCGAAGAAGGTCGCCATATACCCAGGCGTAAAGTATTCCGGCGCACCATGTGGGCCATAAATCACCCTTAACGTGCGGACTGGCGCGAGCACAGTGTGCAGAGAAGCAGGTAACTCAGCGTCAGGGGCTGGCGACGTTAACGGCAACACATGCAGCACATCACCAGTGCGCAATGCTCGCCCGGCGTGTCCGCCAAACTGACCCAGTGTAAAGGTACTTTTGCTGCCCAGATAATCCGGTACGCAGAATCCCCCGCGCAGGCACAGGTAGCTGCGAACACCCTCGCCGAGGATCTCCCCCATGCGTAACGTCATTCCGGCATGGACGCGAATCACACGATTATTGACCAGTGGCTCACCGTCCAGCATGAGTGCAATCTCTGCCCCGGTCACCACCAGTTGAGCATCGCAGTTAAATTTTAACGTCGGGCCGCTGAGGGTGATCTCCAGCGCAGCGGCCTGCTCGTCATTGCCCAGCAGACGGTTACCGAGGCGTAATGCCTGGTTGTCCATGGGGCCGGAGGGGGGAACGCCTACCGCCCAATACCCTACGCGCCCTGGATAATCCTGCACTGTCGTTTGTGTCCCGGCACTCAGCACGTCCAGCGTGGAAGCCTGATAGGCAAGTCCTTCCAGACACCGTGTCCAGGGTTCACCACGGGTAAATGGCGCGAAGGTTAAAATCTGTTGCAGGTAACGGCGGTTGGTTTCCACACCGTAGAGGCGCGTGTTACCGAGAGCCGCATCCAGGGCGTGAATAGCGGCTTCGCGGGTAGGCTGCCAGGCAATAATTTTCGCCAGCATGGGATCAAAAAATGGCGGGACGTCACAACCCGATTCAACCCAGGTGTCGATACGCAACGTTTGCCGATCGTCCTCCGGGAACGCCACATCGGTCAGCAGGCCAGGAGAGGGCTGAAACTGGCGTCCGGGATCTTCTGCGTACACCCGCGCCTGAATCGCATGCCCGACGGGGTTGAGGTTTTCACGCAGAGAGGCCAGCGGCGGCAACGTTCCGGCTGCGAGGGTAATCATCCAGCGTACCAGATCTACGCCCCACACCTGCTCGGTCACACCATGTTCAACCTGCAAACGGGTGTTGACTTCAAGGAAGTAAAAACGCGCGGCATCGCTGTCATAAACGAATTCAACCGTGCCGGCACTGCGATAGTTTACGGCTTTCCCCAGCGCGATCGCCGCTTCACATAATGCGCGTTCCATACCCTCAGGCAGGTTTGGTGCGGGTGTCTCTTCCAGCACTTTCTGGTTGCGACGCTGTACCGAGCAGTCACGCACGCCGAGGGCAATCACCTCTCCGTTACCGTCACCAAATAGCTGGACTTCCAGGTGGCGCGCACGCTCAATGTATTTTTCGATAAACACGCCCGCATCGCTGAAATTGTTTTTACCCAGCCGGACCACCGCGTCAAATGCGTCATTGAGTTCAGCGGCGTTGTAGCAGACACGCATACCGATGCCGCCCCCGCCCGCCGTGCTTTTCAGCATAACCGGGTAGCCAACCTCATCGGCAGCGCACAGGGCCTCATCCACGTCCGCCAGTAACTCCGTCCCTTCCAGCAGGGGGACGCCGTGGGTTTTTGCCAGCGCACGGGCGGTATGTTTCAGGCCGAAGACACGGAGTTGTTCCGCCGTTGGGCCAACAAACGCAATCCCGGCAGCTTCACAGGCTTCGGCAAATGCGGCATTTTCAGAGAGGAATCCATAACCCGGATGGATAGCCTGCGCACCGCTGGCTTTAGCGGCGGCGATAATTTTTTCAGTCACCAGATAGGTATTGGCCGCAGGACCATCACCGAGACTAATGGCGTCGTCTGCTTCGCGAATATGCAGACTGCTGATATCCGCCTCAGAATAGACGGCCACGCCGCCTATGTTCATGGCGCGCAGTGTACGCAGAATGCGACAGGCAATGGCCCCACGGTTTGCAATCAGGAGTTTCGTCAACATAGGTCAGACTCAATCGTGGCGGGTCGTCCCGCCGATAGTCGGCTCACCGCATGGTCGTCCATGGGGAAAACGCGTTTACAGCAGAATGCGCCCGGCGCGAACATCAAAGAGTCGGTAGATTATCTGGCGCAGACGCTGCCAGCGAGTTGGCGTTGGAGTCAGTTCCATACCAGCACCTCGGCAGGCGTCGGTTCCCAGCCATTGCAGGGGTTATTCAGCTGTGGGCAGTTAGAGATCAGCACAATGACGTTGCACTCTGCGCGAAGCTCAACATATTTCCCCGGCGCGGAGATCCCATCCTCAAACGTCAGCCCGCCTTGTGGTGTCACAGGGACGTTCATAAAGAAATTGATGTTCGCCCCAATATCGCGCTTTTGCAGGCGACCATCGTGCAGACAGGCGCAGAGGAAGTTATCGCGACAGCTGTGCATATGACGTTTGTCGAGGGCATAACGCACGGTATTGCTTTCCTGCGCGCATGCCCCGCCAAGCGTATCGTGGCGTCCGCAAGTATCGGCGACGATAGTCAACAACGGATTGCCCAGATTGGAATACAGCACGCTACCATGGGTGAGGTACGCGTTATTTTGACGGCGCAGCGTTCGCTGGGGATCATAGCGTTCGCGCGGGTTATCGGCATGATAGAAAAGGGTATCAACCGCCTGGTTGCCCTCCAGATCGAGCAGGCGCAGGGTCTGCCCTTTTTTCACGTCAAACATGTAAGGCTCGCCCGCCGGGATCACATGGCGAAAGCTGGCATGGTGCGCGTGTTTTTCGCTGGCAACGGTCATCATCAGTCTCCTCAGAGGGCGAAAAGTTGCGTATTGGTGATAGCGCGTTCGTTTTCCGGACGCGTCAGAAGTGCGCGAATGGCCGATTCTTCGTCTTGCACCTGCCACCAGCTCAGCTGTACCGGGCGCGGCGCATATTCTGTCGACGGGTCCATGGGGTGTTGTAGCGCGGTCATCACCACCAGCACATCCATGGGTGCAAACAGGTCAACATGACAACCAGGCTGGGAATGACCCGGGTGGAAGCTGAACTGTCCGTCGTCATCCACCGTCACTTTGCTGAAGAAGTTAACGACCATCAGCAGATCTTCGAGATTGAGATCCCACTTGCCCATCTCCACCAGCAGGTTGTCCGTCCCGTTGCGGAAAAAACCATTGCGCCGTTCCTGATAACGCCCCTGTCCGTATTTTTCAGCCACTTCAGCCGCATTCAGAACGCCACCGAAGGGATCGTGCCAGCCGCTGGTATCGGCGGTGATACCAGTCAGAACCCGGCCCATATCAGAATAGAAGCAGTGCCCGGCAGTCAGGCGTGCCGTATGCTGCCCTTTCAGCGTATCGGGCAGGTTGAGACGCTCACTTTTTTCGTGGGCGTTGAGCATGATCAGGCTGACATTTGCCCCGCCTTCAATGTCGGTCATCCGCAGGATTTGCCCGCGTTTAAGCACGCACGAGAAATGGCCGCCACCGGGCAGTCTCTCTTCACGAAGAAGGGTTGAGGTGATATTCACAGGATTAACTCCTTAATGCATAGACGTTATCGGGAGCCGTACCGCTCAGCGCAGAGAGTCGCGTCTCATTGAGCGGAATGTCGTAAGTGATGCGCGCGCCATAGGCGTTCGGAGCATGTGGATCAAGCCGCACTTTGTCGAACACCAGAAGACGCGTACCGAGGTTGAAACCCTCCGACAGATCGTGGGTTACCATAAAGACGGTCATGCGGGTTTCGCCCCACAGTTGCAGCAGCAGGGCATGCATGTCTTTACGAATGCCAGGGTCGAGCGCGCCAAAGGGTTCATCAAGCAATAAAACGCGCGGCTGCATAATGAAGGCCTGAGCAATCGCTAAACGCTGTTGCATACCGCCAGAGAGTTGGGCCGGGTATTTATCAAGCGCCTGACCAAGCCCAACCTTTTCCAGCATCTCCGTTGCACGTTCACGCGCGGCCCGTTTTTTCGCCCCAAATAGCCGTCCACATAACGGTGATTGCGGCAATTCAAGCCCCATGGTGACGTTATCCAGCACGCTGAGATGCGGGAAAACCGAGTAGCGCTGAAACACCACGCCACGGCTGCTGTCCGGCTCAGCAATGAGCGGTTTGCCATCAAGCGTAATCGTGCCACGGCTGGGCGCTTCCTGACCGAGCAACAGGCGCAGGAAGGTGGATTTTCCACAACCGGACGCGCCAACCATTGAACAGAACTCGCCTTCTTTAACCTGCAAGTTCAGGTGTTCGAGCACCACATGGTCGCCGTACTCCTGCCAGATATTGTTGATGGTGATAAAGCTCATGCCTTACCTCCTTCCGCCCAGGGGAAACAGGTTTTGTGTAACTGACGCAGTGCCAAATCCATCAGCCACGCCAGCAGCGTGATCCACAGGACATAGGGAATAATGACATCCATCGCCATATAACGACGCACGAGGAAAATGCGATAACCCAGACCTGCAGTGGATGAGATAGCCTCTGCCGAGATCAGGAATAACCACGCCGAACCCAGTAACAGGCGCAGGGATGTCAGTAGCCGTGACAGTAACTGCGGTAACACGACCCGTAGCACCAGCGTCCAGCTATTTGCTCCCAGCGTCTGCGCTTTGATCAGGATCTCCGGCGGGATTTCACAGGCGCGGTGTTCAAGATCCCGGGCCAGCATCGGTGTGATGCCAATAACGATGAGCATCACTTTCGACAGTTCATCCAGCCCAAAGACGATAAACAGCACCGGTAAAATCGCCAGCGGCGGGATCATCGACAGCACCGTCATCAGTGGCGAAAGTGAAGCTCGCCACAGCGGAAATACCCCAGCGGCAACCCCTATGCACAGGCCGATCAACGAGGCGATGGCCAGCCCGGTCAGCAACCGGGCGAGGCTCACCAGGGTATCAACCCAGAACAGATACTCGCCGCTACGTTTATCCGGGGAAAACGCCATCCGTGATATTGCATCCAGCATCTGTTGCAGGCCTGGGAGCAATTTGTCCTGCGGGTTAGCTTCCAGTCGCACTGCCGAGCCGAGAAAATAGGCGGCCAACAGCAAAACAAACGGCAACATCACAAGCATCAAACGCATGCCGGAAGTGGGATGACGGTTAATCTGTCGCATGGCAAACTCCGTCACTCATCACAGCTTGCCGGCAGCGGCCAGTTTCACGAAACTGTCATCAAAGCGCAGCTTCACGTTATTGGCATCGCCCTGCGTGACATTGCCGGGGAAGGTCATACCAATGAAATCTGCACTCTGCGCACCGTCACCGAGCAACCCTTTCTCAAAGGAGAATGACGCAACACGCTGCATGGTTTTTGCCAGCTCGGCCGAGCCAACAAACGCCAGGTTATCCGCCGGGGTGTAAAAAAGGTGGGTCGTTTTCAACTGGGCCTGATATCCGGCGAGATCGGTTCCGGATGCAGCCGCCATCGAATTCAGTGCGTTCGCATCCTGGGCTTTCATCAGCCCCATCATCTCGTACCATGCGCCTGTCAGTGCTTTGCCCAGCGCCGGGTTATCTTTCAGGGTGTCCGTGTTGACCACCATCATGTCGATAAGCTCACCCGGAACCTGCGATGAACTGAAGACTTCAGTGGTTTTTGGTGTGCCTTTGATGACGGAGAGTTGCGGGTTCCAGGCAACCGCGGCCTGTACGCCCGGTGTGGCAAAAGCAGAGACAATATCCGCATCCGAGGTGTTGACGACAGTGACATCTTTCTCTGCCAGACCGGCTTTTTCAAGCCCACGTACCAGCAGATAATGAGAGACCGACAGTTCAGGCAGGTAAACCTTCATCCCTTTAAGGTCGTTGAGGGTTTTGCCCTCACCTTTCATGACTACGCCGTCATTGCCCTCCGAGTAACTTCCGAGGATAAGCGCCGTGGTGTCCACACCGCCAGCGGCCGGAATAGTCAGTGCATCCATGTTGGTCATGGTGCAGCCATCGAACTGGCCGGCGGTATACTGGTTGATCGATTCGATATAGTCGTTGAGCTGAACAACATTGATTTTGATGCCGTATTTATCGGCCCACTTATCAATGATTTTGCTACTGCTGATTGTGCCCCAGGGCATCCATCCGGCGTAGATCGTCCAGCAAACATTGAACTCTTTTTTCACTGCGGCAAAGGTTGGGAGACTGACCAGCATCGCCAGCGACAGCACAAGAGAGCGGAGTAATGGCGTTTTCTTCATTCTTGACCTCTGAGTGGCACAAAATTAGGGGGCAGCGCGACACCGTCTGGTGCTGCTGTCTCCCGGGTTTTTGTCCCGCCGTGTAACCTCTCAGAGGTCGCCAGCTCTTGGACCAGCCATTCACCGAAGTGAACCGGAACCCTAGCCAGCTATTGTTCATATTGTGTGGTGCACTGCCCTTCGCATTTGTTTTTGCAATGGCTGTGCCAGTTTTTAAATCGTTATTTATGAGTCAGTTAAGCACTCATGCGCCCACGTTATCCCTGTTTTGGTGAGCAGACACAACGCACTGCACCATTACGGTGCTCTGGTCACACAGCCCAGCGGCATTATTTCTTATCAGGATCCCAGTAAACCTGAACCCCCGTTATCAGGGTAAAGAACCTGATAGCCGCATCTTTGCCTGCCTCAACGGTTGGGTAAGGTTTTGAAAGATAGACATAACCACGAGAGTGGGTGAAGAAATGGCGATGTTCTGGCTTTGCCTCAACCCCCGTCAGCGCTTTAACCTGATCAAGATTGCAGTGGATGCGATATCCCTTATCCTTGTAATTCTGAAGCGTAAAAACGCCCGTGGTATTGTTTGGCGCAGTACGCGCGAGGTTAGTCATTTTCGGCTCCTGTTTAATGAATATCCGGACTCACTTTACGTTTTTCCTGTACTGATTCTCGTGAGAGAACGCCTGCTATCAGGCAAATGGTGGTTTTTGCGCCTGGTGACAACAACCACAACAAATTTTATACACCCTTTATATAACGCTGGTGTATTGTTTTTAAACAATTAATCCGCCCAAAGGACAACTGCGCAATGCTCACGATTCTCGGCAAAACAACCTCCATAAACGTTCGCAAAGTGCTCTGGACCTGCGAAGAAGCAGGTCTTGAGTATAGACAGGAGGACTACGGCAGCGGTTTTGCCTCAACCCAGACCGATGAATTCCGCGCCATGAACCCCAATGCGATGGTTCCGGTGCTGATTGACGATGAATTTGTGCTGTGGGAGTCCAATTCAATTTGCCGTTATCTGGCACGCAAGGCCGGACGCTACGACCTGTTACCCTCGGAGCCGCAGGCCTGCGCAAACGTCGAACACTGGATGGACTGGCAAGCAACTGAATTTAACAACGCCTGGCGTTATGTTTTCCCGGCCCTGGCACGCAAGAACCCGGACTATAACGATCAAAATGCCATTGCTGCCGGCATTAAAGAGTGGAATCACTGCATCGGTATTGTAGAACAACAGCTCCAGCGAACAGGCGCATGGGCTGCGGGCGATGCTTTTACTCTGGCGGACGTTGTGCTGGGGTTATCGGTGAACCGCTGGAAAATGACCCCCTTTGACCATCCGGACGTACCTGCAATTGATGCATGGTTTGCTCGCCTGAACCTGCGGCCGGCATTTCTTCGTCACGGGAACAACGGAATGGTGTAACTCCCCCACACCATCGAAACAGCACGCTATTTTATCCCCAACACCCGCACTCTGTGAGTGCGGGTGTTCTTGTTCCATGTGACAGCGTCACTTATCAAAGGTGTGTTTAGGACTATTCTGTCTGCCCTCCTTTCAGCCCTTATGCCATAAGGCTTAACCTGATGTTTCCGCTTATTTCATAGGGTTACTGATTTATCTCCTTCTCTGGAACCCTTCCCAATCACTTGCTATAGGTCGTATACCCCTGCCGAAACATGGCATAACAACAGGCAACCCGTGGTTGCTATAACGCATGCGCACAGGGAGACACACCGCAATGCACCCGTTACTTAAACGTACGCTGCTTTTTATCAGCACTCTCGTCGTGATCCTCGCCATCCTCATCTGGGGCATTGGGTTCGAGACAATCAAAGCACGTCAGGTGGACCTCCTCTACCTGGGACAACAGCACCTGATTCTGGTTTTCTCGTCGATGTTCTTTGCGTTACTCATTGGTATTCCTGGCGGGATCCTGTTGAGCCGTCCTGCTGCGAGAGGAAGTGCCGAATACATAATGCAGATCTTTAATGTGGGCAATACGCTTCCGCCGCTGGCCGTACTCGCCCTGGCGATGGTGGTGCTTGGGATTGGCGATAAGCCCGCAATCATTGCTCTGTTCCTTGCATCCCTTCTGCCCATCGTCCGCAACACCTATGCCGGGCTGTGTTCCGTACCCGCGTCACTCCTGGAAGCGGCTAACGGGATCGGGATGACAAAATGGCAACGCCTGCGACAAGTCGAAATTCCCAACGCCTGGCCAGTGATGCTTTCCGGGATCCGCATTGCCACCGCCATCAACGTGGGTACAGCTCCGCTGGCTTTCCTGATTGGGGCCAGCAGTTACGGCGAGCTGATTTTCCCCGGAATCTACCTGAATGACTTCCCGACGCTGATTCTGGGCGCGTCGGCCACTGCGTTGTTCGCCCTGATTCTGGATACGTTGCTGGCCGCTCTCGGCCGCCTGATGAGCCCACATCTCGCGCAATAACAATAATAAGGAGCTTCTATGAGACTGTTTTCAGCCCTGACGGCACTGCTTGCCGCTGCGCTGTTCACCAGCCAGGCACTGGCCGCCCCGCTAATTCTGGCGACCAAGAGCTTTACCGAGCAGCACATCCTGTCGGCCATGACCGTGCAGTATCTGCAAAAGAGAGGTTTTCAGGTTCAACCGCAGACCAACATTGCGACGGTGATCTCCCGTAATGCGATGATCAATAAGCAGATTGATATGACCTGGGAATATACCGGTACATCGTTGATTATCTTTAACCACATCACTAAACGCATGTCGCCGCAGGAGTCCTACGAGACAGTGAAACGCCTGGATGCGAAACACGGTCTGGTGTGGCTCAAACCCGCTGACATGAACAACACGTATGCCTTCGCCATGCAGCGTAAACGCGCTGAAGCAGAGCACATCAACACCATGTCGGAGATGGTGGCAAAGATTGAGCAGATCCGCAAAACCGATCCAGACAACAACTGGTTACTGGGGCTTGACCTTGAGTTTGCCGGCCGTAGTGACGGGATGACGCCACTGCAAAAGGCCTACGATATGACGCTGGACCGCCCGCAGATTCGCCAGATGGACCCCGGACTGGTCTATAACGCAGTGCGGGATGGCTTTGTCGATGCCGGGCTTATCTACACCACCGATGGACGGGTGAAAGGCTTCGATCTGAAAGTGCTGGAAGATGATAAAGGGTTCTTCCCGAGCTATGCCGTCACCCCGGTTGTCCGTCAGGACACGCTGGAGGCGAACCCGGGCCTCGAAGAGGCGCTAAACACGCTCTCCAGCCAGTTAAACAACGATGTCATCACCGAACTGAACAAGAAGGTGGACATTGATCATCAGTCACCGCAGCAGGTCGCCCGTGATTTCCTGCGTAGCAAACAGCTGCTGTAAGGAGGCGCTATGGAGACCGTTCACTACATTTTTGATAACTGGGGTTATCTGTTAACGCTGACGATGCAACATCTGTGGCTGGTGGCGCTCGCCGTCGGGCTGGCCATTGTCATCGGTGTACCGCTGGGGATTTTGATTGTTCGCCACAAATGGCTGGCGACACCGGTACTGGGGATCGCCACCATTGTGCTGACCATTCCCTCCATTGCGCTGTTTGGCTTAATGATCCCACTCTTTTCGCTGATCGGTCAGGGCATCGGAGCTCTGCCCGCCATCACTGCAGTATTTCTCTACTCGCTACTGCCTATCGTGCGTAACACCCATACCGCGCTGGACAATCTGCCGCCAGGCCTGCGTGAAGCAGGACGCGGCATTGGCATGACCTTCTGGCAGCGACTGCGTTGGGTCGAAATCCCGATGGCACTGCCGGTCATTTTCGGCGGTATCCGTACCGCTGTGGTGATGAACATCGGGGTAATGGCAATTGCCGCCGTTATCGGCGCGGGCGGGCTGGGTTTGCTGCTGCTTAATGGTATTGGCGGCAGTGACATCCGTATGTTGATTGCGGGCGCACTGATGATCTGTCTTTTAGCGATTGTGCTCGACTGGTTGCTGCATCGTTTGCAGGTCGTACTGACTCCAAAGGGGATTCGATAATGATAAAACTGGAAAACCTCACCAAGCAATTTTCACAGAAACAGGGCCAGATGCTTAAGGCCGTGGACAACGTTAATCTGAACGTTCCCGAAGGGGAAATGTGCGTGCTACTTGGCCCATCCGGTTGCGGTAAAACCACCACACTGAAGATGATTAACCGCCTGATTACGCCGAGTAGCGGAACCATCCTGATTAACGGGGAAGACACCAGCGCGATGGATACCGTGACGCTTCGCCGAAACATTGGTTACGTGATCCAGCAGATTGGCCTGTTTCCAAACATGACCATTGAAGAGAACATTACTGTTGTGCCTCGCATGCTGGGCTGGGATAAAACCCGCTGTAAAACCCGTGCCGAAGAGCTGATGGATATGGTGGCGATGGATCCGCATAAGTTTCTCAACCGTTACCCGCGCGAAATGTCCGGCGGACAACAGCAACGTATCGGCGTGATCCGCGCTCTGGCTGCCGATCCGCCGGTATTGCTGATGGATGAACCCTTTGGCGCGGTTGACCCAATTAACCGTGAAGTGATCCAGAACCAGTTTCTTGAGATGCAGCGCCAACTGAAAAAGACCGTGATGCTGGTGAGCCATGATATTGACGAAGCGCTGAAGCTGGGCGACCGTATTGCCATCTTCCGTCAGGGACGAATTGTGCAATGTGCCAGCCCGGATGAGCTGCTGGCTAAACCTGCCAACGAATTTGTCGGTTCATTTGTCGGCCAGGACCGGACGCTGAAACGCCTGTTGCTGGTTTCCGCGGGCGATGTCACCGATCAACAGCCTACGATTACGGTGCGCGAAACCACTTCGCTTTCAGAGGCATTCGTCACCATGGATGACCACGATATTCGGGCGATCACCGTGGTCGATGATCACGGCAAGCCGCTGGGCTTTGTCAAACGCCGTGAGGCGCGTAACACGGGTGGTTCATGTGCTGATATTCTTCATCCGTTCCGTATGACCGGTAAAGCCGAAGACAACCTGCGCGTGGTGCTTTCACGTCTTTATGAGAGCAACACCAGCTGGATGCCGATTGTTGACGAGGACGGGCGCTATAACGGCGAAATTTCGCAGGATTACATTGCGGAATACCTGAGTTCCGGCCGTACACGACGGGCACTGAACATTCATAGCGACAGTTAACCGTCATTCCGGGTAGTGGCCATGCCCCTGCCCGGCCTTTTCGCACGCATACCTTTTGCTAACCCCGCGTTTTCACCTCACAATATTGTATCTTCCCTGTTTAATTGCGACCTATGCAGCGTCTTCATGCTTACCCTGACATCCGCGCGATGTTTCGCAGGCTCCTGATTGCCACGTTGACTGGCGTGCTGGCGGCACTGGCCGTCGCCCTGTTTCGCCATGCCATGTATCTGCTTGAGTGGTTATTTCTCAGTAATGAAAGCGGCAGCCTGGTCAATGCCGCCAGTCAGCTTTCCCCCTGGCGACGCATGTTAACACCTGCCCTGGGCGGGCTGGCTGCGGGAATATTGCTCTGGGGCTGGCAACGACTGACCTCGCAACGCCCTCATGCCCCCACCGATTATATGGAAGCGATCGATACGGGCGACGGACAGTTTGACTACGGGGCTTGCCTGGTAAAATCCCTCGCGTCACTGCTGGTGGTAGCCAGTGGGAGCGCCATAGGCCGGGAAGGGGCAATGATCCTGCTTGCCGCGCTTGCGGCCTCTTTTTTTGCTCAGCGCTTTACGCCCAAATCAGAATGGAAACTCTGGATTGCCTGCGGCGCAGCGGCCGGTATGGCCAGCGCTTACCATGCACCGTTAGCCGGAAGCCTGTTTATTGCGGAAATTCTGTTTGGCACACTGATGCTGGCGTCACTGGGTCCGGTAGTGATTGCCGCGGTGGTAGCCCTGCTAACGACACGACTGCTCAGCCCTGGCGCCAGTACGCTTTATGAGGTCCATCTTAGTGAAACGCTTAACGCTCTGGATTATGCCCTGATCGTCGGGACGGGACTGTTAGCCGGTGTATGTGGTCCACTTCTGATGGGGTTGATGGCATTTAGCCATTCGCTGTTTCTGCGCCTCAAACTCTCCCCGCCGTGGCAAC